>NZ_CALIBF010000001.1 GCF_938045465.1 uncultured Campylobacter sp.
CAAGGTGTCACTCGCGTCAAATACGCAATATTTTGTCAGTATGCTTAAAAGCGTATTTTTCGCTAAAAAAGTCGCAGTAAAGTCCTTTATGTCCCTAATTGGCAAATTTTTAGAATCCGCCCAGTTGATAGTAAAATCGAAGCTAGTTTTATCGCGCTTTGTAGTATTTGCAAAGTAGCGCGTATCCGTGCCGTTTGAGATAACGAAAATTTGCAGGTATTTAAATAGCGAATTTGACGCGTTAAAGCTCTCTTTGGCATAGCGGTGGATTTGATTAAATGCTTCTCTTATCGCCACGCCGCGCTTTTTTAGTTCGATTTGCACCAGCGGCAAGCCGTTTACTAGGATAGTAATGTCGTATCTATTTGCGTGCGCGCCCGTCTGCTCAAATTGATTAATAACCTGCACGCTATTTCGCGCGATATTTTTCTTGTCCAGTAAATATATATTTTGTATATGCCCATCATCAAAAACAAAATCATAAATGTGATTGTCTTGGATTTTGCGAGTCTTTTCATTCACTCCATCGTTTGGCGCGTCAAGATACTCGCTAAGCAATCTAGTCCACTCAGAAGGCGTAAATTTAACCTCGTTTAGGCTTTCCAGCCGCTGTTTTAAATTTTCCAGTAGCTTTGCAGGAGAGTTTATGTCTTTTGCATACTCGTAGCCTTGCGCGACTAGATCGCTTATCAGCTCGCGCTCCATATCCGCCTCGCTTTGGTAGGTTGAGGGCTGGATTATCTTTTCATATTCGTCCAGGACTATAAAATTTTTACTCTCGGCTATCGGTTTGGTCTCTGTCATTTTTTTCCTTTGTTAGTTTTTTTATTTAAAATGGTATATTGAGCTAATTTTCTGAATTAAAAATCTTAATACTCTTTTGTCGTTATCGTTTGGCTCAACACTCTCTTCGGCAGAATGTTTAGAATGACTTGAAATATTAATCAGTCTTGTTTCATACGGTTTTGAATCTCCGCCTGGAGTATCCGGCAAGAGATCGCCCCAGCTTTTATAACCAAGAAAAGTAGAAGTTTTTTCCAAAATATTTCTTAGAAAATTAAAATGGTACTTCTTGATTTGATTATTCTCAATGGCTTTTTCTATCTCAGCCTTTAAATAAAGATGATAGGCGAACGGCGAATCATTATTTTGTTTATCTAAAACATATATTTCATCTTCGGTTTTCTTTAATAGATGCATGCTGCACCTTCTTTCCCTGCTTAGCCCATTATGTATCACATTATAAAATAAAGGGTTGTGAGTGGTAATTATAAATTTTATATTTGATTCGCTCTCTTTTATTCTTTCAACTAAATTTACAGCTATCTCTATTAAGTTATTCTCATCTAGTGAACTCACCGGATCATCTATAAAAAAATATTCCAGATCATCAAATTCGTGAGTTGATCGATTATCTGGTTCCGCTATATTTAATTCATTTATTACTTGCCTTATTAATACATAAAAAATACTCCAAATAAAAATACTTTCTTCTCCTTTTGAAATTTTAATATTATCTTCGGAGGCATTGTCATCTATAAAAGAAAAAGAAACTTCTGAAAAATTTGCATCGAATCTAGGTTCAAGCTTTTTACCTACATAAAGCTGAAAAGTATCAATAACCTCTTTATCCAATCCTTGTTCTTGAAATACCCAGCTAGTAAAAGAATTCGGTTGTATTTTTAATTTTGGCTCGACATCATTTTCTATATCGTTATCCCAATAAAATAAATCCTGCGTAAAAGCATTATAATAAATAATTTTCTTTTGGTCAGAGTCACTGTTTTCATCGGCTCCTGATTCTATTAAATTTTTAAATTCTACAGATAAACGAGTCTTACCCGTACCGTTAAAAGCATAAATTAATTGTGCTTTTTTATTCAAATTTTTAAGCTTATTTGCTATTTCGTTAAGAGTACCAGCAAACACTACTATATCTCCTTTTCAATTTCTGTAAAATTTAATAGCTTTTCTCTGTAATACTCATACTGCTTTTGCCTTAACTCTATCTCGCACGGTAGACCCTCGGCTATAGAGTTTACGAGCGTGTCATATTTGTCGAGTATTTCGACGATTTTGCGCTGGGTTGGTAGTGATGGAACAGGGATTTTATATTCCAAAATAGCATTCTTATTTCCTCGTGGCATTTTTGCGCCTTTTGCATTTTTCATATTATAATCGAAAAATTTATCATCAGCCAAAATTTGATACAAATATCTAGAATTGACGCTTTCGTCGTTTAAACGCAAAACCAAAACGTCGCCACTTGCTCCACCAGTGCAGTCAGCTTGCCAAATTTTCTTTAAATAAGGACGAATATTGCCTATCAAAATATCGCCGCTTTCAAACTTAGTACAGTTTCCGCTCGCCGGAACGTATTTTGACGATACTTTCCCTGCTTTATTTTGAAGCAAATTTTCCACGCCGACGTAATTTAGCTCATTTAAAGAGTCAAATTTAATTCTATCGCTCGAGTAGTCTGCAATGCTCCTAAGTGTTTTTAGTTCATACCCCCCATTTTTATTGAGCTCGTCAAAGCTTAAAAGGAAGTCGCGATAAAATTCGTATTGCTTTTTCCTAGCTGTAAGCTCTGCTGTAAGCTCTGCTGTAAGCAGCGTGAAACAGTCCAAAATGCGGACTATTTCACGCTGTACTTCCAGAGGAGGTACGGGGAGTTTGATTTTTTGAAATTTTGTTTTTGAAATATTAAAACGAGTTACTCCATTGGCCGTC
>NZ_CALIBF010000002.1 GCF_938045465.1 uncultured Campylobacter sp.
GGGTTTGGGGCGGGAAGGGGAGCGACCTCGCAATTCAAGCTCCCTTCCCGCCCTGATAGAAACGGAAATCACGGCATAAAATTCGCAAGTCGTGAATTTGGGGATAAAATTTTGAAATTTTATCTCTTAAAATATAATAAGTGTAGCATGCTTAGTAAGAGATGCGGCGTAAAATTTGAAATTCTGCAACGAAAACGGCGTCTATGCAATGCCCGTTCTGCATCCGCGTCGCAAATTTTAAATTTAGGATAAAATTTTAATGGCTAGCCCCGCGCAAAATAGAAAAATCCTCGCATAGATCGCTAAAAACGGCGCGATTATCGCATAGTGGATGATAAACTCAAAGAAATTGTAGATTATGTGCTTGCTTTTGGGCTCTTTAAATTTTAATTCTAGCGGCTCGTTCGAATCAAACGGCGTGTTGGAGCGCAAAATGTGCCCCGGACTAAACATCCAGCGCACGAAATCTATTTTATTGCGCTGCATATAGTCTTTGCCGATGCCCAATACGCCGTTTATATAGCATACAAAACCAAAACCGCCGAAAAACAAAATTAGCCCGATGTCGATCAGCTTATCCGCCATAGCGATCTTTCCTTTGCTTTTTAAATTTAGAAATTTAGCCCGCCGTATTTGCTATCTCGCCGTTTGCCTATTGAAATTCTAATTTCGCGGGATTGCACTCTTTGTCGGCTTTGCAATCTTGCAATTTTTTGATGATTTTATTGAAATGTTCTTTGTTATGCGCCAAATCTCTCGTCATCGTTGTGTATTTGATTACTTCGTCAATGTCGAAAGAATAATGTAGATATGTTAGAGCGCAAAGAAAACAAGAATTTATAATCTGACCGACTTCGCAGCCTCTTACTAACCGTTCTAAACCTAATGGAATTCTACTTGTTTTAATTAGAATTTCACCCGCCAAATCACAAGCTTCAAAATTTTCTCTGCCATTTTTTTCAAAGCATTTTGTATTTAAGCTTTCTAATAATTTTTCACAGGTGCTGTATTTTCCATTGCCAAAATCGCACTCCTTTATAAATTGCGAAATTTTTGGAGAATAAATTTTATCACAACCTATGTAATCATGCGAAGCGTCGCAACTAACTTTCGCTTTGCCATACTCTTCGGCGGACATTTTATAAAACTCGTCGCTTAAAATTTTAATTCCCGCAGAATTTTGTCCTTGTGCCTCGCTTGGCTCCGTATCTTGCATCGCAAAAGCAGCCCCGCAAAGACCGAGCCACAGCACAAACGCCAAAAATACTTGCTTCATTTTCTCTCCTTCGTTCATTTCATTACTTGCTTATGATACCTAAAAAGCAATAAATTTTATTTATTTTGCGTGGGATTTGGGCTGCAAGGTCGTAAATTTTTAAGACATTTTAAATTTGCCTCGCGGAATTTTAAGTAGGATAAATTTTAAATTCCAAAATGCAATCCTTAAGCAAGTTAAATTTCGGCGCGATACAAGGTAAATTTGAGTAGGCTAAAATTCTTGCACGTTGGAATTTAAAAGAAAAACTAGGCGTCGCGATCGGGCAAATGCGAAAAATGCGAAGCTAAAATTTATCGCATGTCGAAATTTAAACCGCCTTTTGGCTAAATTTAAGCTAAAAACGCTATAATCCCGTTTCTTTTATTTCGTGCGCTCGTAGCTCAGCTGGATAGAGCATTTGATTGCGGTTCAAAAGGTCGGGGATTCGAATTCCTCCGGGCGCACCATCCACAAATATCTTTTTAAACCGACCTTCGCTATAATCCGTGAAATTTTAATCTTGGAGCAAAAATGAGAGCATTCGCCGAATGGGAGGAGCAAGAGGCGCTTTTGGTGTCTTTGCCACACGCGGACACCGACTGGGCGCCGTATTTAGGCGAGATACGGGCGGCTTACCGTGACTTTATCGCCGCTGCAGCGAGGTTTGAGCCGGTCGTTGCAATCGCGCCGAGCCGCGAGGATTTTGAGCAAATTTGCGGCGGCTTAGCAAACGCGAGCTTCGCGCAAATCGATACCGACGATACGTGGATCCGCGATTACGGCGCGATCGACGTAGAGGAGGGCGGTAAAATCACGGGGCTAAATTTTCGTTTCAACGCCTGGGGCGGCAAGTTCGCAAGTGCTAAGGACGACGCGTTAAATTCCAAGCTTTACGCCGCGAACGCCCGCCCGCTGCGAGACGTAGATCTGATCTTAGAAGGCGGTAGCGTCGATTTTGACGGCGCGGGCACGATGCTAACTACGAGCGCGTGTTTGCTAAACGAAAATCGCAACTCCCTTAGTAAGGCCGAGCTGGATGCGCGCCTGCGTGAAATTTTCGGGCTGAAAAACATAATCTGGCTGGGACGCGGCTTCATCAAAGGCGACGATACCGACAGCCACGTAGATACCCTCGCACGCTTTCTAAGCCCGCGCACTGTGGCTATTTCGTCGTGCGACGATCCGAGCGATCTGCACTATGCGGAGCTTGGTGCGATGAAGGATGAAATTTCATCGCTCGGATACGACGTGATCGAACTGCCGATCCCGCGCGCGATCTTTTATCAGGGACGCAGGCTGCCTGCTACTTACGCAAATTTCGTCTTTTTAAACGGCGCGCTCATCGTGCCTACCTATGCAGACCCCGCAGATCCACACGATCCGAACCGCGCGGCGGACGAGCTGGCGCTGTCGCGTCTGCGAGCAGCGTGCACGGATCGCGAAGTAGTGGGAGTGAACGCGCGTGTTTTCATCCGCCAAAACGGCTCGCTACACTGCTCGTGCATGAATAAATTCAGGCTTTAAATTTAGATCGAAGGAAAAATATGAAAATTTTAAAAGTTGGGCTGATTTCGCATAAATTTGAAGGCACCAAGGCGCGCACGATAGCGCGCAGTATCGAACTCATCGCGCGCGCAGCGGCGAAGGGCGCGCAATTAATCGTTTTGCAAGAGCTTCATCAGACGCATTATTTTTGCCAGCGCGAAAATACCGAAAATTTCGACTATGCGCAGGATTTCGAGCGCGATTTACGGCTGTGGAGCGAGGTAGCGAAGAGATTTGGCGTCGTGCTGGTAAGCTCGCTTTTCGAGCGTCGTGCCGCGGGGCTGTATCACAACACTGCCGTGGTCTTCGAGCGCGACGGCACGATCGCCGGCAAGTACCGCAAGATGCATATCCCCGACGATCCGCAGTTTTACGAAAAATTTTATTTCACGCCGGGCGATCTGGACTTTGAGCCCATAGATACGAGCGTGGGGCGGCTCGGCGTGCTCGTGTGCTGGGATCAGTGGTATCCCGAGGCGGCGCGCGCGATGGCGCTACGCGGTGCCGAGCTGCTCATATATCCGACCGCGATCGGGTGGTTCGACGGCGACGGCGAGGACGAAAAAGCGCGTCAGCTGGAGGCTTGGGTTGCGGTACAGCGCGGGCATGCAGTGGCAAACTCTCTACCCGTAGTCGCCGTAAATCGCGTGGGTTTTGAAAGCGCCGCGCTTAGCGAGATCTCACCGGATGAAATTTTATCCGGGAGTGAAGCAAATTTGAATATGCGCGATAAAATTTCGCGCTCCGCGGATGTGAGCAGCGAGAGTAAAATTTTAAGCGAGGGCGGAATTTTATCCTTTAATAACGAGGCGCTAACGGGTGGCGGCAAAATGGCGATCGGCGGCGAAATTTTGCCCGCGAAAAATGAGGCGGCGCGAGAGAATTTAAAAATTTCTATAGAGATTAAATTTAACGGCGAAACTTTAGAGGTGCTGCCGAATAAACAGCGCGTGGACCAGCTTGTCAGCGAAGAAGGGATTAGGTTTTGGGGTAATAGCTTTGTTTTCGGCGCGCAGGGCGAACAGCTGTTTCGCGCAAACAGCACCGACGAGCTATGCGAAGTCGTAACCATCGATATGCAAAGATGCGAAAACGTGCGCCGCTGGTGGCCGTTTTTGCGCGATAGACGCGTAGAAAACTATGAAATTTTGACTAAGCGATACGGGCTGTAGCTCCTGTATCTCGAATAGCCATATAGTTTATCGGGTGCGCATGAGAATGAAAGCGAATAATTTTATGATATCAATGTGTAGAAGCGCCGATAAAATACATTATATAAGCCGAATGGATTTAAAATTTTGATTTTACAATGCCCGCAAAATCGAGCTTTGTAAATAAATTGTAAAAAATTTGCTAAAAACTATTGACAATTTTTAAATTTTTCTCTATAATTCCGCCAAGTTTCGCATATAGGTATGCGGGATGAATTTTATTTAAGGAGTAAACCATGAAAAAAGGTTTTACTATGATCGAGTTGATCTTCGTTATCGTTATTTTAGGTATTTTGGCAGCTGTTGCTATTCCAAGACTTGCAGCTACACGTGATGATGCTGAGGTTTCTAAGGCAGCTTCTAACATTCAGACTATGGTAACAGATTTAGGTGCATATTATACATCTCAAGGAAATTTCTCTTCTACTGTTAGCACTATGACAAATGTTG
>NZ_CALIBF010000003.1 GCF_938045465.1 uncultured Campylobacter sp.
GCGCGAGCTTTTGCGGGGTTCTGGATGTATCGATGTCGGCGCGGGCAGACACAGCCTCACACAGGATACAGGGCGCCGTGGTTTTATCGCACCGAAATACGAACTGTGCAGCCGTGCGAACTGCGATTACATCGTGAGCGTGCTCTTGAACGGCGCAGTTTGCTGCGATTTTGCAGCGCAAAATTCGACGAAATTTAGCAGCGATACATACTGCGGCTCTAACGAAAGTACTTACTCGCGGTATAGCTCTAGCGTGGGCGCTTGCTTACGATGCGTTGACGCGAACCGAGATGTCCACTCGCGCCGCGATCCCAGCGCGAACGATCGTTTGCGACGCAGCTCTAGCAGGAGCGATCGTTTGCAATCTAGTATGAACGGACGCTCGCAGCGCAACTTCAATGCAGGCATTTGCTTACAGCGCGTTGGCACGAAGCAGGACATCCATTTGTACTGCAAATTTGGCGCGAACCGAGACGCCTTTCTACGTTGCGGTTTTGATGCTTGTGGATTGAGCGCGCAGTTCAGCGCTCAAAAAGCCGTTTTTAGTACCTACCGCTCGCTGTTTTGCGATGCAAGTGGGCTAGGTAGCGAGCAAAATCCCGCTCTAGACACGTTTTGTGCAGTGCGGAATTTTTTAAATTTACATGTCGCGCGCGATTTTAAGAATTTTGGCTCTGTAAATTTGAAGAAATTTAACCTCGCCGCGCTACAATTTGCAAATTTAAAAAAGCAAATCCGCGCAGGCGAAGGTGCCGATAAGAGCGCCGAGCCGCGCAATTTGACGAATTTTGGGCACGAAACCCGTGTGCTGCGCAGACTAGGCTTTGAAAGTAAAATTCTCGCGCCGCGTAGATTTTACTTTGAGAGCGCGGCCGGCATACCGTGCGGATCTGGCCTCCGGCACAGAGGCTGCGAAGTCGCACAAAATTTTAAACGTTTCGCCCCCGATTTTGCAGAAAATTTTAAAGATTTTACTTGGAGCTTAGAAACGGAGCCTGCGCAAAATTTCAAAATTTCCGCTTTAAATTTTATACAAAATTTTTGGAATTCCGCTCGCGGCAGGGAAGCCGGGTCTATGCAAGGCTTCAGGAATTCGGGCCGAAATTTTGAGCCAAGCTTCTCGCAGAGCGTCAAAAATTACGACCGAAATCTTGAGCCGAAATTCCCGCAGAGCGCTAAAAATTCCAATCGAAATTTAGAGGCAGAGCCCGCGCGAGACTTTAAAAATCAAAATTCCACGCAGGATTTTTCACAAAATTGTAAAAGCTATGATAAAAATTCCACTCAGGCTTTTTCGCAAAGTGGCAGAAGCTACGAGCTAAATTCCAAACCGAGTTTCTCGCAAAACATTAAAAATTCCGAACGGAATTTCCCGCTAAGCTTCTTACAAAGCGCCAAGAATTCAGATCAAAGTCAAAACTCCAAACCCACTTCCGCGCAAAGCTTTAAAAATCAAAATTTCGCGTGGGATTTCTCACAAAACGGCGGAAGCGCCGAACCAAATTCTGTTCAGAACTTCTCGCAAAGCTCTAAAAATTCCGATCGGAATTCCAAAGCTAACTCCACGCAAAACCAAACCGAGCCTGTCTCGTCGCAGGAGCTCAAAAATTCCGAGCCCTGCCCGGCGCAGCGGCAAGAGCTAGGCTTTTACGCGCCTAAATTTAAAGACGAGCGCGCGAGGAATTTTTTCTCCCATCCGATGCGCGCCTTCGTTCTTTGCGCCTGCTTTTTTGCGGCGCTGGGCGCGCTTAGCTTCCTAGCACCCGATGCGCTGGCGATCGATTATGTCGGCGCTCATAAGTTTTACTTTCTATTTTTGGCGCCTTCGTGCATCTACGCGGCATTTTTGCTTACCGCGCTGCCCGATTGGACGAACTTCGAGGGCTCGCTAAAGCCCGTCTCGCTTGCCTTTGCCGCCTGCCTGATCGCGGCTTTTATCGCGAGCTTTTTAAACTTACGCGCGGCGGCGGCGATTACGGCGCTGTTTTGGGCGATATTTTTCATCTTTGCGGCGCGGCTTTTGTGGCTGGATAAAAACTCGAATAATTTTAGCATCCTGGCAGTCCTTGCGGCGTTTTGCGCCTGCTCTGCGGCCTACGGCGCGAGCGGAGATGAGAAGTTTTTGCTTAGCTTCGTGCATATCAACGTCGCGGCAATCGCCGTCGTAAGCTACCGCATAAGCGTCGTTATCGGCAACGAAGCGTTAAGAGAGGGCGGGCTGAAGGACGCCGTTTTTATTCCAAATTTTATCTACAAAAATTTAGCCGCTTTCCTCGCCTTCGCTTTGGCGCTCGCGAGCCCATTTTTAAGCGAGGCGACGTGCGGGTTTATCGCGCTTGGCATCGGATTTTTGTTTTTGGCGAAACTTCGCGAGCTGCACTACGCCGAAATTCTAAGCCGCCACTATATGGCGTTTTACTACGCGTTGCAGGCTGCGTGCGCGGCGGGCTATGCGTGGCTGGGCTGGGAGCTGATACGCGGGGGATACGCTGTCGCGCCGCTGCACGTCATCGCGATCTGCTATATGTATGGAGCGATACTTTTCGTAGGGATGATCGCCGGCCAGCGCCACAGCGGAATTTCGCCGCTAAACTTCCCGCGCCTAAGCCGCGCGGCGCTCGTTTTAGCTCTACTCGCGGGGGCTTTAAGAGCCGTTTTTGCGGGCGAGAGCTTTGTTTTATACGTGATGATCCCATCGGTGCTTTTCATCGCCGCGGTCGCGCTATATCTGATAAATTTCGTTCCGATCTTTCTGAAAAATCCTTTCAGCGCGGATCCGGATTGATAATCATCAAAGCGAGCTTGCTAAATTTTAGCTAAAATCGATCAAATTTCATTTCAAGGAGAACTTATGCAACATATCAAAAATATCGACGCCGCTAAGGCCGTAGAGCTTGCTTCGCTAGTCGAAGTATCCCCTCATAAGGTGATTTCGCGCACCCTCGCGCAAAATCCTGCGCTGAATATGACGCTTTTTGCCTTCGACGGCGGCGAGGAGATCAGCTCGCACAAATCCGACGGCGACGCGTTCGTTTACGTGCTTGAGGGCGAGGGCGATTTCACGATCGACGGGCAGAAGCACCGCGTAAAAGCGGGGCAAAGCATCGTAATGCCTGCGGGCTTGCCGCATGCGATCTCGGCACCCGCGCCGTTTAAGTGGTTTTTAGTGGTGGTTTTTTAGCCCCTAAGCTTAAGGGCGGGTCAAATTTTAAAATTTAGCCCGCCGCTTCATAAAATTTTATCCGAAATTCCATTTGCAGGGCCCTTCTGTCTGTTTCAGACCGTTCCCGCTCGCCCTCGCAAAATTTTAAAATTTAGAAACGTTTAAATTTTACTTTTACAGCGCTAAAAAATTTCGTCTGTTTTGCAAACCGTGCGGGAGCTAGAGATAACACATCGCGTTTGCGCGCCGTGCCGAGCCCCGAAATCGCACGCTTGAGCTCGCGCGTTAAATTTCAAAGCCGCGCCGGGCGCGCAATACATATCGGGCGAGTAGAGCAGACGGGCGCTGTAGCAGGGCAAACCCGCCGAGTGCGCAATACGCGCCTAGCTCACAGATCGAGAGTTAAATTTAAAGGCTGTGTCCGGCGCGAAATGCACACCAAGCCGGCCTAAATTTTAAAATTTAACTCTCGCTCGGGCTTAGCTCCTTGATGATGAGCTCTGGCGTGATCGTGCCGCGGAAGTTGTTTTTGCTAATCGTAAAGATCACGTCCACCCGCTCGCCGGCGCGCGGCAAAAAGTCGTAGTTGAAAAATAGCGCCTCGACGCTGCCGCCGTTTTTATCAAGCGCCATTTTGATATGCTTGCCCTCCTTGCCGATCTCTCTGATGTTGCGCGCGCGCGCGCCTTTGATACAAAAGAGCGGGCGCGGATTTTTCTGCCCGTACGGCTCGTAAAATTCTAAAATTTCAAGCAGCTCGAAGTCTATCTGCGACGCGTCCAGCTCGCCCAGCAGATCGTCTTGCGCGCTAAAATCGCTCAGATCCTTAGGCGTTATACGCTCATTTACGCGCCGCTTAAACTCCTGAAGTAGCGCAGGATCGATCCCCACGCCCGCAGCGCCCTTGTGTCCGCCGAAGGTCGTTAAAATTTCGCTTTGCGAAGAGATCAGCTCTAAAATGTCAAATTTACCGATGCTGCGCGCGCTTCCTTTGGCGCGCGAGTCGCTTACGCTAAAGACGATCGCGGGCTTTTTGTAGGTCTTGCTTAGGCGGCTTGCGACGATGCCGATGATCCCTTCGTGCCACTGCGGACCCCACACGACGATGACGTTGTCGCTCGGATCGACGCTTTTTACGATCTCGTCGTAAAGGCTTTTCTCCTCCTCTTTGCGCGAGTTGTTGATGGAATTTATCGTCTCTAGGTAGTGGTTTGCCTCTCTGATATTTTTGGCGCATAGGAAGTTATACGACATCGTCGCATCGTCCATCCGCCCCGTGCAGTTGATTAGCGGCGCGATCGTGTAGCTGATATCGTCAAATTCGAAGTGCTTTTTAAAATAATGCTCCTTAATCGCCTTGAAGCAGGCGCGGTTCGAGCTATTTAGCCGCTTGATGCCGAAGCGCAAAAGCGCGCGGTTCATATCGCGCAGCTCCATCATATCGGCGATTATGGCGATGATGAGGATATCCATCGAGCTTGCCATATCGTAGTTCACGCCGAGGGTTTCTTTTAGCGCTCCCACGAGATACCAGGCCACCTGCGCGCCGCAAATTTCGATATTCGGGAAGGTACAATCAGGCTGCTTCGGATTGATTATCGCATAAGCTCTAGGCAGCACGGGCGGAGGCATGTGGTGATCGGTGATGATGAGATCGATCCCTTTTTGGGCGCAAATTTCGGCGGCTTCCGTCGCGGAGGTGCCGTTATCTACGGTGATGATGAGATCAACGTCCTCAAGCTCGCCTATGATCTCGCTGTTTAGCCCGTATCCGTCGGTGAAGCGGTTTGGGATCTTGATAACGTAATCCGCGCCTATTTGATTGAAAAAATCGCTCATTATGACGGTGCTTACGATACCGTCGACGTCGTAATCGCCGACTACGGCTATGCGCTGGTTTTCTTCGATGGCAGTTTTTATGCGCAAAGCCGCCTTATAGGTATCTTTCAGATCGCAGGGTAAGGGAATTTCAGAAATTTTAGTATGCCGATCGTTCGCAAATCTCGATTTTAGAATTTCCCTTATCTCGTTTTTACCTAGCATTTTTTATGGATGCTTCGATAAAGCCCAAAATAGCGGGATTTGGGCGCACTAGACGGCTGGTAAATTCCGGGTGAAACTGCACGCCCAGAAAAAACGGATGGTTTTTTAGCTCGACCGCTTCGATAAGCCCGTCGCTCTCGCCGCAGACGATAAGACCGTGCTTTTCAAACTCGGCGCGGTACTTCGGATTGGCTTCGTAGCGGTGGCGGTGGCGCTCGCGGATGATTTTTTGCTCGCCGTAAATTTTACCCAAAAGCGAGCCCTTTTTGACGTCGCAGTCATAGCCGCCCAGCCGCATAGTACCGCCCATAGGGGATTTGTGCGTGCGGATCTGCTTTTTGCCGCTTGCGTCGATAAAGCTGTCGATGAGGTAGATCACCGGATCTTCGGTCTGCGGGTCAAATTCTGCAGAGTTGGCGTTCTTTAATTTTAAGACATTGCGCGCAAACTCCACCATCGCAAGCTGCATCCCCAAGCAGATACCCAAAAACGGCACCTTGCGCACCCGCGCGTAGTTTATGGCTAAAATTTTACCCTCTACCCCGCGCGAGCCGAAGCCGCCTGCGACCAAAATTCCGTTTACGTCGCGGAAAATTTCATCCACATTGCTTGCTTCAATTTTTTCGCTGTCGATCCACTTCAAATTTATCCGCGTATCAAGCGTGGCGCCCGCGTGGATGATCCCCTCGGTGAGGGATTTGTAGCTTTCTTTCAGATCGATATATTTGCCGACGAAGGCAATCGTGGTTTCGTTCGTAGGCACGATAACGCGCTTAACTAGGCTGTCCCAGTTGCTCATATCGACTTCGAGCTTGTTTAAGCTTAAAGTCTCCGCGATCGGCGTTAAAATATCCTGTTTCAAAAACGCAAGCGGGATCTGATAGATGCTCGCGCTATCGGGGCTTTCGATGACGCAGTTTTTATCCACGCCGCAGCTTAGCGCGATCTTGTCTTTAAGCGCGCGATTTAGCGGCATTTCGGAGCGGCAGATTATCATATCGGGGCTGATACCGATGCGGCGCAGCTCGCCTACGCTGTGCTGCGTGGGCTTGGTTTTGAGCTCGCCCGCTACCTTGATGAAAGGCACGAGCGTGAGGTGGATATTCATCGTATTTACCCTACCCAGCTCCACTCTCATCGCGCGGATCGCCTCTAAAAACGGCAGCCCCTCGATGTCGCCCACGGTGCCTCCGATCTCGACGATCAGCACGTCGTTGCCCTCGCCCGCCTTTTTTATACGGCGCACGATCTCGCCTACGATGTGAGGGATCACCTGGATCGTCTTGCCCAGATAATCGCCCCTGCGCTCCTTTTCGATGACGGAGCTGTAAACTTTGCCCGTGGTGAAGTTGTTGTCTTGGCTTAAATTTTCATCCAAGAATCGCTCGTAGTGCCCCAAATCCAGATCGGTCTCCGCGCCGTCGTCGGTGACGAAAACCTCTCCGTGCTCCAGCGGGCTCATGGTGCCCGGATCGACGTTGATATAAGGATCCGCCTTTAGGATGCGCACCTTTTGCCCCGCGTGCTTTAAAAGCGTCGCGATCGACGCCGCCGCAATGCCCTTACCCAGCGAGCTCAGAACGCCCCCCGTCACGAAAATATATTTCGTTTGCTTTGCCATAGGTTTTCCTAAATTTTGATATTAATATTGCAATTATAACTTTTTTTAGGTTAAATCACACTAAGCTAGAATTTGAAAATTTTAAGAATTTACGGCAAAATATATGGTTGAATAAATTTTATTTAAAAGGAGATGACGATGAAAAAGATCATCGCGGCTTTAGTAGTCATTTTAGCGTTGATCGCGGGCGTATTTTTTGCAACCAAAGACGCAAAATCGGGCGTTGCAAAAACCATAAACGACGGTATTACCAAAACCGTCGACGGCGCGGTGGGTAAGAGCGCCGGTGCGGCGATTGAGCAGCAGATTGCGGAATTTATTGCTAGAAACGATATTTTTGAGACTACGAGCGCCAAATTTTACCCGGGCGATAGCAACTCAAGCGGCTTTATCGAAGGCGTAGTAAAAAAAGAGAAACTACAAAAAAGCCTTGCTGAAGGCTTTAACAAGCTAAAGGAAAAAGCAGGCGCGCAAGATAGCAACGATACGGACGAGCCGGATCCTGCTAAAATTTTCCCGGAAGATTTTGCTTTTCGCTATGACTACACTATTAAGCATAGCGTAAAAAACGCTGCGGATGGATTTGAGAGCGACGGAATTTTAACGATTAAGACGCCATATTACGCGGAGCCTTGCAAGAAGCTGTTTAAGACTGACGCGCCGCTTAGTACGCATCTAAACTACGGGCCTACTGAGGTTAAATTTAGCGCAAAGCTAGCCGATATAAATGTGCTCGAAGATGGTGAAATAGGACGTCTTGCAGGCCTTAGCCTAAACGGCACGAGCGATATGAGCGGCAAAACGATAAAAGCCTTGGGCTTTAAAATCGGTGAAATTTTTATAGACGACGGCAAGGATTCGGGTCTTGATATAAAGGATCTTATCTATGAGGCAAACTTTAAAAACGGTATCCAAGATCTAGACGATAATATAACCAAGCTCTTTTTGAATGACATAGATTTTGCAGGCAGCACAAAAGAGCTCGTCGTAACTGTAGATAAGCAGCGCTTCGTCGTAGTTACGGATATGAGCACGGAAGGTAGCTACCGCGTAAAAGATGGAATTTTAAATTTCAACGAAAGTGATAAAGCCCAAAGCCTAAAAATCGCCGATGTGCTAGTGCGAAACATCCATTTAGGCGTCGATACCAGCTTTAGCGCCGCACTTTTCGAAAAATATCTGTCTGTTATCTCAAATCCGCAAGAAGGCGAAAAATTAGCGGAAAATAAAGAGCTTTTTATGAAGTTGTTAAAAGATGATATGAAAATCAACGTGAGTGATTTTTCGTTTGAAAATAGCCTCGGCAAGAAATTTGCTTTTAACGCAAGCGCGCTAGTAGGCGGCTACATCGACGAGACGCAGCTTTTTAAGCGCATGAGCTTGGACGGCAAAGCTACGATAAATACGACCATCACGGACTTCCTATCGCCTTATGACAGCCTGCGCGATTTTGCGCCGATGGCGGAAGTTTACGGCTCGCAGTTTCTTAAGCCTGATGGAGATGGGGTTAAGATGGAGTTTAGCTTCGATAAGGCAAGCAACTCTATGATCTTAAACGGAAAGCCCATCCCGCTACCGCACAATTAAATTTTAAAGCTTTGCGGGTAAATTTTAAATCTACCCGCAAAGCTCTTTTTGTTTCTTACTTTTTCGGCGCAAAATTTCGCAAAGCTTTGCGTAAATTTTTACCTGCAGAATTTCGTGCCGCTACCATAAAATTTCGCTCAAATTTTACCGCATCGTTTCCGCCCGCTTCGTTAAATTTTAAAATCTATAAGCCAAAATAATGACAGATAGACTTAAGCAATTTTGGCTATAATGCGCGATTTTGCAGCGCAGCTAGCGTAAATTTAAAAGACGGCGGATTTGAGGCATTTATTATGCCGCCTCTTTTGACGACGTATTTTATATTGGGAAACTAACGCTAAATTTGCATTTTTAAATTTCAAGGAACGATATGAAAGTAATCAAACGCAACGGCAGAACCGAGGAACTTGACGTAAGCAAGATCAAAAAATATACGAGCGAGGCAGTGGAGGGGCTGGAAAACGTAAGCCTTAGCGAGCTTGAGGTAGACGCAAAGATCCAGTTTCGCGATATGATCACCACGGAGGAGATCCAACAAACCCTCATCAAAACCGCGGTCGAAAAGATCGACGTGGACCGCCCGAACTGGACCTTTGTCGCCGCGCGGTTATTTTTATACGATCTATATCACAAAGTAACGGGCTTTAGCGGCTACAACAGTCTAAAAGATTACTTCGCTCGCGGCGAGGCGGCGGGCCGCATAATGCTCGGGCTTAAGGAAAAATACGATCTAGAGGATCTAAATTCTTACTTGCAGCCGCAGCGCGATTTGCAGTTTAACTACCTAGGCATCAAAACGCTTTACGATCGCTACCTCATCAAGGATAAAAGCGGCGCGCCGATCGAGCTTCCGCAGCAGATGTTTATGGCGATCGCGATGTTCCTTGCGCAAAACGAGCTTGATTGCCAGAGCTGGGCGAAGAAATTTTACGATCTCATATCTAAATTTGAAGTCATGCTCGCGACCCCTACGCTCTCAAACGCCCGCACGACGCGACATCAGCTAAGCAGCTGCTACGTGGGAAGCACGCCCGATAATATCGAGGGGATTTTCGATAGCTACAAGGAGATGGCGCTTCTGAGCAAATTCGGCGGCGGTATCGGCTGGGACTGGTGCAAGGTGCGCGCAATGGGCGGCAGCATCGACGGACATAAAAACGCCGCGGGCGGCATCATCCCATTTTTAAAGATCACGAACGACATCGCCGTCGCCGTCGATCAGCTGGGCACGCGCAAGGGCGCTATCGCCGTGTATATCGAGCCGTGGCATATGGACGTGAGCGACTTCCTTGATCTGCGCAAAAACTCGGGCGAGGAGAGGCGCCGCGCGCATGAAATTTTCCCCGCGCTGTGGATAAACGATCTGTTTATGAAAAGACTTCAAAGCGGCGAGAAGTGGACGCTCTTCGATCCTGCAGAGGTAAGCGATCTAAGCGATCTATATGGCGCGGAATTTGAAGCGCGCTACGAGCAGTACGAGGCCGACGATAAAATTTCAAAATCTACCATCCTGGCAAAGGAGCTTTGGAAGAAAATTTTAACGAGCTATTTTGAGACCGGAATGCCCTTTTTATGCTTCAAAGATAACGCCAACCGCATCAACCCAAACGCGCATCAAGGCTTAATCAGGAGCTCAAATTTATGCACCGAGATCTTTCAAAACACGGCGCCGAACCACTACAAAATCAAAGTCGTATTTGCCGACGGCGACGAGAAGCTGTTTGAGGAAAACGAAGATGTGGCGACCGACGCGGGCATCGTAAAAAAGGCGAAAAAGATCACCGCGCTAGACACGCTGGGCGGCAAAGAAATTTTTATCGTAGAAAAGGGCTGCAGCGAGGGCGCGACGGCAGTTTGTAACCTCGCAAGCGTAAATTTAAGCAAAATCAACAGCCGCGAGGAGATAGCTCGCGTGATGCCGATCGCCGTGCGGATGCTCGATAACGTCATCGATCTAAATTTTTACCCGCACGCCAAGGTCAAACACACCAATCTAAAAACGCGCGCGATAGGGCTCGGCGTAATGGGCGAGGCGCAGATGCTGGCCGAGCGCGGCGTGAAGTGGGGCAGCTACGAGCACTTCGAGCTGATCGATAGGATAATGGAAAACGTGAGCTTTAACGCGATCAAAGCAAGTTCAAATTTAGCCGTAGAAAAGGGCAGATACCCTGATTTCGCGGGCTCGAAGTGGAGCGAAGGAATTTTCCCGATCGATTTAGCGAACGAGAGCGCCAAAGCGCTCGTTAAGCGCGGCGGGCTTTTTGAGCAGAGCAGCTGCGACTGGGACGGGCTGCGCGAGAAAGTAAAGCGCGACGGCATGCGAAACGGCTACCTGATGGCGATCGCGCCGACATCGAGTATCAGCATACTCGTAGGCACCACGCAGACGATCGAGCCGGTGTATAAGCGCAAATGGTTCGAGCACAATCTAAGCGGCATGATCCCGGTCGTCGTGCCGAATTTAAGCCCGAAAACGTGGCAGGCGTACGTGCCTGCGTACGAGCTCGATCAGCGCCTGCTAGTAAAGGCGGGCGCCATCCGCCAAAAATGGATCGACCAAGGTCAGAGCCTAAATATCTTCATGAGCCTGGATAAGGCAAGCGGCGGTTATCTGAGCGAAATTTACACGCTCGCGTGGCAGCTGGGGCTAAAATCGACCTACTACCTGCGCTCCGAAAGCCCAGATAGCGAGAAGCTAAACAACGTCGCAGACCGCTCAATCGAGTGCGAAGGGTGTCAGTAAAATTTTGAAAGATTTTGGAATTTTTTAAGAGCCGCTATAAAATTTTTGTAAAATTTGAGCGGCTCAGGTCGATAGCAAAGCGAAAGCGCTTATTAAAGAATTCTTTGCCTTTCGAAGTAGTTTGATTTAATAACGGACGAGCAAAAAAGCGCAGCCTTCGCAAGAACCAAATTGTTTCAACGGCGCTCGCTCAAATTTAAAGCGTAGATTATTCCACCTGCCCGAGCTTTTTAAGATAGGCAAAAATTTTAGCGATCTCGATCATTTTGTTTAGACTTTCGAGCAGTTTTGCGCTTTGCGAGCTCGGCGCAGATTTGAAAATTTCGCTATTTTCAACGCCGATTACGAGGCTGTTTTCGCCCAGATAAAGCTCGGTTTTACCGAACAAATTTAGAGTGATCGTCTGCATATTTTCTAAAATTTTTTTGTTCTGCAAAAATGCGGCGGCGGCGGGGTTGTTTAGATATACGTCAAACGACGCGCTTAAATGGGGGCTATCTTTGAGCAGCTTCAGATCCGATGCGCCGAATATAAATTCTCCGCGCGGCACAACTAAAATTTTACTATCGAAAGTCTCGCTAAAATCGAATTTTGCAAAAAGTCCGTCGAAAATCGCAGTATCGTCCTTTTTTTTAAGATGCAAAATTTTATCCAGCTCAAATACCCGATTTTCTCTGTTTTTATCGAAATCGCGGCTTAGGCAGATGTCGCCGATTTTTATACCAAATTCGGGCGTCTTGCCCACTATCGCGTGCTTGCAAGTGCATAGATTTGCCTCTTTACGGAGCGGATTTTTGTAAATTTCATCGAGTAAAAACGCGCCAAAAGGCTGAAAGGTAAGACGCAGCTCCTTTGCGATCCAAAGCAAAAATTCGTTTTTGAAGGCCTCTTCACTGAGCGCTTCAAATTTACGCGAAATACGCACGGCTAGGTATTTGTAAGCAGGATAAGCAAGAGCCAGCAACACTAATAAAAATAGGAACGAGAAATCTCCGAAATCCTTGCGCATAGCGATAAATAGCGCCAGTACTACTACCACCACGCTGCCACGCGCCTTCCAAAGCGCCACATTGCGCGCTCCATCTAGTTTTTGCTTTTTTAATTCGTAAGAAACAAGGCTCATCGCTATCCCCGTGAGTGAAATTTGACGCTCATTATAGCGAAAAATGGGATTAAATCAAGCCATATGATAAGCGTGTCGCTATTTATAAGGCGGGTTTTTATAATAGCTCAAAAGCATAGAAATCGCCGTCTTTTTCTCTACATTTTACAATATCGCCCTGTTTGAATTCTAAAATTTCATCCAGTTCGGATTCAAATTTCGTCGTATCGGTAATTTTAAAAATATATTGCGCGATTTGAACAGCCTTTACCGGGCGCCATACATTAATATCTTCATTCAAAATTTTTATAAAAATTTCTTTATCGATCGCGCTTGCCGTATTAAACCTTTCTGCCCGGTTATCTAAAATTCTTTCTGCCTAGCCACAATTTAAGATATTTTAATACGGGTCTTAAATAATCATTAGTAGCATTGGCTTTAAAGGTGCTTACGTCTGATTCGATCAAATACCAGCTATATCCGTCATCCTTTAAAATATTCATTTTGCGATGTTTGGCCTCAGCGTTTGCATCTGGTATCTCTATATCCAGCATTTTATTTGCAATATTCATCTGTACCGATAGGTTAGGGCTTAGATCATATATGAAGCGGTTAAGATCCTTGATGATATGGGTATTATATACATCATCGATCATCTCGGCTCTTCTCTTCCTAAAAATTTCCTCTTCTATTGGGACTCCGTCAATAAGCTTTCCATAATGATCTTCATCGATTGCGGCCTCTTCTTAAGACGCGGTAAAGCATCTAAAATATTCCCCGTACATCCCAAATTTCCAATTCGTAGGTATCGTTTCATCTATTATTTGAAAATATTCAGCACCAAATTGACTCCAATACCAAATTCCTTCATACGGTAATATACAATAATGCATCTCCTCATTTATGTATTGAATGCCATAAACAAAATAGGTTCTATTTAATCCCAGATACTCATGCCTATCTTCTTTTATACATTTTACAATCATTTTTAATCGTCCTTAAATTTGAAATCATCTACGGCCTCTATGATAGGCGGTTCGTTTTTATCGTCTATTATATTATTTTTAACAAGTTCTGTAAAAAATTCTTTATTTTTGGATTTGTCGATTGTCTCTTTTATAGCATTAAAGGATAATTTTAAATTATTTAAATTGCCATCTATAATGCAAAAACCGTTTTTCTCGCACAATGATATTATGCCCCTTAATACGGCCTCGTACTCGGATCTAAAATCGATACGAAATGTAACGGACTCTATTATATTATTAGCATCAAAAAGTACCTCTAAGCGATTGCCGTTTTCGCTTTCGTATAGATCAATTTCGTTAGACCAAGATTTTTCGGGCTTTAATAGATGCGAAATTTCAGAAAATATCTCTTTTTTGATCTTTGCTTTTTTCCAATACTTATCGTCTTCAAAGAGCTTTATATTGCTACATTGCCGGTCGTATTGCAGATCGTATGTATCGCTTTTAGGTAGAATAAAAAACTCACATTGCCAAATTGCCATATCTCTTTCCTTAAATATTTTCATTTAAAATTTTAAAAGTAATACACATAGCAGCCTCGGTCATCGTATATATCAAATAAAATCGAAAATTTCTCTTTATTGTTTACGGCTAACTGAACTCTAATGTTCAAAGAGGGCTCTTTTGCCAGCTCAAAATTAAAATGGCGCAGCAGTATGGATCTCAAAAAATTTGGCTCAAGCGCCTTTTCTTTTATAAAAATAACGCCCGCTCTGGCACCGTTTTTATAAGGCTTGGCTTTTGTGTATTGCCCCTTCATATTTTTAAGAAGATATTCTTCTATTTTCTCATCTCTTTCCCAAAAAAGAATTTTATAAACTATGCTATCTAAGTGGCTTGCCTTTGAAATTAAAAACATAACTAGCCTAATTTTGGCCTCTACATCGATATTTTCAAAATCTATTCTCGATCCGGCTATGCCCCTTTTATTTCTGCTTATTTTTCTAAATTCTATATCGAAATTAGTGGGGTCTATAATGCTTTTTATCATTGCCGCCACCCTTCAAAGCCCTTTTGCTGCGTGATATTATGCAAATTCTTCTTAAAATTTCTTGTCATTACTCGCCAAATTTCATCCAAGCGGCGGCGTATTCTTGTGTTTCATCTCTAAAATATTTGCTAATTATATTATATTCGTCTTCTTTCGCAATATTTACAATTGTCTCAACAAAGCCGGTGCAAAACGCCGTGCCGATATATTCGTCTTCGCTTGCCGCTCCCTTTTCCACAAAATCGAAAATTTCATTTCTTGTCTTTTCGTCCAAATCATCAAAAATTTTAATCGTAGTTTCTGCAAAAGATGCAAGCAGCCACAATAAGCTAGGTATGTACTCCATATCGAAAGGAAATATCTGTTCTTGGTAGGCGTTAAAATACGCCCTGTTTTTCTCTATAAAGAAATAGATATATTCCTCATATTTGCCCAAATCAGTCTCTATTAAGCGCATTTGCCAATCCTTATAAATTTTTACCCTTATAAAATTCCATTATAATACTTTTCTCCAAAATTTTATAGCGCTTTTTATCTCCTTTTCAAAATGTTTGAATGGTATATAAATTTCATCTTGTTCATAGAGTTTTAACTTTTTATATTTCTTGGAATGCGTAATTCTTGTAATGTCTTCATAATTTTTTTGCAAAAAATCTATGATTATTTTTACCTCATCTCTGCTAAATTGTTTCGCTCGCGCCCGCCGCATAGGCGGTGCAAGTGCTTGAATGAACATATCCTCTATAACCTCCTCATCGCCGAAGCGCTCGTAAAAATCAATAAAATCCAGGATATAATACCTGAAAGCATAGTCATTAAAGACACTCAAATCTCCCGATAAAAGTTTGATCGTGCTATGGTCTAAATCGCACAGATCTTTACCGCACAGATCTTGCTCGACAAGCTCATCCTTTTGTACAGGATTTGTTATAATTTCCGGCTTTTGCAGTTTAAGCCGCGCCTTTAGCGCCTTTATTCTATTCGATAAGTTCATTTTGTTCTTCTTTTTAGAAAGCGTAAAATTTGAGCCCAGCTTATAATACTCTTTTACTCTTATCAGATATATCAAATACAGGATCAATCCTATGATAAGTAGTGGTTGCATAATGACGGATTGGGTTGTGGCTACGACATAGACTTTCCCTCCGCGATAACCGCCCTCCGTCAATAGCTTATGAAAATTTAAAGACGATAGAATAATAAAAAATATCGTCATTACAATTCTTACCGGTTTCATGGTTTTAAATTATCCTTATATGAAATTCCAAGGACGGTTTGTCGCCTTTTATCCAATCAAAGTCCAAGAATTTCATCGATAAATACGTCTCGCTCAAGATTCAAATTTATCCATCTAGGCAGTATATGTCGTTGTCCAAATCCACATTATTATCTGCTAATAGTTTCAGTAAATTTGCATTATAATATAGACCGGGCAAGCTATTATAACTGTAAACTAAGACTCTTAGCAGCTTTTTCACGCTTTGTAATTTTATACTCCTCGCGACATTTATATCTGCTAAAAATTTTCTAATTAGATCTCCCGCAAAAGGTATATCATAAAATTTTTCCTCTATGCTAAAGCCAAAATTTCTGTATTTTAAAATAGAACCTTTTAGTTTCAAATCTCCTTTTTGCCAGACTTTTGTTGCAGATATGCCGTTGCTGCTTATTGTTTCGGATAGATCCCTATCGCTTTCGATCGATAGTATTAAAACTACTTTGTTGCCTTTCAAAGCTACTCCTAAAATCTTTTATATCCCATCTACGCACATATTGTCATTTAGTTTGACACACATTTTATATTTATCAGAATATGAGCAAAACCAGCATATTCTGCATTGGAAGCTAAAATTTTCATTTGGACACCCGCCCGGGGCTAATGACCGGGCAGTATGCAAAATCATCTCCGTTTCTGGCGCGATAATTAGTGATATATTCGATCGCCACTTCGAATGCATTGTCATCTTCCTCTTCGGTACACCAGTTGTCATATGTGATTATGGGCTCATTACCGTTTAGGCGATATACGTCTCCTCCTAGGATAATCATACCTTTGCCTCTTGTGATTTTTAGCACCTCCATTACATCGTCAAATCTCCAAGCAATATCATAAATTCCGTACTCTTCCCTTAAACGTATACCGCGCTCTAGTAGATCCTGCGGTACGATATTTACGTAATCTTCATCTATAAACGCCGCGCCATCTTCTTCAACTGACATAATCTCTCCTTCCATTAAAATTTAATTTATTGCAAAGACTTTTCTATATCGTTTATTAGGCGATGAAGCGTTTCGAGACGACTAGAACTCGGATTATTTTGGTTCAAAATTCTAAAATATCACTATACTTTATCGTATTTGCATCGCGCTCGTCAAAAGATGGAGGTATATATTTTTCGTTCATCTTAATGATTTTTGCGATATAGCTCTCGCTTATGCCGTTTTTGGTTTTATGTAATATATACGTAAAAGGGCTTTTAGACGATATCATTGCTCTTTCTGTAAAACTGACATAATAGGTTTTAACTAACCTAATAACTAACTGAATTATTCTAAAACAATTATAACATAAAAAGAAACAAAAATAATCAAAATTACTAAAAGCCATAGATATCGGTATTTAAAGGAAGTAAAAGAGATTTAAAAGAAGTGATTAAAGCTTTAAAATAGCTTAAATGGTGGAGTTAAGCGGGATCGAACCGCCGACCTCTTGAATGCCATTCAAGCGCTCTCCCAGCTGAGCTATAACCCCAATAAAGATTTTGTAATTTTACATTATTTTACTTACAAAATTTTTAAATTCAGGCGCTGTGACAAAATTTTCTTCGCAAAAGCCGCTATAAAATGAAATTTTAAGCTTGCATTGGGTAATATTTCATTTCTTTGCGCGGGAATAGCTCAGTGGTAGAGCGCAACCTTGCCATGGTTGATGTCGCGAGTTCGACTCTCGTTTCCCGCTCCATTTTACATTCTGTTTTGTATTAAACGTGCCCGGATGGCGGAATCGGTAGACGCAAGGGACTTAAAATCCCTCGGAATTTTTTCCGTGCCGGTTCAAGTCCGGCTCCGGGCACCACCTAATAAGCCGGCGCGGCGACATAGCCAAGTGGTAAGGCATGAGCCTGCAAAGCTTTGATCCCCGGTTCGAATCCGGGTGTCGCCTCCAGATCCTAAAAAGGAGTTATTATGAGATACATACTAGCGGCTCTTTTGGCATTGATGGTTTTTAGCGGGTGCTCTAATACTTGGCACGGCGTAAAAGAGGATTCGCACAACGCGGCTCAATGGACCAAAGAAAAGGTTCACAACGGCGCCGAGTGGGTCGGAGAAAAAACCGAATAAATTGCGCGCGCAGGTCTTGATCTGCGCGAACTTTCGGCGGGGTCTACCCGCCCTTAATCGGGAGATGGCTGAGCGGTCGAAAGCGGCGGTCTTGAAAACCGTTGAGGTGAAAGCCTCCTGGGGTTCGAATCCCTATCTCCCGGCCATTTTAATCTAATCCGAAATTCCATTTTAACTTCAAAATTTCACATTTTATTTATACTAATTTTCATTTAATGCTCTTTAGGCTAAAATTTTATCCTGTAGCAAACGGCAGTTTAGGGCGGCGCGTTTATAATCGGAGCACCAAAACGTCATGCGGCGAAGAAGCCAAGATTGTGCGTCAATGGCTTGTTTGATTAATCCGTGCTAAAACAGTGCGTAACGAGAATAGGGCGATGTAAAATTTAAATGGTTTGTCTGTTTTGCAATAAAAGCGACTGTGAAAGATAATTGCAAAATTTAGCTATGGAATTTCAAAGTCTGGCAGCCCGCCGCGCGAGGCGCAAAATTTTAAAATTTACCGACTCGCGCTTTTTAAATTTAGACTGGGTGCAAGTAAATTTCAAAATTTATCTTGCGCGAGCGCGCCGCCGTACTGCCGTGCCGTCGCGCAGATAAATATCAATGCATTTGCCGATTTGGGCGATGCACAAAATGAGAGCAGCTGCTCGGTATGGGGCCAGAGCCGGTAAGCTTGCGAAGCGGACCGGGGTTGGCACAGCAAACAGGCGAGCAGCCAAGTTAAAAGTAAGCAAGCCTAAGAGATATCGCAGACTGACGGGTCGAAGCGAGCAAATCTAAAAAATAGCGCAGAATAGCGCAGGCGGGCAGCTTGATAAGGCGAAAGAGAAAAGTCTGCAAAAATATCTGCGAGCGAATTTTACTAGAAAATTGAAAGGCTTAAATGCGAAAAATTTTACTATTTTTACTGCTTTGTGCAGGGGCTTTTGCGCTTGAGTGGGACGAAGCCGTCCTGCGAGGATCGCTGCCAAACGGGCTTAAATACTATATTTTAGAAAATTCCGTGCCTAAAAATTCCGCCGTTTTCTATCTGATCGTGGATGCGGGCTCGATCGACGAGGACCCTAATGAGCGCGGGCTTGTGCACTTTATCGAGCATATGTCCTTTAACGGAAGTCGCGATTTTAGCAAAAACGAGCTTATCAAAAAGCTACAGAGCCTGGGCGTGAAATTCGGCGCCGACGTAAATGCGCAGACGGGCTACGACAGCACGATCTACACGCTTAACATTGCCGTTAGCGAAGAAAATTTAAAGGACGTTTTTAAAATTTTTGCTTCGATTGCGGACGGAGTGGAGTTTAATCCGCTAGAGCTCGTAAAAGAAAGAGGCGTCATAATCGAGGAGGTGCGTAGCCGCGATACGCCGATCGCGAGGCTTTACGAGCGGATGGATGAGGAGCTTTACGGCGGCAGCGCGTATTTTGATCGCGCGCCGATCGGCGATATGGCGGTCGTAAAATCCGTAAGCGCGCAGCGAATCAAGGAGCTTTATCAAAAAATTTACCAGCCCAGGTCTATGAAATTTATAGCCGTGGGCGATTTTAAAAGGGATAAAATTTTAAAACTGCTAGAGCAAAATTTTTCGCCTCTTAAAAATACAAACTCCTACGCCCGCCCGGATATGGGCATTCCGCCTAGACAGGGTTTGAAAATTTACAATTACGATACGAACGAAACGTCGCTAAATTCCGTCAAAATTTCGTTTTGGGAGGAATTTGCGCCCCCAAGTAGCGAGGAGAATGCGAGAAAAATTTTAAAAAGCGAGCTTATCTCAAGCCTCATCTCTACGATTTATGAGAGGGCAAAAGCTAGCGAAGGCGCGCTGCTGCGAGTTAATTTTTCCAGGTCGAATTTACAGTTTCAAAAAACGATCTATAGCTTTGACGTCGCCGTTTTGGGCGGAGATTTTGACGGCGCGATCTCGCAGGCGCTCGGGCTAATCAAAGGCTTGCGAGATAGCGGCTTTGATGCGCGCGATTTCGCCCTTGCGAAGGATGCTTTGATCAGCTCGCGGCACAGCGTCTTTGAGCGCAAAAAAAGCGCGAATTCCGCGTTTTTTGCAAGAGAGATTCTTCATGCCGTAAAATCAGGAGCCATCCTGCCTAGCGCCGCAAAACAGCGGGATTTGGACATAAAGCTGCTGCGCGAGATCAGCCTAGAGGAGCTAAATTTAGAATTTAGGCGCCTTACGGATCTAAGCGAGGTGCACGCAAGCGTCTTTAGCGGCTCCGGATATAATCTGGACGAGGCTAAATTTAAAAAGCTGCAAAGCGGCGCTAAGGCGATAAATACGCATGTCGCGCATAAAAAGCTGCCGGGTAGCTTGCTTTCTAAAAACCTGCCTGAGGGCAAAATTTTAAGCAAGAGCTTTGAGCCGCGATTTAAATTTTATACCTACCTGCTTGAAAATAACGCGACCGTGATCTTAAAGCCGCTTAAGACGCGCAAGGATTTCATCTCGTTTGCTGCGGTAAGCAGAGGCGGAATGTCCAATCTGGCGCATCCAGGGCTCGGCAGTTTTGCCGCAATGCTTGCAAACGAAAGCGGTGCGGGCGAGTTTAACAATTATGAAATTTCGCAAATTTTAAGCGGGCGGCAGGTGAATTACCGCAAAAATATCTCCGCATTCTCTCACGGATTTTACGGAAGCTGCGGCTCGCAGGATCTAAAATGGCTGCTGGAAGCGATAAACTTAGAGCTTAGCTCTCCGCGCACGGACGAGAAAGCGCTGCAAAATTTAAAGATAAAATCGCTCGACGAGCTTGCGCGAAACGAGAAGCTGCCCGGGTATAAATTTAGCAGGGAATTTAGCGAGTTTTTTTACGGCGGCAATGAGCGAATGCGCCCTCTAAGCGCCGCGCAGATCAAAGCGCTTAACGCAGATGAGCTAAAAAAGATCGTCTATGATAAATTTAGCAACGCCGCATCCTACACCTTCGTACTTAGCGGCGATTTTGAGTTAAAAGACGCCGAAGCCCTCATAAAAAAGTATCTGGCGAACCTGCCCGCTCGCGGCGAACGCGAGGATTTTAAAGACGACGGAATTCGCAGCTTAAGCGGACGGCACGTTTTTATGCGCAACTATCAAAACTCCCCTAGAAGCGACGTCGCGCTTACCGCGATAAACAGATCCGCTCCGCACTCGCTTGAAAATGCAATTAAAATTTCAGCCCTAGCTTCGGTGCTTCAGGAGGCCCTTAGAGAGCGTATCAGAGAGGATGAGGGGCGCACTTACGGCTTTTCGGTCGCTTCGAGCCTAAGCCGCATCCCGTACGAGCACTCTAGCCTTCATATTTCGTTTTCCTGCGCGCCGCAAAATACGGATCAAATTTTATCCGCAATCAGGGAAATTTTTGCAGAGATCGCAGGCGGCGGATCGGACGTAGCGCGACATCTTGAAAATTTTAAAAAATCTCAGATCATCACGGCTCGTACCGCTCGCGAAAGCCCCGAGTTTTGGAATGACGCGCTCGTAAAATACGCGCTTTGGGATGAGGAGATCGCCGATTTTAAGACCTTTGAAACGATCGTAAATTCCATCTCGCCGAAGGATATCGCGGAGGCGGCGCAGACATATATTTTTGACACCGATGAAACCGTGAGGATAAATGCGCCGAAATTTTAGCAGGCTGGACGCATCTAAATTTTGCTCGTTAAATTTATTTGGCGCGTTTAAATTAACGGCGCTTGCACGGCAAATTTCAGCGCCGTAAATTTACGTGCTTTAAAAATATACCCAAGAATAAAACTCAATTAAACCCATCTGTGCCGTGCATAGATTTTAGATAAATTTTATTGTAGAATGAAATTACTTTACTGATATATCGCTATTTTGTTACATTTTTTCTATTGATTGCATAAGTCGTATAATTGTTATCACTTTTATTGAAATTTAAAATATTATTGGCTAAATTTTCTCAGTCTTAATTTTTATTTTCAAAAAAAGGAGAAAAAATGATTGTCGGTTTTTGGGCCTGTAAGCCATGTAAAAGCGGCGCAGGCCGCAATTATTCCGCTTCCGTAAAAGGCGAGAAATCCACTCAAAATCGCTGCGGGGAGGGGCTTGCACGCTCCTTAATAGTCGCGGCGTGCCTTTGCAGTCTAAGCATCGCGCAGGATTCGTCTGAAAATAACGCAACAAGAAGCGTTTCTACCAAAGAAAACCCAGGCGCGCAGAGCTCCGCTGCGGCGATAAATAGTTATAAATTTCCCGAAATAGTCGTCGTCGGCAACATCGACTCGAGCCTGACGAGCGTCGGCGATAGCTACGGCGGTACGCAAAAGATAAGCAGGACGATGATCGAGTCGATGCCTAGCGGCAACGGCGACTTCGTGCAGCTTTTGCGCACCAATCCAAACGTGCAATTCAGCTCCACGAACCGCCAGAGCACGACGCTCGGCGAGATCAGCCCCGCAAACATAAGCATCAACGGCGCGAAGTATTGGCAAAATAACTTTATGCTCGACGGCGCGAATATGAATAATGATCTCGATCCCGCTAGAAATCCCGGCGGCAATCCTACGCGCTTCTCGGCGTTTGATACGATGAATTCCGTCTCGCAAGGTATGGCGATCGATAGCGATTTTTTACGAAGCGTAGAGGTGCACGATAGCGGCGTCTCGGCAAAATACGGCGGATTTACCGGCGGCGTAGTGGAGGCTAAGACGCGAGATCCGCGCGCGGGCTTTCACGGCAAGTTTTCGATGCAGCACACCGAGGATAGCTGGACTAGATACCATATCTACGGCGATGAACAGAGCTTTGAAAACTCCGCTACGCCGCTAAATCAGCCGAGATTTGATAAGTGGATCACGAGATTAAATTTAGAGGGCACCGTTACCGAAGATCTGGGCTTGATGTTCGGCTACACCAACACTAGAAGTAAAATTCCGCTCAAGGCCTATGACAGAAGATACAACGCCGATACGACCATCACCGAGCGAGTTCAGAGGCGAAATATTGACAACTACTTTCTAAAAGCGCTTTGGTATGCAAGTGACCGCCTAACTATAACGCCTAGCGTAACTTACGCGCCCGAGCGAAACAAGATGTTTAACGACCACGTCAAAGACTCCTACGCCGATATGAAATCGGGCGGTTTAAATTTAGCGCTTAAAACCGACTACGATGGCGATTTTGCTAGATTTAATCAAATTTTATCCTACAGCAAGCTGGAGAGTTCGCGTGATGCCGAGAATGAATATTACAGGGCTTGGCAATACTCAAACGTAAAGAATTGGGGCAGTAAAATTTTATCTGCCGCAGCGATAGAGGGTGGCTTTGGGGATCTCGATCAGACTCAAAAGAGCCTTTCATACAACGCGGATCTGGAGTTTAACGAATTTGATCTCGGCGGCAGCAAGCATAGATTTATCACAGGCTTTGAGTTTAAAAAGCAAGAGGCTAAATTTAACGTAAAAAAAGAGTTTATGACCGCTGGCGGAATAGCACCGCTACCTGCGGGTGTAAATGCTTGCGATCCGAATGACGAGCTCTGCTCGATAGACGATTCTTTTGCGAGGCGTGGTAGAATCGGCCAGTTTTTTACGCGAAAAAGCTATTACAAGGGCAATACTAAGGTAGATATGAAGAGCTTGGCGGTTTATCTGGAGGATGAGATAAAAATCGGTGATCTTACTTTGCGACCGGGCGTAAGACTAAATAGGGATGATTATATGAAGCAAACGACTGCGGCGCCGAGATTTAACAGCTACTACGATATTTTCGGCGACGGCGATTCGATTCTTAGCTTCGGTGCAAACCGCTACTACGGACGCAATCTCTTTACCTACAAATTAAGAGAGGGGCGAGAGGGGCTCGCCACTACCTACACGCGCCCGCGCAATGCCTATACGCAAAACTGGACGCAACTGCCAAAAGACCCGTCTCTAACTAAATTTAACGAGCTAAAGGTACCTTATGAGGATGAGCTGGTATTTGGGGCAAAGCAAAAGCTTGGGAATTTTGAGTTTTTCGGCAAATATGTAAGCCGCAAGGGCAGGGATCAGATCATCAAATCTACGCGAAGAGATCTAGGTCTAGCGCCGAATCCGAACTACCAAAACAACTATCAAACCTTTACTAATGACGGCAGAAGCGAAAATAAAATTTTAACCTTCGGCGTTAAAACGATCGATGATTATGAGGCCTTCGGTACGCTAAATGGCTTTGAGCTAGGCTTTGAACACATCAAGATGAAAACGAACAACACCCTTTACGACATATCGCTTGATAGAGAAACGCTTGAAGATGAAAAGATCGTCGAATATGACAGCAGGCTGATGAGGCTATCGGAGCTGCCGGCGCAGGACTACGCTAGGCCTTGGACGGCGAGCCTAAATATCATCACGAAAATTCCAAGCTACGGCATCAGCGTAAATAACTTCCTCTCGTTTAAAGGCTCGCAAGAAGCGATCGCTCGCACGGGCAGGACGCCTGCGGGCAAGTATCCTGCCAGATATGACAAATACGAAAAGGTAAATCTCGGCAAAAGCTACAGCTGGGATGCGCGCATCGGATACGCCAAAAAGATGGCGGGCGAGGTGGAATTTTTTACGAATTTAGACATCTACAACGTCCTAAATAAGCGCAACAAAGCAAGGCTTAGCAGCGATACCTCGCTCGATCTGGTCTATGAGGCGGGCAGGCAGTTTTGGCTGGAAGCGGGCATTCGGTGGTAGCATAAGCTAAATTTGCGGAGCTTTTAAAATTTCACGGCTCCGCAAAATTTCGTGAAATTTTTTAAAATTTAGGGCATTTTGCGAAATTTCAAATTTCACGCCATGCTCCTTAAAATTTCGTACCGCGCTGTAAAATTTTTAGCGTGCGCATCGTATGATTTAACGTGCACGCCGTAAAATTTTAACGTATGCGAAATTATAAAATTTACGCACAAATTTAACTTGCAACTAATTTAAGGAGCCGAAACGGCTTTTTAAATTTTAACGCCGATATCGCTTAATAGGCTCTTTCATTGAAATATCACAAACTGCTTTTGAAATTTTGACGGGCTGATCTGCCGCTCTTTCAGCATGTAGCGGCAAACTCTTTCAAAATCCGTTTCGCTCATCATAAAACTGATAAATTCGCCCTTGCCGTCGTAGATGATCAAAGTATCGATCGCACGGAAGCTAAATTTCCCCTCCGTGATCTTTGAAAAAATCAGTTTGGCGATGAAAAACGGCAAAACCAATGCCGCCGCGCTCATCATAAAAATTATAAATCCTCTAAAGCTTTGTAAAAATCCGGCAAACGCAACGCTTATCGCGATGAACGAAAACACAATGTCTGCGGAATTTCTAGCCGGCACGATATGTCCGAATAGCGGCGTGGCGGTGAGCTTTATGAGCGATATCTCATCAAATTTTATAGATTTCGTGATTTTGCCTTTATTGACGTAGTTGATGCTCCTATTCGTCAAATGAACAAAGCGCGTATGGGCGCTGTTGAGATAGGACACGACGGCGAATGCTACGGAAAAAAAACGGCGTATAGTATGGAAAAATATCCCCTATATACAGAAACACCGGTACCGCCAAGGGAGCGAAGAATAGATTATAAATAAAGAATACTATTATGTTGTAGTCTTTTACGACGAGGGGGTTATTATCAAATTTCGGCGGATTTCGGCGCTCGGCACTTTGTTTGGACTGCGGCGGCTGCAGCTTTTGCGATTTTTGCAGCTCGTCTTTTAAATTTCGCATTAAATTTGTTCTCCCTTTAAATTCGTCGCTAGCGGCTCAGGCATTTTTGTGGCACTAAATTACCGACCTCGTCGCACGCCTTAGCAATGCAATCCCAAGCAGAGCCTGTTTGCGTCCTTTCAAAATTTTATTTAGTTCAAATTTATCAGTACCGTGTACGCTTGCCGCACCGCCGCATGAAATTTCGAGGCCTCATGGCTCGAAATCAAAACAGTAAAACTCATCCGCCTCGCTCCAAAGCTCCTCTAGCGAGCGCCCGCCTCTTTTTCATATTCTTTAAAATAAGCGGGCAATCAAAATAGATGATTATCGCATACTCTCTGCTACGCAGACGTAGGCTTGGTCATCCATCCTATAATAATTCATTTTAATTGTGTCGGCTCCACGTTTTTGAATGAATAATTTTAGCATTTGTCCACTTTGGGTCATTCAAGTATTTACGACAGAATAGCAATGTATAATGCTGGATTTTATAATCCTTTTTCTCATGAAAATATGAGTTTAAGTTGATATAAAATTCCTGCAGCAATAACGTTTCCAGTAATTCCTT
>NZ_CALIBF010000004.1 GCF_938045465.1 uncultured Campylobacter sp.
GATAGAAAAGTGGAATCAAATAGAAAAGAATAAAAAGCTTGAAAGATATTATAAATTTGAAAAAGAGTGGCTAAAGAGGGTGAGCCATGATAAAAATAATTGATGCGCAAGCAAAATCAAAAAGGCCATATGGAAAAAAATGAGCGCTAGGATAGGTTTAATACTTTTGGTCGCATTTTAGACGGGTATGATTTTAGGGATTGACTAAATTTTAAAAATTCCAGCTATATCCGCTTTGCAAATTTGCCGTTTTAGGAGATAAAAACCGCTAAAGAATCTAAATTTAAAATTGAAATTTTGCCGCGCCACGTAAAACGCTCGAAATTAAAATTTCATCCAATCTACGCCAAAATTTTAAAAAATCTATCTTTAATCTTTGAAATTTATTATTATTTAATCAAGAGAAATTATAATATAGCATTTGCAAATCATTCGCAAAATTCTAATTTTGAATAGGGGAGAGTGATGTTTAAGAAATTTTATCTTTCAAATGCCGCGATCGCGCTAAGTTTGTGCGCCGCATTGCAACTAAACGGAGCCGAAAACAACGCTACGTCCGCAAATATCGGCGTGTCCGGCGCGAGAGCCGTAAATTTCGCAGCTTCTAAAAGCGCTTCCAGCGCGAACGCCACAAAGCTGGGCACCATCGTAGTTACCGCGACGGGCTTTGAGGATATGCTTAAAAACGAGGTTCGCAACGTCTCCGTTATCACCGCGGAGGATATGGAAAACCGCGGATACCGCGATCTGCGCGAAATTTTAGAAAAAGCGCCGGGGGTTAGCTTCCACGGCGATACGGTCGATCTGCGCGGACAGGGTCAGAAGGCAAATACCTCCGTTAAGGTCCTTCTTAACGGAGTCGCGCTCAATATGATCGACACGACGCCGACGAGCATCCCGATCGATCTCGTTTCGATCGAAGATATCGAGCGCGTGGAGATTATCCCCGGCGGCGGTAGCGTGCTTTACGGCAGCGGCACCAGCGGCGGCGTGATAAATATCATCACAAAAAAGGGTGCCAGATACCCATACGCCAATATCTCCACCAAGATCGCGTCGTATAATTACAATGATCTAAATTTGGGGCTCGGCGGAGGCGTGAGCGATAATCTATTCCTAAAAACCGCCGTTAAGGGCTTTAAGCAGCGCGGATATCGCAAGGGCGAGAAAAATACCGGCTACTACGGTTCGCTCGGGATGCATTATAAAATTTCGGACGATCAAAGCATCTCTTTCGATCCGAGTTTTTATCGCGCCAGAACCTATTCCGTGCCTACTCTGGGTCTTGCCGAGCTTAAAGCGGATCGCCGCCAGCAGGGAGGCGAGAGAACCTTTACCAAAAGTACGCGATCAAATTTTGATCTAAGCTACGCGGTAAAATTTGGCGATCGGGTAGAGATGAATCTGCATCCTTATTATCAAGATATCAGGAGCGTACAGCAGGGGTTTGTGATGAAAGACCGCAAAGAGGGGGTAAATTTAAAAGGCAAGCTCGACTACGACAGCGGCGAGTTCATAGCGGGATATGATTATCTCAAAAACAAAGGCTTTCGCAAGATTGACTTTACCACTCCGATGAATCCTATGATGAGCCTTTCGCAGCTTACGATCTTTGATATGCAAAAACTCACCCACTCGGTCTATGCTTTAGAAAAGCACAATTTCACCGAGGCGTTTTCACTTAGTGCGGGCGGGCGGTTTGAGCGCGCCGAATACAAAGTAAATCGCAGAGTTTCGACTACTATAAAAAGGATGGGAAACATAATCTCGCAGACGCAAGATAGCACCCGAGTAAGCGATCATAAGAACAACTATGCTTTTGAGATCACGCCGAATTTTAATTATTCCAAGGACGGCAATCTATATTTTAAATTTGAGCGCGGCTATATCTCCCCAGGGCCTAATCAGCTCATCGACAAGCTCGGTCGCAACGGCCCTTATGTGCTTAATAACCTCAAATCCGAAACCTTTAAAACCTACGAGATCGGTCTTAAAGATCTAATCTACGGGCAATACGTAAGCGCTACGATCTTTTGGACCGATACGAAAAACGAGATCGTAAACGAAACCCTGGGCAGCTCGATCACCGACGGTTGGCATTTTATCAATATCGACGAGACGCGCCGCAAGGGCGTGGAGCTGTATGCGGAGCAAAGCCTGCTTTCAAATTTAAAGCTCAGCGAGACCTTTTCATACGTCGACGCCAAGATCCAATCCGGCGCGAATAAAGGCAAGCAGGTTCCGCTGGTGGAGCGCTCGAAGTTCGTTTTGGGCGTCGATTACGAGCCGATTAGAAATTTAACGCTGATGAGCGATTTTAAATATTTCTCATCATCGCACGACGGCAACCACGATAGGATCGACTCGCGCACGATCGTAGATCTAGGCGCTGCGTACCGCTTCGCAAGCGGATTTTTGATAAGCGCGGGAGTCAAAAACGTCTTTGACGAGGAGTATAATTACAACCAAAATTTACGCGCAGACGTCTATACTCCGGCTCCAGGGCGCAACTATTACGCGGAGTTTAAATACACCTATTAGCGTGCGTTTAAATTTAAGCGAGGTTTGAGCTGCGAAATTTAAAATTTACAGACGGAATTTAAAATTTCGCCGCAGCGTGCTTTGCCGCCGCGAGATTAAATTTAATAAAAGGAGCGAAGATGAAACCGGACTATAAAAACTGGGTGCCTAAGGGCATGATCGCGAGCTTTGCCGCGGGTGCGGGCGTAGCGTTAGTTTTGTTTTTGATTTTCGGCGTTTGCGGCGCCTTCGTAGGCGGCGTGCTGAGGTGGTTTCTTGCGGGGCTTTTCGGCGCAGCGGCACTGGTTTTGATCGGCTTTACGATCTACTGCGTCGTGTGGTACCGCGCGTTTGATTACGGCGGCAAGCGTCAGCTCTCGCGTGCGATCGTAGAGGGCACGGCGAAATACGTGGATCTACCCGAGGGCGGGCGCGGGCTGGACGTGGGCTGCGGCAGCGGCGCGCTAACGATCGCCGTCGCCAAGCGCAACCCGCACGCATCGGTTCTGGGCGTCGATCGCTGGGGCTTTGAGTACGCGTCTTTTAACAAGCAGCTGTGCGAATCCAACGCGCGCGCCGAAGGTGTGCAAAACACTAGCTTCGAGCAGGCCGACGCCACGCAGCTGCCCTTTGAGGACGGCAGCTTCGATGCGGTTACAAGCAACTACGTCTATCATAATATCATGCGCAAGGATCGCCAGGCGCTGCTTTTAGAGACGCTCCGCGTGCTTAAAAAGGGCGGCAGCTTCGCGATCCACGATCTTTTTTCGCGCGGAAACTACGGCGACATGGATGCTTTCATCGCGCGACTTAAGGAGCAGGGCTACGAGCGGGTCGAGCTTATAGACACGACGCAGGGGCTTTTTATGGGCCCGCGCGAAGCCAAATGGCTGATGTTGGGCAGCTCAAAGCTTCTAGTGGGCAAAAAATAGAGAGCCTTTGCAAAGTTGATGATTTACTATTGCGGGCATCTTTTTTAGTTCAGCTGTTTTGACTTTGACCTACAGTAAGCCACCTAGGACTGCCGGCTTTTTAAATTTCGCCCGCATTTCGTTCACGACGAAATATCCATCTTTGCCAAAAGACTTAACCTCTGAATCGAAAAACATCTGACTGCGCGGCTCGCTCGCAAAATTTGATAGTTTACGTGGTAGACCGGGCTTCAACATCGGTATCCTCATGGCAGATTTATTATAAATTCTTAAAACCTTTTGCCATTTTAGACTACTATTTAGATAATATACGAATTAATCATTTTCTAGTATCTTTTCTTACGGCTGTTAAAAATTGATAATACAGATAGCCTAATGAAACTTTATTGAATAAAAATACAAATGAATTACGTTTTAATTCGTCGTCCATATTGCCTATATAAATATACTTCCACAAGTTGTCAAATATTTTATAAAAATATTCAATTTTAAAAGAACATGGATTGATAAATAATTCTTTTACTGCATTCAAATGAAGAAATATTGTTGTTAAAAGGCCCACCAATATAATCCACAATAATGCTAAAACCCAATTTGTAGAATGGTTTGAACTTATATGGTGCAATTTAAATACAATATAATCATCCATATTTACCCATTTGTTTTTTTCAAGATCCATTCTCTTGCTTTCTAGCTCTAAGGAATGATATTTATTGGCTTCAATTTTATTGCCGATTTTTTCAAAATTATTTTTTATAATACGATATGTTTCTTGTGACGTATGCTTTTTAGATTCAGCGCTATCAAGCCCACTTATACCGAAAAAATTGATTTCCTTATCACAACTTGTAAAGTCAAGATTTAAGCCCTTATTAAAAACAGAACCTCTAAAAGAAGTCAATTTTTCAAAAGTAATATATTTAAATTCCGCCTTTGTATTAAAAAGACATTTGTCAAATAAAGCAAGCCCTTTATACGAAATTTCTTCAAAATCAAACTTATTTTTAAAAACAACTGCTCTAAACTCTGCTAATGCTTCAAAATCAACATCTCTAATTTCAATGGAATCAACTTGAGAACTATAAATTATAAAATCACTTTTAAAAATATTATCAATGATTATTGCCTGACCAATATTTGTATTGCCAATATTAATTTTATTAACCTCATTATCTGCTATCTTAGTTATAGCGAACTGCAACAATTTGATATCATTAAAATTCAAATCAATATGCAAAGTTTTAACATTACTGAGTAAGCTTAAATTTTCAAATGTACAATTATTAAAATTTTGAGTTAACAAATAAATTTCATCAAGCTCAATATCTTGGATATTAATATTTATATTGCTATCTTTAAAATTTATATGCCAATCAGGACTAATATCTTCATTCCAAAATTTGATATCACATTTTTCAAAAATAAATGTAACAAAATGCGTACTATTTATTTCTTGAATCTCTTTTACAATTTCCTTTATTTCTTTATTAATCTTTCCAAATTTAACAATTTCCTCTTCAGTGCATAGGATATCGATACTTTTAAAACTAAAATCTTGATTTGGAAATTGCCCTGAATTTGCTGGTTGGATAACCTTTATTTCTATATTATAAGTTAATTTTGAAAAATTAACTTGCTTTTGTATTATGGATTTTAATTGTTCTTTTAGCTCATTCATTATTTACCTTTCTGCCGTTTTTACTTTGTATTTTTATCTGCGTTGCGTCTGCCTAGTTTTGCCGTTTTTGACGCTCTCACTGAGTAAAATTTGATCCTCTACGCGCAAATTTAAGCGATCGCCGCCGCTTAAATTTATTAAATTTTTCATTTTCGCTCCTGCGGATTGGTTTTAAAAATTATCGCGAAGCGGCGCTAAAAGCCGCTAAATATCGATAACGCCGAGGTGCGAGAGTAAAATTTTAACTCCGATTAGGATTAAAATCACGCCGCCTAAAACGAGCGCCTTTGAGTGCAGATATTCGCCCGTTAGCTTGCCTACGTAGCACGCCGCGACGCACAGCGCGAAGCAGACGAACCCGATTACGCAACAGGCGTAGAGGATGTTTATTTCGCCGAACGCAAAGGTCACGCCCACGGCCATCGCGTCGATGCTGGTTGCGATCGCGCCCAGCACCAGCTCCTTCGTGCTTAGGCGTAGAGCTGGCTCGTCCTGCTCGCGGCGGGATTCTGCGATCATCTTAACGCCTAAAAACGATAAAATTCCAAACGCGACGAAGTGATCGATCTGCGCGATAAATTTTACGAAATTTATCCCCAAAGCGTAGCCCGCAAGCGGCATTACAAACTGAGCCGCCGCGTAGAAAAACGCGACGCGCGCGATCTGCGCAAATTTAAAATTCGGATATTTCGCGCCGTTTGAGATACTAAGCGCGACACTGTCCATCGCAAGCGCAAAAGCGATGAGTAAAAGCTCCATATTTAGCCCTTTTGGTATTATAAAAGCGTTGATTATACATTAAAATTTCTGAAATAAAATGAACAATCTTAAATTCGGGAAAAAGTCTTGCTTAAAAATCTAATTTTTTGCCTTTTGCCGCTCATAGCGGCTGCGAGTTGGGAAGAGGTCGCCGTAAAGGGGCTAGACGTCGTCATCAGCGCAAACGTGGGCGATAGCGAAAATTTTAAAAACTCGCTAAGCACTCTAATCGAGCGCGCCGCAAGCGAATACGAGCGCGAAGGGATCGAGGACTATGAGCTTGATCTGCCGGGCTATCTTACGCAGCGTGCCGGCAAAAAAAGCATCGCCGTACAAAATATGCGCCGCCTGGCTACTCAAAAGCTAAATCCCGCGATTGAGCCGCTAAAAAATTTGATACTTACTAAAATCAAAGAGATGCCCGAGGCCGATACCAAGGCGGTTATGAGCGGCGAAGTGCTGTTTAGCCACTATCTGCGCACAAACGCCTTTGATGAAATTTACGATATTTTGCTGCCGTTCGCGCGCGCTCTAGGCTCGGACGCGGGCTTTGCCAAAAGCTACAAAAACGCCGTGGGCAAGGAGATTGCGGACGATTTCGGCAGCGAATTCAGCAGCGCCTTCATCAACGAAAGCTTTGATTTTTTGAGCAAAAACGAAAGGGAATTTCGCAAAAACTCAGGCGCGATTTTAAACGCGATAAAGACGGTCAGATAGGCGCGGCTGCGCCAAGATTTCGGCGAAATTTTACTTTAAATTTATGAAAAATTCTATCTTGGAGCCTGCGGAAAATTTTAATTTAAAATCCGCTTTAAATTTTATCTCGGATCCGGTGCGCGAGCGCGCGAAAAATATAGCTTTAAATTCTGCTTCAAATGCGGCGTTTGCGTGCGTAAAAAACACAGCGCGCGGCGGCGCGGCGAATTTTGCTCCCGCTCTCTGCTTCAAAAGAAATTTCAAATTTCAAGATGCGGATACCGCATTAAATTTTATCCGTGGGGAGAGTTTAAAGCGCGGGAGAAATTTAAAATTTCATCCTGCTTCGGCGGGTTTTGCCGCGTGCGATCATACTGCGCGCAAGTTTGCTGCGACCTATTCCGCTCCGTGCGTCAAAAATATCGAAAGAAAGCCCGTTTTAAATTCCGCAGCTCTTGCGCTGAATTTAAAACTCGCACAGAATATGAGCCGCGCCGAAAGCAAAGCCTTAAATTCCGCGAAGGCTCCCAAAATAAACCTTTGCGAAAATTCCGCAAGAAATTTCAAACGAAATTTTATATTAAATTGTGCGGAAAATTTTACTTGCAACGGCGCAAATAGCGCGAGTTCGCTAAATTGTGCAAGCGTCGTAGACGAGCCAAATTTAAGCCCCGCAAAAAACCTTGCCGATGCTCATACGCGACGCTCAAAGAAAAATTTTACTGGGGTTCTTGCAAACGATCCGGACTCCGCTCATACGCCGCAGAGCTTTGGATTTAAAAATTTAAAGGTGCTGAATTTTGCAGAGAAATCTAATTCGGCAGAGAATTCTAGCTCCGCTCGAAGCTTAAATTTCGCGCAGAATTTCGATTTCGCGCAAAGCTCTGATTCTACGCAGAGCCCTGCTACCGCGCAAAATTCTGCCTCTACGCAAAACTGCACGCAAAGCTCGAATTCCCCGCAGAGTTTCGGGAGAAATTCTAATTTTGCGCAAAGCCGCACGCAAAACCCCGCTCCGCCTAGCAGGCTGTGGGATCTGGGGCTGCTTTTCGTGGCGATCGTTTGGGGATGCACCTTCGTGCCTGTTCAGCACGCGCTGCATAGCGGCGACGTTTTTAGCTTTTTATTTTGGCGCTTTTTGGCGGCGAGCATTTTTACCTACCTTGCCTGCCTGCGCTTCGGCGTCAAATTCGACCGCGGCACGATAGGGCGGGGCGTGTTTTGCGGGCTGATGCTATTTTGCGATTTTTCCTGCCAGACCATAGCGCTTGATTATGCGCTCTCATCGACGGTGGCGTTTATTTTGGGGCTAAACGTTGTCATCGTGCCCTTTTTGATGCTTGCGTTTTTCAGCAAAAAGATCGGTGCTAGCGCCTTTGGCGGCGCGGTCGTGGCGCTTTTGGGGCTGTATTTTTTAAGCGGAGCAAGCGGCGCGGTGGGATTTGGCATAGGTGAGCGGTTGACGCTGATTTCGGCGTTTGCATACGCGCTTCACATCGTATTTACGGGCGTCTGTGCGCGCAAAAGCAATCTCTACGGCTTTGTGATCGTGCAGTTTATCTGCGTCTGCGTCTGCGCGCTGATCGCGGCGGTTTTCACTCCGCACGCGGAATTTGAAGGCGAGATAAAGGTGCTAGGAAATTTAATCTTTTCGCCGAGCTTCGACTTCGTTTTTGCGCTGGTTTTGACCTCGATCTTTGCCACCGTCGCGGCGTTTGTGATCCAAACGATGGCGCAAAATCGCGGCGTAAGCGAGATAAAAACGGTGCTGATTTTCGCGCTAGAGCCCGTAAGCGCAGGCATTATGGGGTATGCTTTCGGCGAGAAGCTAAGCGCGCTTCAAATTTTAGGTGCGGCGCTGATACTCGCAGGCATCCTGCTTAGCGAGCTGGGCGGGCTTTTAGGCGCGAAGTTTGCTAAAAATCGAGCTTGCGAAAAAGCAGACCG
>NZ_CALIBF010000005.1 GCF_938045465.1 uncultured Campylobacter sp.
AATTTACTATCCTTGCGGTCAAAAAGAGTATTTCGTAAAGAAAGACGAAATAGAAAAATGGCAATGGCAATAATCTTATACTTAAAAGGAGCGAATTATGTTATTTACAGATGAGGATTTTGTAAATATAGTGCCGCAGGATCTTTTAGAGCGCGGTATAAACTTAAGAGAGAAGCTCGGTTTTTATGAAATCGCTTGGAAATTTGACGATGTAATGGAGGTGCTAAAAATCACAAGAGATAAAGGTATGATTATCCTAGGAGGAGACGTATATCGCTTAAGCGGTAATAAGCCCATAATCACAGGCGATGGCTGGTACACGAACAAGGGAGATGACAATGCGTTCGAAGTAGCGATCAAATATATCACCAATTATCGCGCTAGAAACGGAGATGATTTTGCATACTGCCCAGTCATTAGCCCCGGGCGGGCGTCCAAATGAAAATTTTAATTGGATTGTGTATAGGAAATTTCATAAAAGTATAGAGTATGCTTTAAGCGAGCGGATAGAATTTGAATTCGGCACAAAGAAGAGGATTGGGTAAAACTTTAAATTTGGAAAGGAATAAGGGGAAACGCTGTGAAATTTAAAATTTTAGAACCAAGGCTTTATGAAAAGTATAAAGATATGGTTATAGATGCGTGAGGATGAAAGGGTAAATACAGCATTGATGGCCAAAATAGATATTTTATTAAATTTAATAAATTTTTCTAAAAATATAAGCGCGATAAAAAGCGACTTGGCAAAGATAGGCTTTAATAGCGAATCAGAGCTTGTAACAATAACAAAAAATACCATCGCAAATATCTTAAATAGGGTCATCGATAAAGAAATTTCATATGATCTCCTTGAGGAATGGGCAAATTTAATAGAGTGTCGCGAGGATATAGGATATGAGGATGAAATTTTGCAAGAGATCATATTCGAACTGGCAAACCCTTGTCTTTATGGAGAGATAGACGAAGAGAAGATTTGTATGATTTTAGATGAAATTAAATACGGGCGGAGCGAGACGAATGATATTAGAGAAAAATATTGATATTGTGGGCGAGAGGGCAATTTTATTGATGGCGCTAGGCTCATTGCAGGCATTGGAGCACCAGGCGATTACCATAGATGAAAGCCAAAGAATTTTGTTTTCGCCCTATATTTCAACGCATTTGGAAAACAATAAAGTTAGCAAGCGTGTCATAGATATAATAACTGAATGTTGCGAACTAGAGGATATTTTCGAAATAATTCCTACAAAATATATACAAACCTTACGAATATTGCAAAATAGAATAATAAAAATTTTAAAGCAATACGATAAAGAATCTGGAAAAAGATGGGTAATTATAGATGAGGGGTAGCCTCTATAGCTCCGTTTTTTGGCGAGCACTAAAAAAAATTTGGTTCAAGATAAGTTAAAAACTTTTAAAGGAATTTTTGGCTTATCTTGAACCTTTAAAATTTTAATGTCACGATAGAAATTCTGTGTAAATTTAAGTCCTTTCAATACTTTATAATGCTATTAATAAGATCGATGACACAATATAAATCATAGATTTTAGATAAGTCGGTAAATTTTATGATTTAAGGAGTTTGATAGTATTAATCTAACTATTAAGGCTCAATTAAACTTAAGCGGATTCTCTCTTATCAGTTTCAACAGTTTCTGATATAAGTTTTCCCGTGTAGTTTTAGTATTATATCTAAAATTCCCATTCTTTTAAATGAAGCAAGAAATTTTCTTTCTTAATGCCTTTAAATTTAGCTAGTCTATGTTTAGCATATCCCCAGAAGTTTTCTATACCATTGATATGATTTTTACCGTTAGCAAATTCATTTTTAGAGTGCTTTACCCTGTAGTGTGCTTTGGCTCCATAATCAACCAATCCGTCATAGGCCTTCCAGCAATCAGAGTAAATAACGCTCTCATCCAATTCGCTAAACTCTGATAATATGGGTATTAGCTCACTGGCAGAACAGTTTTTAACTATCTGGGTATAGACCTTACCGTCACGCTTTAGCATTCCAAATACGGGTGTTTTATTTGCTGCGCCTCTACCTCTTTTACCCCTTACTCTTTTAGATCCGAAGTAACTTTCATCTATTTCTATTTCACCTGAAAACTTAGATATCTTCTCGCACTCTTTAGACATAAGAGCTCTTATTTCTCTAAAGATTTTACATAGGGTTGCTTCTGAAATTTTAGTTAAATTTGATATCTTTGATGCTTCTATATCCTCCGTGAAGTACTTTAGAATTTCTCTAAATTTCTTTTCTGAAATTCGGGAACGAATTATATACTTGTTTTTCATCGACAGGATCATAGTTAAAAACTCCTTTGAAAGTTTTTAACTTATCTTGAGCCATTATTTATTAAAAGCGGGCTATAGCTTTTTGGATTTTCATAAAATTTCGCTCTCTACCGAGCATATGCAGTATAAAGGTCTCTATCCGCTGCGACCGGAATTCAGCTCATGGTTAAACGGACAGCTGGATAACCGCAAATACGAGCGCGATACACACACGATCAAATACACGTATAATCAAGCGACCTGCTAGAGCTCGACATTACGGGATATTACACCAAGCATCAACGCATCGGATCGACTTCGACGAACGTAAAATGGGGCGTCGAGACCAAAGGCGGCAAAATCGGCGCTAAGAGTAAATTTGAAACGGGCGATCTGGCTCATACGCTACGTTACGGCTTTGATTACTACCGCTCCGAAAACTACGTTAAGCCCGGCAATCTACGCCCCGAAAAGGTCGATAATTATAGCTTTTATATTGAGGATGCTATGCGCTACGGCGGGCTTACGGTAACTCCTGGCGTGCGCTACGAAAGGCACGAACTAAAGACTTACAACGGCAGAGGCGCCAATATCTCTAGCTACAAATATAAATTTGACGAAGTAAGCCCTGCTTTAGCGCTTGATTACGAGATTGGCGCGGGATTTGGAGCGTTTGCGAGCTATGCGCGAGTATTTAGAGGACCTGACGTAATGGAGAGCATGATGGCTGCGGGTACAAGCCGTGGCAGACCGCTAAGCTGGATGGCTAACGAAAATTTAAAAGCCACTACGGGCAACGCCTACGAAATAGGCGGTCGCTACAAAAGCGAGCTAGGAGAGAACTCCTCGGTAAGCCTAACTGCGAAGTATTTCAGAACGGAGTATAAAAATCTCATCGTAGATAACAATGCGGCGGGCGGAATCGTCGGCTGCCCGGGAGGCGCACAGGGCACCTTATGCAGGGCTAACGCAGGCGGTGCGGATATTGACGGCGTCGAGCTTTACGCAAGATTGATATTAGATGATTTGAGCCTTGCTGCGGGCTACACCCATCAGCACGTAGAATATAAAGACCGCGTACGCAGCGGCTCGGGCTATCTAAGCTCAAACATCATCGGCTACCGCGACTATGGCGATAAATACACCTTCAATGCCGAGTACGCAATCTCTGCGGCGGATCTACTGCTGGGCTATAACTTGCTCTTTTTCGACTCCAAAAACGTAGCCTCCGCAAATAGCGACGAAAAAACAAAAGTGCCTAGCTACGCGGTTCACGATCTATATGTGACCTACGCTCCGGATAGCGGGCGATTTAAAGGGCTTGAGATCAACGCGGGCGTTTACAATCTCTTTGATAAAGCCTACGCGTCGCACTCACAGCGCAGTGCCGATTTCACCGGAGATTCAAACGCTATCGACTGGGAGCCGGGACGAAATTTCAAGCTAAGCGTGGCGTATAAATTTTAAAGCTTACGCGAGATGACGGCACGAAATTTTGCACGCTAAAGCAGCGAAATTTTAAAAATTCAAAGCCCTTGGAATTTCAAAATTCCTAGGGCTTTATAAATTTGAAATTCTTAGACTTAGAATTTCAAGCTTTTAAATTCTACTAACATAAATTTTCTCGTAAAATTCTTGCGAATAGCAAAATTCTCATTCGCAATGAAATTCTAGCTTGCAGCGAAATCCCCAAAATTAAAAACGATATCCGCAGCGCTTCACATCCAAAGTTCGTTTAAAATTTATAAAATCCCTCCCGCTTCAAGCGCCGTCCGTTTACTCTTCATCGTTAAAATTCTGTTTTAATTCTACTTAAAAGGAGAGCCTTTGTTAAATTCTACTAAAAACGCCATTCGCGGGGCATTTTGGACGAAACCGTTCATAGTTTTAGTGCTGCTTTTGCTGCTGCTAATCCCACTAAGCTTTATCGATAATCTTACCTACTCGCGCTCCGAAACCAAGCAGCTCGCGCAGGATTCGATCCTCACGCCGGTGGGCGGCGAGCTGCAAATCCAGGGGCTTGCGATCGTAGTGCCCTACGCAGAGATAATCGAAGCGATAGACAAAAGCAACAACGAGCTCATAAAAAGGCGCGTAGAGAAAAATTTCATCATAGTGCCTAAAAACTACTCTCTCGCGGCGGAGATCGACCCCACCTATCTAAAGCGCGGAATTTTTCGCGTTCCGATCTATAACGGCGACTTCGCGCTTAAGGCGGACTTTGAGGCGATAAACTATACCGAGCTCGGCGTCGATCCTGCGCGGCTAAATTTCGACGAAGCCGTGCTAGTGCTCGGCGTAGGCAATCAAAAATCCTTCACCGCTTCTCCCGCTTTAAGCCTAAACGGCAAGGAGCTTAAGCAATATCACGGCAACACCGAAGCTAAAATTTTCGATCGAAGCCTAATCTATAAGCTCCCCGCTTCCGCGCTATCGTCTGATTTTAGCATCAGCGGCACGCTTAAAATTCAAGGTGGCGAGGCGCTTCATCTAGCTCCGATCGCGCAAAATAGCCGTTTTGAAATTAGCTCTACTTGGGCATCGCCTAGCTTTGGCGGCGGCTTTATCGCCAAATCGCGCGAGGTAAGCGCTAGCGGTTTTAAAGCTTCGTGGGAAGTTACAGGCTTAGCCGCAGGCATTGCTCCTGCGTGGCTTGCAGATCAAGATGACCGCGTCGCTATGACGAACTGGCGCAGCAACGACGATAGAAATGACGCCGTAAGCATCGGCTTCATCGAGCCCGTGAACAACTACTCGCTGATTAAGCGCTGCACGGATTACGCTCTGTTATTCTTAGCGGTGCCGTTTTTGGCGATCTTTTTGTGCGAGGTTTATACTCACGAGCGCATCCACCCGATCCAATATCTACTCATCGGGCTTGAGGACGTCGTTTTCTACCTGCTGGTGCTTTCGCTTTCCGAGCATATGGGCTTTGCGATTAGCTACGCCATCTCGGCGATCGCAGTTAGCGCGATAGTGTTTTTCTACGCGAGCGCAATTTTCAAAGGCGCGCGCTGGGGCATTTTCATCACTTGCGTTCAGCTCGTTTCATATGCGATCCTCTATGTCATCTTAAATTCCGAAGACTACGCCCTATTAATGGGAAGTCTGATGATCTTTGCGGTGATTTCGCTCGTTATGTATTTTACGCGCAAGCTCGATTGGTACGATACGGCGATCCCAAGCGGCGAGAAAAAGCAGGAGCAAGAGCCCGAAATTTAGCCTTTAAATTTGCTGCTAAATTTAATCGCAACGGCCTTTGGAGCTTTAAAATCCAAAGGCCATTTTAAATTTGCTCGCTAAATTTCAACTGCTAAAATTTCATCTATTTAAAATTTACCCGACGCGGTATGCAAACTGCGACCGAGCCAAACGGCGCATTTTAAAATTTTGCCCCGCAAGCGGGAGCATGTCGCGACAAAGACAAAATTTAAAACGCGCCGTTTTAAATTTTAAAATTTCATCTGCGCCGCAAAGCCGATTTTTGAGTATAATGAGCGAAAAATTTTAAGGATTTTGTGTGATACTTGCTATTGAGAGCAGCTGCGACGACAGCTCGGTCGCGGTGATGGACGAGCGTAGTTTCGAGCTGAAATTTTACGAAAAAATAAGCCAGGAGGCCGATCACGCCAAATACGGCGGCGTCGTGCCCGAGCTTGCCGCGAGGCTGCATACGGAGGCGCTGCCGCGGATTTTGCAGCGCGCAAAGCCCTATTTTAGCGAGCTTAGCGCGGTCGCAGCGACCAATACCCCGGGGCTCAGCGTGAGCCTGATCGGCGGCGTGAATATGGCAAAAGCGCTCGCGCTCGCGCTAAATTTGCCACTCATCGGCGTAAATCATCTCATAGGCCACGTTTACTCGCTGTTTTTAGACGGCGAGGCGCGATTTCCGATGGGCGTTTTGCTCGTTAGCGGCGGGCACACGATGGTTTTGGATATCGACGCTGCGGGGGGTATCGAAATTTTAGCGACCACCGGCGACGACAGCTTCGGCGAGAGCTTCGATAAGGTCGCAAAGATGCTGGGGCTCGGCTATCCGGGCGGCGCGCTCATCGAGGAACTCGCAAAAGGCGGCGAGCCGAGGTTTGAGCTGCCCGTGCCGCTAAAGGGCGACAGGCGGCTGGAGTATAGCTTTTCGGGGCTTAAAAACGCCGCGCGCGTGCAGATAGAGAAGCTAAAAGAGGCGGGCGAGCTGGATAAGCGGGCGATGCGCGATCTGGCGCGCTGCTTTGAGGACACGGCGTGCGCGCACATACTGGATAAATTGCAGCGGATCTTTGAGCTGCGTCGCTTTGCGCGCTTCGGCGTCGTGGGCGGAGCGAGCGCGAACCTGCATCTGCGGGGGCTTTTGACGGATTTGTGCGAGCGGGCGGGCTGCGAGATACTTTTCGCACCGATGAAATTTTGCTCCGATAACGCCGCTATGATCGCGCGCGCAGCAATAGAAAAGCTGCGTAAAAATGAATTCACAGCACCCGCAAAGCTTGAGATCATTCCGCATCTAAATCTACGCTCGGCATTTGAGTGAAATTTTAAAATTTACAAATAGTCTGCACCCACTAGCGGATTCTCACGCGCTGAGCGTTTGAGTAAAATTTTATCTCGCGCTCGCTCACGGTTGAGTTTGGATAAAATTCACTTTGAATTTACACATCGCGTTTCAGGCTCACGCCACGTTTTGCCAAACTCCTTTCGTGCTCGCACCACCATCGATGCCGCTGCCGCTGCGCATGTCCTCGCTGCTTGCAATATCTGCTAAAATTTGATCGGCTTGTTTACTCGTCATTTTTTATCCTTTATATTTAATCGTGCAGAAAAGTTACGACTTCGTGTTCTTTTGGTAAATTTTCTCTACCATCAATACCGCGATTACCGTATTCCGTTAGAGCTTCTTTTAAAATTTTATAAAGCTCGTCCAACGAAATTCCGTCAAGACTAGAATTTATATTTTCTAGCTTATATTTGATAAAAAACGGATTATCGACTAGCATTTTACTTGTGGTTTCGTCATAGACCCGTCTAATATCAAGCTCAATAACATTGCCCTTATAACATAAAATATAAATCTCCTCACCCGTAAATCCATCTCGCGGATCCGGTAAGTGCGGATCACACACAAAGATAAACCAAATATCCCTCTGCCTATCGATGACTCAATCAAGCTACTCTATACGTTGATTGCCCAATGGAAGTTCACCAAAATTTGCTCTGGAGCTATTTACTATGTCAATAACGCCATATTTCTCAATATCCTCTTTCGAAATATATTCTGCTACAAATGCCATTTTCTACTCCTTAAATTTAATATTTAATTATATCTACGACATATTTATATTCGCTTATATGCTCGTAGATATCGCCTTCGATTTTAATGCCTAGTCTCCCAACCATATCGTTTAGAAAAAATTTCTCAAAATTTTCAGCGGTTACCTTGGCGCCGCTACTGGTGCGCACATCCTTGTCATTCGCTATATCTGCCAAAATCTTCTTTGCTTGTTCATTTGTCATTTTTTATCCTTTATATTTAATCGTGCAGAAAAGTTACGACTTCGTGTTCT
>NZ_CALIBF010000006.1 GCF_938045465.1 uncultured Campylobacter sp.
TACGGACGAGTTTGTAGATTATCGTCTGCGTGCCGTAGGGGCAGGTCTGTGTCACTACAACGGTATCGCGCTGCCCTAGCTCAAAATCATATTTCGCGTCGTCGCAGACATCTTGACCGCCGATTATCGGATCATAGTCCAAGCAGCCTACCTCACCTTCGCCAGCAGATGCTTCATCCTGCATGAGCAAGGATCTGAAAGAAGCCGATAGAGCATTTTTGTGATCGCCGAAATAGGTATTCTTGATATATAGACTTTTTACTAGGCTTATTCTGGCGTCGTCCGCGGAATTTTTTGCGCTATTAGCATCGCTGCCGCTTGCTGATAAAATCGCACAAATTATAAAAAATAGAGCTTTTTTCACTTTAACCCTCTTATTTTAATGATTTCAGATACTCTTCGTAGAATTTGTTTAGATCCTCATCCATTGCGGAGATATCTTTTCTGCCGTTGCAGATGCAATCTTCCAAAATTTCGATACGTTTGATGAGATATTTGATAAGCTCCTGGCTGATATCTGGAATTTTATTATGCGCCAAAGGATCGCTCTCGCAGCTTCCTAAAATTCTAGCCGGCACTCCCACGGCGGTGCAGTTTGGCGCGACGTCCTTTACGACGACGGAATTTGCGCCGATTTTGGAATTTTCGCCGATGGTGATGTTGCCTAGCACTTTAGCTCCTGCGCCTACTACGACGCCGTTTTGCAGCGTCGGATGGCGCTTGCCGTGCTCTAAGCTCACGCCGCCGAGAGTGACGCCCTGATAGATCAGACAGTTATCGCCGATGATCGCCGTTTCTCCGATGACAAGCCCCGTAGCGTGGTCAAAAAACACTCCTCTGCCGATCTGCGCGCCCGGGTTTATATCTACGGCGGTGATTATGCGGGTAAGTCCGCTGATCGCGCGAGCTACAAGCTTAAAATCTCGCTCGTAGAAAAAATGCGCGAAGCGATAATTTATTAGCGCCCAGACGCCGGGATAGCAGAAAAATATCTCAAATACGCTATTGCATGCGGGATCCTGGCGCATCGGCTCGGTGAAGTCCTGTTTTAAAATTTGCCAAAAACTCATTTGATAGTCTTTAAATAGCTGTTGTCGTTTAAAAACAGATATAGCTCGCCCAGGATATGCTTTTTCTCTTTATCTCCGATAAGATTTGATTTTTCGACGCGCTCATTTAGGCTTTCGCGGATATCTACTACGTCGTAGTCCATATCCTCCAAGATGTCGATGACCGATTGAGATTCAATAAAATCCTTGATCTCAAAGCCGCCGTCATCGTGCAAGATCACGGTCGCTTCGGTGGGGTGCGCAAAGAGGTTATGGCTCATGCCAAGTACCTCCTGATAGGCTCCGACAAGAAAAAAACCCAAAAAGTACTCCTCCTCTTCGGGATCTACGTCGTGCAAAAATAGCGGATTTTTTTGGCTGTCGAATTCTATCTCGCCGTCGCTATCGCAGGTGATATCCCAGATCGACGCCGATAGCGTGGCGCGCTCATCCAGCCTCTCTAACGGCATGATCGGGAAGTGCTGCTTGATGCCCCAAAAATCGGGCAAGCTTTGAAAGATCGAAAAATTTACCAAATAGCGCTCTTGAGCGTTACCTAGGGAGTTTAAGAAATTGCTGTATTCTTGCTTGTTGCCTAAAATTCCATACGCCTTTCGCATTATTAGATGAACCAAAATTTCGCCGTTTGAGCGGTCGATCAGATCGACATATCCCAGATCAAAAAGGGTAAGCACGCTCTCCATGTGCGACATAGCATCGTGCAGATACTCTAGCGCGTTGGAGGGTTTTAGAGTTTTATACAGATCGTATAGCTCGGCGACTACCGGCGGATTATCCTTTTTTAAGGCGAGCTTTTCTTCTGTGTATTCTTGGGTAAAAAGCTCCAAAATCGGCGCCACGAGCACCGCGTGGCTAGCGGCTACGTATCTGCCGCTCTCGATAAAAATATCGGGCTCGGCCTCTTTTTTATCCTCTGCGATCGATTTTAGCAAAAAAACCACGTCGTTAGCGTATTCTTTTAGCGTATAGTTGCGGCTGGAGCTTTCTTTGGCTTGGGAGTATTCGATAGCAAGACCTCCGCCTAAATTTATGGATTTTAAATTTTTCGCACCCATTTTGCGAAGCTCGGTGTAGATATTGCCCGCCTCGATGAGGGCTTTTTTGAGCGGATGGATCTCTGTAATCTGCGAGCCGATATGAAAATGAATCATCGTAAACTGCTCGATGAGGTCGTTTTTCTTGAGTAAGTTTATCGCCTCTATAAGCTCGGTCGAGGTAAGGCCGAATTTAGAATTTATCCCGCCGCTTTTCGCCCACATACCGCTTCCGGAGTTATGCAGCCTGATGCGAAGCCCGATGAAAGGCTTTGGCGCAAAGCGCTCCTTAGCCGTTTCGATGATGGTTTCAAGCTCGTTTAACCCCTCGATCGTAAGCGTTACGTTATGCCCCATCTCTGCGGCGATGAAGCCGATATTTATAAGCTCCTTATCTTTAAAACCGTTTACGGTAATCGGCGCGCCGTAGTTATTATACGCCATCGCTAGCAGCAGTTCGGGCTTGCTGCCGGCCTCGAGTCCGTATCCGTAAGGCTCGCCGATATCGACTAAATTTCTAACGAAGCCCGGGAATTGATTTACTTTAAGCGGATAGACGGCGTGGAATTTTCCCTTGTAATCAAACTCCTTAATAGCGCGGTTAAAATTTGAGTAAATTTCGACGATCTGCTTTTTGATGAGATGCGGGAAGCGCAGCAGTATCGGGCCTCGCACGCCGTCTGCGCGGATCTCTTTTATGATATCTACCAAAGGCTGCTTGAAATCGGAGTTTAGGCATAGTTTGCCGCCGTCTATCGTGAAGTTGGAATTCCCCCAAATATTTAGTCCGTAATCGCTCATGCTCTATCCTTAAAAAATGCTTCGACCTCTTTAAATTTGATCGCAAAGGTGGTTTGATCCTCTAAATTTTTACACCACACCTCGGCGCGATCAAACTCGTCCTGCCCGATACAAAGGCAAAATTTAGCCTCCGCCCCGTCGGCTGCTTTTAAATGCTTGGCTAGGCTCTTGGGCTCGTATGAAATTTGAGTTTTACAAAACTTTCGCAGCTTTAATGCAAACGAAAATGCCGTGCTAACAAACACTTTATCCAGCGCACCGATATAAATCCCTTCGCGCTCTTGAGGGGCTTCGCGCGTTTTTAAAATTTCGGCTATTCGCTCGATGCCGATCGCAAAGCCCACGCCCGCCGTCTTTCTGCCGCCTAAAAACTCCACCAGTCTGTCGTAGCGCCCGCCGCCGCCTACGGCGCTTTGCGCGCCAAGCTCGCTTGAGACGAACTCAAAGGCGGTTTTACAGTAGTAATCAAGTCCGCGTACGAGCTTCGGATCTATTTCAAATTTTTGCCCGTTTTGGGTTAAAATTCTTTGCAGCTGCGTAAATTCCGCGGCGCAGGCGTCGTTTAAATTTTCCGTTATAAGAGGCGCGGCGGCTAAAATTTTCTGGCAGCTCTCGTTTTTGCAGTCCAGCACGCGGATCGGATTGGTGTCGATGCGCCTTTGGCAGTCCTCGCAAAGCCTGTCCTTGCGTTCTTGCAAGAAATTTACGAGCTTGGTTTTATACGCCGGCATGCATTCCTCGTCGCCTAAAGAGTTGATTTTAAGCGTTGCGGCGACATTTAGCTCGCATAAAATTTGAGCTAGCATCAAAATCACGCTCGCGTCCTCATAGACGCTACTTTCGCCGAAGCACTCGACGCCGAATTGATGAAACTCGCGCAGACGCCCCTTTTGCGGGCGCTCGTAGCGAAACATCGAGCCTTGATAATAAAATTTATGCACGCCGCCGCTGCGGTCTAGCTTTTTTTCGATAAAGGCGCGCACGACGCCCGCGGTGCCCTCGGGGCGCAGGCAGACGCTATCGCCGCTTTTGTCGCTAAACTCATACATCTCCTTGCCGACGATGTCGCTGCTCTCGCCGACGCTGCGGCGAAATAGCGCGGTCTGCTCGAGTTTGGGAGTTTCGATGAGGCAAAAGCCGTAATTGCGCGCCACGCGCTCGCACATGCTTAAAATTTGCGAGTAGATGCGCGCCTGTTCGTCCAAAATATCGTTCATACCGCGAAGTGCCTTGATCATCGATAAAATCCTTTGTGAAATTTTAAAATTTTCAAATTTTTGCGGCGATTATAGTTAAATTTTCCTAAATTTTAAGCCCTGCCGTTGCCGCTTCGTATCGATTCTGCTTATTTTCATCGCGCGCCGCGATGATTTTAAAATTTCAAATTTATTCTTAAAATGCGGATTGCGCGATCTTTGAGAATTATTTTAAACGATCGGCGTTTATAAAATTTACGGCGCGACGATCGGCGTAACGGCTGCTAATATTGCATTCTGAGAGCTTGCAAATACAGCGCCAGGCTTATAAAAACAGCGCGCCGCTGTGTTTAATGTATCCCGCATTGCGAAGCGGTTTGATTTTAAAATTTAATTTGAAGTGCGCCATGCGAGCTTGCCGCACGCTTCGTAAATTTAAAGCGCTACGCAAAATTTTAAATTTTACCGCGGCGCAGATCACGCGCCGTTTCGGCTTAGGCGTCTATCTTAAACCGGCTAAGCTTGGCGGTAAAATTTCTACTTCGCCGCCTTGAAGCTCAAGAATTCCTCGTAGCGGCGATCGATGATCTCTTTGATCTCGGCGTAATTTTGCGGCGAGTTTTCTATGTAAAAATAGGCGTTGTCGAAGTTTTTATCGCCGAATTTTCGCGCGACGAAATCGTCGTAATCTTGCAAATACCAGCCGTGCGTTTTGGCAAATTTCGTGCGGTCCGTGGTGTAGTAGGCCTTCGCAAAGGCCTTGCCCGCGGTGTTTAGCTCGTCGCTGCTTAGCACGCCATCCATGGCGTCAAAAAAATACCGGCGATAATCAAAGCTATCGTCCATCCGCGCTATATCGTCTGCAAAGTCCGCCGCAAAGTCCTTGGAGTAGAGCTTGCGCTCCATGCACCAGCGGAAGAAAAACGCGATGTGCGTCGCGCCGTTTTCCTGCGGGATACCCTCCGGCGCGTTTTTCGCACCCCAGTGCCATTTTGCCTTGTCGTAGGTCACGTAAGCCATTTTGCTCTCCTTTTTTTGGACTTTAAGTTGCATAAATTTTAGAAATTAAAAGCAAACGACGCTTGGTAAAGCTCTAAATTTTATCCGCTGTAATCTACGCCGTGAAATTTCAAATTTTATATCAGATCGCTCATTACCTTATAATCGCATTCGCTTCGTAAAATTTTGCCGCGGCTAAAATTACGTTTAAATTCTATCGCGCCTCGTAGAATTTCACGCGCCCCGTCCTATGTCTTTTAGTCGCTGCTTTGCCGCAGCCGTTATGTCCTCTTCGTAATCATACCACGCAAACATCGCGCCGTGCTGCACCGAGCCGCCGAGCAGATCGCCTCCTTGGCGGTTTTTCAGATCGATATTTGCGACCTCAAATCCGTCCAGCGTCGCTGCGAACTCGCGCAGGCGCTGCGGCGGGGATTTGAGCTTGGTGTAGAGGTAGCAGCGCCCCGCCTGGCCCTTGCGTCCGACCGCGCAGCTGATGAAGCGACGCGAGCCCCATCCGCTCGGCACCCACGATTAAAATGACGCTAAGCCGCGGCAGCGAGATACCCACTTCGACGATCGTTGTGGTTATCAGAAGTCGCCCCTCGTCGCGGAAGCGGCGCAGGATCTCCTCTTTGTCCTTGTCGCTGCCGTGAGTGATCAGCACGTCCCCAAACTGAGCCTTCCAAAACGGCGCCGCCTCCTCAAGGCTTTGATAGACCGAGCTTTCGCTTTGCTGCACGAGCGGATAGACGATGATCGCTTGATTGCCCGCGGCGAGCTCGCGGCGCAGATCCTGCATAAAGCCCGCAAATCCGTCGTTTTGCAAAATTTTGGTTTTGATCTGCTTTTCAAACGGTAGCTGTTTTAAAAAGCTAAAGCTCACAAGCTCGGACTGGATCATGCTTAGCGTGCGCGGTATCGGCGTGGCGCTAAACTGAATGAAATGCGCGCGAAACTCGCCGCTCCCCGTGAGGCGCGCGATCTTTTCGCGCTGGTTGGAGCCGAAGCGGTGCTGCTCATCGACCATTATGAGATTTGACGGCGCGAGCTCGTGGTAGAGCAGGGCGTGAGTGCCGATGATAAGGTGCGCGTCTGCAAAATTCGGCTCGCGATCGCCGCTTTTTACGAGTAGGACTTTGATCTGCGGCGGCAGCAGACGGCGCGCCTCGGCGTAAATCTGCTCGGCCAAGATGCTCGTAGGCGCCATCAGATAGCTGATGCGCGGGTAATTCATCGCCGCGCTCGCGAGGATCACGAGCGTCTTGCCGCTGCCTACGTCGCCCATTACGACGCGGCGGCGCGCCAGAGGGCTTTGCAGATCGCTAGCAATGTCTTTTATCGCTCTCAGCTGATCGCGCGTAGGCTCAAAAGGAAGCGAGGCAAGCCAATCCGAAATGTCGTGCAGCAGGTAAATTTGCGCAGGGAAGCTCGTTTTTTTCGCGCTTAGCTTTTGCAGATAGTTTAGAATTTCTACAAATTTCAGCGTGCGTAAAATCGCAGCACCGCTCATCGGTGCGGCGGCTACGGCCCGGACGGCCTCGGCGGCATGGACAGTTCCAGTATAGCTTGCAATTTGAGCGATTGTATGTATGGCGGTCGTAGCTTGGGCGGCTGCGGTCTGGACAGTTTCAGTTTGATAATGCGTAGGTTGCACGGCACAATCGCGCGAAGCGCTCATCGGTGCGGCGAGCGCGTCCTGAACAGCCTCGGCAGCGCTTGCGGCCCGAGTGATCGTAGGCTCTGCGGTTGCGGTCTGCGCGGCTATTACCGTCTGAAGATTTTTGATTTGATCGCAGGCAGGCTGCGCGCCCGTAGCTTGTGCGCTCAAAGTTTGGATGGTCGCGGCTTGCGCGCTCGCTACTTGGCTTGAAGTTTGGATTGATGCGGGTTGCATACCTGCTTCTTGAGTTTGGGGGGTTACGGGTTGCAAATCTGCGATTCGAACGTCTGAAGTTTGAACCGCTGCGAGTTGCGTATCTACGCCTTGGGCGCTTAAATTTTGTTGTGCGGCCTGCTCAGCTATATACTGCGCGATTACGGCATGCTCTAGCATGGGTTGCGCGGTTGAAGCTTGAGCGTCTGCTGGCCGTGCTGCTGTTTGGGCGATGGATACTAGGTCGTTTGAAATTTTATCGCCGCTTACAGCTGCATCATTATTGGCTTTGAGGTTGTTTGAAATTTCATCTCCGCGCGCCTTTGCGCCGTATGCGGCAAGAAAATCAGTGCCGCTTTGGACGTCAAAATTTTCGTCGTTATAAATCTCTGCATCGTGCGCTTGACGCTCTTTGCCGTCTAAAATTTCATCGCTCGCAATCTCGCCGTCGCGGAGGCTCGGGAGAAGTGAAGTCTCCGCGTCCTTTAGAATTTCGTCGCTTAAAATTTCATTCGCCGCGTCGCGCTTTGCTTCGCAGGCAAGAGCTCTGTCGTTTTGAGGATAGTTTGAAATTTTACCCCTAAAAATTTCATCATTTTGCGATCCGTCCTTTAAAATTTCAGCGGCGGCGGGGCTTTGCGAGTTTGGAATTTCGCCGTTATCTGAAATTTCGTCGTCATTTAAAATTTTGTCGTTGCTTGAAATTCCGCCATTTAAAATTTCATTGCCGCCCGGAATTCTGCCGCTGTTTGAAACGTCGTCGCGCTCGCCGAAATTTTCTGCGCCGCCCTCCTTGAGCTGTCTATTTAGCGCGGCTAGCATTCGCACGCTGCGTGGCGAGCTTTCATGTAGCGCGAGCAGTACCGCCGCCTCGTCCGCGCGCAGCCCACAGCCTAAAAGCGCGGACGCGCTTAGATATTTTTTGATCAGCTTTTGCGCCGCAGCGTCGCTCAGCGCGGCTTTGTATTTGGGCGCGATCCTGCCCGGCTCGCTTACGATTTTTGGGTTTACGAACTGCCACGAGCCGAAGCTTTCGTCGCATTTGCCGTGGATGAAAAATTTTTTGCCGCGCTTAAAGGCGCCGAAGTGCCAGCTTTTGGCGTTGAAGATGACGATTTTGATCTCGCGCTCCCAGCTGAGGCAGTGCGCCGTGACGATGAGCATCGAGCCGCGCCTGTGCTGGAAGAGGCACTCGACCTCCGCCGTGCTCTCGCCCGCGCAGGGCGCATCCCCCACGCTTAGATCGTCGAAGCTTTTGGGCAGAAGCAGCGCCAGATCCAAAAGCGTCGTAATGCCCGCCTTTTGCAGCGTCGCCGCGTCTTTTGCTTCAAAAATCAATTTTCATCCTTTAAATTTGATAGGCGCTTAAGCCCTCGCGCTACGAAATTTTATGCGCCGCATCGAACGCTTGCTTAAATTTGCTCGGAATTTCACCCATTGCGGCAAATTTGCTTGCCGGCTGCGCCTGTAAAATTTTACTCGTTTGCGCGCATTTTGTTTGGCAGCCGTGTTTTTGCGGCGTGCACCGGGTTTTAAAACAGAGTGCGATCGCTTTTGAAATTTCACGGCGCGATTTGCAAACGGCAGGCAAAATCGGACTTTAATTTTGCGTGCTGAAATTTTACCGAGCCGTACACGGCGCCTTTAAATTTAACCGCCCCTATAAGGCTCGCAAATTTAATCGCTTCCGCAAAGCCCCGCAAATTTTAGCGCGACGCAGGCGCGGCTTTAAATTTAAACGCACAAGCTGTCCGTAAACGCAGCGCAAAAGTAAAATTTAGCGCCGCCCGCACCGCTTTATAAATTTAAAATTTATCCAAATTTTAGGCTGACCGCAGATACGCGCCGCGATTGGCTAAATTTTAAGCCCCTTTTTCGCGGCTGCCTCGTCGCAAATGACGGAAAAACTTAGGTTTATGATCTCATCGTGCGATCTAATGAAATCGTTGAGCGCCCCGAGTTTTAGCGTCTCGATACGCTTTAAATTTCGCTCGAACTCGCCGAATGCGTAGCCCTTGTAATACTCGCTCTGCGCGATCGCCGCGCGCTTAAACATCGTCTCTTTTTGTAGCACGGCGCTTCCGATCAGGAATTTTTTGGCGCTTTTTAGCTCCGCTTCGCTCACGCCAGAGGCGATAAATTTCGCGATCTCCTCTTTTACGAGCGCGGCGGCGTTTTGTAAATTTTCGTTTTTGGTCTGCAGATAGCCCCAAAACTCGCGGCGGCTAAGCTCAAAATCGCCGCGCGCATAGACCGAGTACGCAAGCCCGTGTTTAACGCGGATGCGCTCCATCAGTCTGCTGCCGAAACCGCTGCTTCCAAGCACGAAAAGCGCGGTGTTTGCGATGAACTCCTGCTCCTTTGGCAACGCAAAGGGCGCGCCGAAGTAGATGTAGGCTTGCTGCGTCTGCTCCTTTTGGATCTTTATTTTTTTTGCATCGCTCGGCGTAAAAAACGGCAGCTCGCGCTTTTCTCCGCTTGCAAAAAGGCTCAAAATTTCCGCGATTTTCGGGTTTTTATCGCTCACGTCGCCGCATAAAACGACGTATAAATTCTCTAAACTCAGCGAGGCGAAAAACTCCCGCACGTCCTTCATCGTGATCCGCTCTATGCTCGCCTCGTCGCCTATGAGTGGCCGCTCGAGCCTCGTGCGCGGATACAGAAGCGCTTTTAGGTTGCATGTCGCGATGTAATCAAACTCGCTTTTTAGCACGGCGATCTCGCCTATGGTTTGCATTTTTAGCTTTTGAAGCACCGAGGGCGTTAAATTGGGCTCTTTAAGCAGCTCTCGCAGCATGTCTAGGCCGAAATCGAAGTGCTCTTTTAGGCAGTTTAGTTGGACGCCGAAGGTCTCAAAATTGCTCGCGGCGCTGATCTCGACCGCGCGGATATCGAGCTTGCGGTGAAATTCGCTCACTCCCAGCGTCTTTGAGCCCTCGCCCAAAATGCCCGCGCAGATGCGCGCAAGGCCCAGGGTCTTCTCGCTCACCGCGCCGCTTGCTTTAAAAATTAACTTGAAGCTCGCCACCGGCAGCGAATCGTCGAACTGATACAAAAAGTCGATTTTAGCGCTCTTACCGCCTTTAGCTTTAAGTGAAATCTCTTTTTTTTCCATCGTTTTCCTTTATAAAATTTTTAAATTTCATCGCTTTTACAGGCGCGGTTTTAAAATTTTGACGCAACCGCGCCGCCTTTAAAATTTGCACCGGGGCTAGTTTTTAAAATTTCGCTAAACGAGTTTTCAAAATTTTGTTCAAACTCGCTTCTAAAATTTCACGCTAGGGCAGTTTTGCCCGTTCTGCTTAAAATTTTAAAATTTAATCGCACCGCACGTTTTGTAAAATTCCAGCGCCCGAAACAGCGCGCCGCCGCAACGCATTCTAGCTACGAGGCGAAATTGTCACAGCGCATTTGCGGCACAAAACGAAATATCCGCGCCTAAACGGGGGCGCATGCTGCTGCTACCAAATACGCAGTTCTGCGGTAT
>NZ_CALIBF010000007.1 GCF_938045465.1 uncultured Campylobacter sp.
AAAATAAAATTTAGCTTTGCGATGGATCGGAAATAAAATTTAACCCTACGACGGATATGAAATAAAATTTAGCCGTGTGGCAGGTAAGAAATAAAATTTAACTCCGCAGCGGGCGCGACTTGTCGCAGATACGGCTCGTCACGTAAATTTTACCTGCATCTGCTAATTTTATTAATTTTACCCACGCTTGCCGCTTTTATTAAATTTTGCCCGCTGCCGCTTTCGTTAAATTTAGCTCGCGTCCGAGTTTGCATTCGCTCGCAATTATCAAATTTGCTCGCATTTGCCCGAGCTCGCATCGGCTTGCTCTCGTTAAATTTGATCCGTCCGCGCCGCCGATTAGTTTAAAATTCCAAGCCGCAACGATACGCGCTCGCTACATAAATTTTATCTCGCGCCTGCCGTTTGCGTTAAATTTGGCTCGCGCCTGCTTGGATGTCGCCGCTCGTGCGATCAATAAATTTATATCAATACGGGCGCCAAAATTTTAAGCTATAATGGCGCTAAATTCCACATTAAAGGAGCGAAAATGAGCGAAATTTTAGATCAAACGCTAGAGTGCGCGAAAGAAATTTTAGGCGCCCAGGCGCTGGATCTTAAGATCGAGCGCGCGGTCGTGGGGCTGTTTTTTAGCGGCGTGAAGCTGCAAGGGGGCGCGTGCGGGCTTAGCTATACGCCGCTAAAGTCCCTATCGGGCGCCGTTTGCTGCCCCTCGCAAGCAAGCGTGATGCCCGATTCGGGCAATATCGCAGGCAAGAGCGTGCGCTATCTTCTGCGCGATCTGGGCTCTGCCGCGCCACTTAAAAAGACGCTCGCGCTCGCCGCGCTAAATGCGCTCGGCAGGGCGTGTTTCGATAAAATCCGCGCCGATTACGATGTGAAATTCGGCGCCGATCCCTTTGAGCAGCTGCGGATCGGGCGCGGCAGCTTTAGCGTCGTCGTGGGCGCGCTGGTGCCCTACATCAAGACGCTGATGAAAAATGGCGCGGATTTTAAAATTTTAGAGCTTGACAAAAGCACGCTCAAGCAGGCGGAACTGCCGTTTTACCTGCCTGCAAGCGAGGCCGCAAGCGTCGTGCCGCGCGCAGATAACGTTATAATCACGGCTACGACGCTCATCAACGACACGCTCGATGGGCTTTTGCGCCTGAAAAAAAGCGGCGCCAAGCTCGTGCTCGTGGGGCCAACCACGCCGCTACTGCCGCAGGCGCTGTTTGAGCGCGGCGTGGACTTTGCGGGCGGCACGCTCGTGCGAGATGCGGACGCGGTACTCGATATCATCGCGCAGGCGGGCTCGGGGTATCACTTTTTGGGTAAATTTGCCGATAAAATTACGATTTGCAAGAGCTAGGGCGCGGATTGAAATTTTAAAATTCTGTGCGCAAAGGGCTTAAATTTAAAGGAGAAAAATATGCAAAAGTGCGTCTATATCGTGCACGGCTACGACACTTCGCCTAAGAAGCACTGGTTTGCTTGGCTTAAAAGCGAGATCGAAAAATCGGGCGCGAGGGCGGAAATTTTAACGATGCCTACGCCTGCGCATCCGAGGCTTGATGAGTGGCTGAAAACTCTACGCGAAAGCGTAAAATTTGAAGGCGAAGTTTATCTGGTCGGACACAGCCTCGGATGCCCTACGATCCTAAATTTCTTACAAAGCAGTGCCATGGGCGGCGCAGTAGAGGGCGTCGTGCTGGTCTCGGGGCTTGCAAAACCGCTTAGCGATCCGCAATTTAAAATTTTAGACGAGTTTATGGATAAAGGCTTTGATTTTGAGCGCATAAAAGCCGCCGCAAAACAGCGCGCGGTGGTTGCCGCAAAGGATGATTATATCGTGCCGTTTAGCTTTAGCCGCGAGCTAGCGGGGCAGATCGATGCTAAGTTTTACGAGGTGGAGAAGGGCGGGCATTTTTTGGATAGAGACGGCTTTACGAAGCTCGATCTTGTGTATGAAATTTTAGAAAAAATGATGAAATTAAAAGGCTAGATTTGGGGTAAACGCGCCCGCTATATCGGTATTTACTTCTGCATTTGCCGCTCGCGTTTTCTCTCCTGAAGCTTGGATTTGATTTAAAGAGCGGCAAAAATAAGACCTCTTCGTTAGCTGCAAAGCTCCGAGCTTGCATAGATAAGCCCGCGGTGCAATCGCCGTTTGCGAGGCGAGCTCCGCGCCGTTTTAAAATTTTGTAAACGCCGCAGCGACATAAGCGTGTTCTGCATAAATGTCAAAGCGCGGCGGCTAGCGAGAATTTCATCCGTGGCAAAATTTTGCACTCGACTTGCGCGAGCTAAATCCGTGTTCGAGCCTGCAACGCGTAGAAGATAAAATTTAGCGCCCGCGACGGAGCTTTTGCGACGACGAAATTTTAAAATTTTAAAGCAAGTAGATGAGCTAAATTTTAAATCTCGCCCAGCTTGCGCAGGTTAAATTCCGTGCCCAAGCCCGTGCCGCGCGAGAGATAAAATTTAGCGGGCGCGAAAGGCGCATAGGCCTAGCTTTTCTTTTTGTTAAACGTATGAAATCACAAAAACGATCAGACAAACAGGCGCGAACGCAAATGCAAACACCGCGCTCCAGCCGGCGGCATGCTCGCCCCAAAAATATCCCGCCGCGAGGCATGCCAAAAACCCACCGTAAAAAGCACCGAGCGATAAATTTTCTACCGCAAAAAGCAGTAAACTAAGATTTGGATTTTTTACAAACAGTTTGCTGTGCTTAAAATTTTTATACCTTTTGAGCAGATACCAAAGCGGCGCGCAAGCCAAAATCGCAAATGTCGCCGCAAAAACGGCGATCCTTAGCGCACCCTCAAAAGGCAAAACCGCCAAAATCAAAGCTGCCGCCCACCAATCAAGCAAGAAAACTATCGGAACCGCCAGCAAATATCTCGCCGCTCCGTGAAATTTATACCTTTGTTCCGCGTCATCGGTCTTAAGTCCCTTAAAATTTTTAACGAAATTTATATAAAACTTTTAGCGCATCTCTATATCTCTACCGCCCAAATAGTATTTTTCTAGCGGATAATTTAAATTCCCGCAGTTATCAAATTTAAAACCTTTTCCAATACCGACTACGGCATTTTTTCTCTCTTTATAGTATTCTCTAGTAATGTCAAAATTCGTTATCAAGTCATAAATATACTCGGAATGGTTAAATTGCATATAATTACCGTTAAATATAGCAAATTTATCAAGAAACAAAGTACCTGTGACTTCTTTATCGTCGCCGTTAACCATAACTATCGGTCTGTCAAATCCAACGCTCGTATCTTTCAAATTTATTTTTAGATATTTCTTTGGATCGGTTTTTTTAGCCTTTAGCTCTTTCATCAGTATCTCCTCAGTCGTTTTTCCCTCTTGGTAATATTTTTCTAATACATCAAAACAATTTGATAAGTTTATATTTTCTAGTTCATAGTATGCAACCTCATATCTACTGGACCAAAGACTACCGAAGGTTTTCAACCTATAATTATCAATCATCCAATATAGCTTTACATCATAGTCCAAATATGCCCCTGCTACTCTTTTATACAGCTCTTCCTTCGGCAAAATTCTATTTTCTTTGAGGCAGTATCCTTGCTTGTATTTGTCGTAGTCGGAAAGGGAAACTATCACAAAGCCTCGTGAAGTGGAATAATCGGGAATTATTCGAATAAATATGGCGCAGAGTATTATTATAAGAAGTAGCGTGCCCGCTAGGACTTTAAATTTAATAGACCTGTAGAATTTCATATCAGTCCTTTTCTATCCATCCATTCGTTAGAGGCTAATTCTTTCGGGTCTGGAGGAGTTTGTTTGCCCCACAAATAATAACTCAATATATCGGCGCCGTAATTGCCCTCTAATTCTAATCTCAAATCAGTTTCTTTTTTGCCCATCTCTTATCCTTTTTCGGTTACATTCGTTAAGATAAAATTTCAACCAATCTTATCCGCCGTGAATCCACATATCCAGCTCCTGTTCCGCCGGGGCTTTGATATCAAAATTTATATTTCCGCAATTATCGTATGAGAATTTACGTCGCAGATTTTTCATATGGGTATAAGCCAAGACTTTGTTAAAGTTTTCTAAACTCTCATATCCGCTTTTTATTGCCATTAAATTTTTAATAACATTATATTCAATGTAAAAACTTATATCATCGACATCAACATAATTCACAAAAAATTGATTTTCTTTAATTAAAAATGATTTTTCTAAAAACATTTTTCCGTTATGAAATGGATTTTTCTCTTCGGATAAGATGATAGGCTTTTTAAAGCCTAAAATTTCATCCTTATACACAAAGTATTTGGATAGATCGGAGATATCTATTTGCGTCTTGTCTTTTATCTCATAATCAAAACTCTTTCTGTCGGTATTTTCAACCAAAAAATCAAACCAGTTTTCTTCATTGAAATCGCCGATTAGATAGAGCTTGGAGATGCTCGCCGTATAAAAACTATGGCCGAAATTTTTTATATCGTGCTCATCGATAATGGTATTTCGCAGAACCTCATAGTCGTAATATCTTTTAAAATAATTTATAGCAGCATTTTGAAGTAGCTCTTCGTTGCTTAAAGCTCTATTCTCTTTTAGGCAGTATCCCTTTTGATATTTGTAATAGCTAAAAATAGTAACTACGCAGGAGCCTTGCGAAGCGGAGTAATCCGGCACGATGCGGATAAGCAGGGCGCAGAAAAGTAGTGCCGCGGCTAGGATTTTAAATTTAAGTTTGCGAAATTTCATTACGATCCTTTAGGCGCCGCCCGCAAGGCTAGCACACCTCGCCGCTGCGTTAAATTTATACCTTCGCTCCGCGTTCATTACTCTGACCTTTCTAAATTTGAGATAAATTTTAGCGACACTCAAAGTTTTCTGCCTAGAGCCAAAACCTCTTTGCATCGCTAAATTTCATATCCCGCGCTAGCCAATTTTAAATCGCCGAAACATTTAAATTTTTAGTTCTCGCGGCGCTCAAATTTTACTCGGCGCGGCGCGTAAAATTCAGCGACGTGGCGCCAAAAATTTCAGATAAGCTCTAAAGCCGCGCCTTGGTTTTATGCCCGCAAAATTTAACCGCACCACAAAAAGCTACTTCGCTGCGCAAAATTTAACCGCGCCGCGCCAAAGCTCTTTGCTTCTTCGGCTTGCTTAGCTCGTAGCCGAAGCGGATCTTTTTGCTCTCGCCCGGCTTTAGCTCAAAGTCCCAGCTAAGTAGTCCATCCTTGCCGAGGCTGCTCTGCTCGGGCGAGTTTTTTAGCGCGACCTTTACGTCCTCATGCGTCGAAACGGGCGCTCGCTCTTGCAAAACCACGTTCCACGCGCGCTTGGAGCTATTTTTGATCTCGTAATCCCAAGCCATGGAATTTTTGCTTTCGCCGCCGAAAAATGAGTTTTTTGTGAAGTTGTTTGCCTGCTCTTTTTTGACTTCGATCAGGCTATTTTTACCCAGATACGCTGTAGCCTCGGAGTTTGCGGCAAAGCCTAGATGCACGAGTCCGATCTGCACGCCGTCGAGCTTTATTAGCGTTTCGCTCTCCTCTATGTTTCTTACGGGGCTAAATTTAGCTCGCACGTAGGCCGCCTCGCTGCCGTAGCCGTCGATGAGCAGATCAAATTTCGCATCTAGGCTCTGTTTATCGAAGCTAAACTCGCCCGTCTCGCCCGCTTTTAGGCTTACGCCGCTGATTTTCCACACCTTTGAGAGCGAGCTTTCGATATTCGAGCCCGTCCTTTGATATGACGATCTAGCCTCCGCCGCAGGCGCCCTCTGCATATCCGCCACCTCTAGCATCACATCCTTTTTATAAGCCGCCGCGGGCGCCGGCTTTGCAGGCTCGCCCTCGTACCACGGATAAAACGGCTGCGGCGCGGTCTGCGAGGAGTATTCGTAAGGATACAGCGCGATCGTCAAATTCGCTAGCTCGGCATTTAGCGGATTTTGCACCGAGAGTTTTTGCGCGACCTCTATTTTACCGCTAGTAAGATCTGCGGAGAGCTCGTTGTGCGTGTAGGCGCTAACATCAACGGGGTAGCTTATTTTTACAAAACTCGGATCGCAGCCAAAGTTCGCGTTTAAGCGGCGCTCGTTTTTGATCCGGTATTTTGAAATTTTCTCTTTGAGCTTTCCGATTTGCTCGTCCGTCTTTGAAATTTCGCCCGCTACGAGCAGGACTTCGTCGTAAATTTTCTGCGAATCCGTCTTTAGGCTCGCCAAACTTCTATCTTTTAAGCTCGCAAAATCGCTTAAAAAGCGCTGCTGCGCCTTAAGCGCGACCAGGCGGTCGTTTAGCTCGCGCAGGCTCTTTTCGTCCGCCTCTTTTTTGGCGAATTCCGCGTTTTTCACGGGCTCGCTCTCCTCCAAAGACAATTCGCGCACTTCGCAAGAGCCCACAATCTCGATGCTGCGGATATCCAAGTACTCCGGTACGTTCACGCTGAAGTTTGATTTTTGCGCGCCGAAGTTTTGGTATAAGAAAGCGGAGTTCGCGTAGATCTCAAGGCTATTTTCCTGTGCGCTTAAATTTACGGCAAGCGCCGCAACTGCGCTTAAAAGAACTATTTTTTTCATTTTTGCTCCTTAAAAATTTTACGTAATTGTAACGATAAATTTTGATTTTTATGCTTAAAATTTAGAACGAATTTTAAAATTCCGCCTCCGCCGCCCGCTTTGAAATTTTAAAATTTAGCCGCCGTAAAATCCCCCGCCGCTAGCGCTATATAAACTTTGTTGCTCGCGAAGTAAAACTGATAAAAATGCAGGCGCTAGCCTGCCGTAACTTTAGCGGGGTGTGGGGCAGAGCCCCGCTCGCAGGCTCGGATCTTGTTCGAACCGAGAAGTAAAACCGATAAATTTTAAAATTTTACGTAGTAAAATTTCTGAAACTTTAGGCGAGCGAAGCAATGCGAAGGAAGCGCGGGGCGCTTTCTAGCCTTCGCGAGAAACAGCGAAGCTCTCCGTCGCAGCGGTGGCTTGGCTGTCGCAAGAAGTAAAACAATAAATTTTAAAATTTTGCGCAGCAAAATTTCTGAAACTTTAGGTGGGTCGAGGGAGCGAAGCTCCTCGTCGCAAGGACGAGCTTTGCTCGTCCGCGAAGTAAAGACTAGAATGGATACGTTAAACAGCAGACCCTGCCGACCTTTTCGTTGTAGCTGACGTCGAGCTTCAGATCGTATAGTTTGCTTAAAATTTCGCTCTTTATGATCTGCTCGGCCTTGCCGTATGCGACCTCGCCGCCGCCTTTTACGAGCGCGACGTAACCGCCCAAAAGCAGCGCGAAGTCCGGATTGTGCGTGGCTAAAACGACGGTGTAGCCGTTTTTGAGAAGCTCTTTTGTGGCGCGGAGGAATTTGTATTGGTTGGCAAAGTCTAACGCCGAGGTCGGCTCGTCGAAGATCACGATCTTGGGCTCGCTGCAAAGGGCGCGCGCGATAGACGCCATCTGCCTCTGGCCGCCGCTTAGGCGCGTGATGATCTTGTCTTTTAGGTGCCAAATTTCAAGCATTTTCATGTAGCGCTGCGCGAGTTTGTAGTCGCTTTCGCTCGGCTGCGAAAAGATCCCTATATGCGCCGTGCGCCCCATCAGGACGTATTCAAAGACGCTGTAGTCGTACTCGCAGACCTCGCTTTGCGAGACGTAGCCGATGATCTCGGCGCGCCCTTTGGCGCTAAGGCTCGCCATATCCTTGCCGTCAATTGAAATTTTACCGCGCAGAGGCTCAAGCGTGCCGCTGATTAAATTTAAAAGCGTCGATTTGCCCGCGCCGTTTTGCCCCAAAATCGTCAGCATCGCGCCCGCTTCGAGGTGTAAATTTACGTCGTGTAGCGTCAGAGGGGCGGATTTTACGTAGCCGAAGTCTAAGCTCTCAACTCTAACCATTTAGCTTCCTTTTGTTTTTAAGCAGAATGAATATAAAAAATAGCGTGCCGATAAAGCCCGTAAGCACCCCTAACGGGATCTCGCTTTGATTTATGCTGCGCGCTACGTCATCTACGATTAGCACGAAGATCGCGCTTAAAAATATGCTCGCGGGGATCGCTTTGGTGTTGCTTACGCCCACGATCATGCGCGTTAGATGCGGCATCAAAAGCCCCACCCACGCGACTATGCCGCTGATACACACGCTGCTTGCGGTTAGCAGCGTCGCGCAGACGATGATGATGCCCCGCTCCAGCACGACGTTTACGCCCAGCTTCGCCGCGGTCGCATCGCCCATGGATAGGACGTTTATGCGGTAGCTCATCAGCACCAAGATAGCGATACAAACCCCCATCACGGGCGCTATCATCGCTAGCACGGAGGGATCGACCTTCGCGAGGCTTCCTAACTGCCAATACACGATGTCTGCAAGCTTCGTCTCGGGATCTGCCATAAATTTTAAAAATCCGATCAGCGCGCCCATCAGACCGCTTACGATGATGCCCGCAAGCACGAGCATTATGGTGGCGCTCGAACGCAGCGCGCGCGTGATCAGAAGCGTAATGCAAACCGCCGCGAGCCCGAAAACAAAGGCGAAAAGCTGGATCAAAAGGATATTTAGATCAAGCAGGATCGCGATCGCCGCGCCCACGCAAGCCCCCGCGCTAACGCCTAAGAGATCGGGCGAGACGAGCTGGTTTTTAAAGACGCCCTGATACGCCGTGCCGCTGATGCCCAGCGCTGCGCCCACGAGCACTGCGGCGATGATACGCGGCAAGCGCACCTGCATGACGACATTGTGGACGTTTTGCGCTACTTCGCCGCCGCTAAGCGCTTTTAGCACCTCGGTGATGCTTAGGCCGAAGCGCCCTATACAAAGCGATATCGAGATCGTCGCGATCGTCGCCAGTATCAGCAGCACGAGCATAAATTTAAAATTTTTCATACCTTCCCTTGCTTTAAATTTTATCTTTTGTCTTAAATTTAATCTTTGAAATTTCACCTCGTTGAAACCCGTTTAAAATTCCGCTTTAAATTCCGTCTTCCGGCTCGTAGACGAAAGGCTTGCAGTAAAATTCCTTCGTGATAACTCCAAGATCAATATTTCAGAAAAGATCCGGATGAAAATTTTAGCCGCCTACAAGATTTGTAGTGGCGCCCTCGCGCCCGTGCGGTCTCAGCCGAAAATGATGTTTGTAGGCACAGCACAGACGCGCTTTTGTCGCGCCGCTTCAAGCTGCCAAACGCAGGCTTGACGACAGCGCCTCCGCCTCGCACGACATCTCCTACCGATGATGACACAGAGACTGCAGCGACTTTGATTTATACATCTAAATCCTTAAACAGATGTGGCATTTTAGCACATATCATATTAAATTTTTATGATTTCGGCTTTCATATACGTGAGCGAATCTAATGGCGTGCAGCTCTGTGCAATAAGGCTTTTAGCAAAATTTAGCTTGCGGATTTCAGATGAACGTCTACGAAATTTACGCTGAGATGGAATTTTAAAATTTCATCCTTTTGCGAAAGATAGACGTAAGCCTGATGACGGAATTTTGCCTGGCTAAATTCCGCCGATTTAGCAGCAGACACGGCGTGCGGCGAAATTTTATACAGAGTCTGAAGATTTGATTTAAAATTCCACGAACGGATGCGGTGCGAAAAATTTCTTTTTATTTGACCCCGGTTTTGCTAGCCACTTAGTTGTAGAATTTTAATTGCCGTTTGGCTGAGGGATTTTATTTGTCCGCAAGAGGTTAAATTTTATCATGAAATTTCGCATCGCTTAAAATGCGATGCGAAATGAATCCATCCGTCGCTACTGCCAGCCTAGAGCTTTGCGTTTTAAGCGCATGTCGCTTACCATTTTTAGCGCAAGCGCGACCGGATCGGTATCTACGTGCATCACAGAGCCAAGCGCCCGCCTGGTGCCCTCTTTGAAAAAGTGTATGACGTTTGCAGAGCCGTGGATTTGATACTCGACGCAGTGATATGAGTCGATGCCCATTAGGCGGAATCCGAGCGAGGCATCGACGCCCTTTTCGTTCGCCCACTCGGGAGAGGTGAAGGCAAGCGGCAGCTCGTAGAGATTTTTGCCTAGTACTCCTGCGATACCTGCGAAAATTCCGCTGGAGCGAGTGTTATCGATGCACTCGCCCACGTGCCAAACCGGCGGAAGCTCGTCTTTTTCTAAAAATGCCCGCAGCGACGCGCCTGCTTTTTTATACGCGCTTTTTTGGCAAAAGCCCAGCTTCATTAGCGGGAACGACGCGCAGCCGTTGGTTAGGATTAGGACGTTATTTTCGATTAGGGTTTGTGCGACATCTATGATAGCGCGCTCATAAGGCACTTTAGGATTGGTGCAGCCGACCATATTTACGATGCCTAAAATTTCACCGCTTTTTAGCGCGTGCGCTAACGGCTCCATGCCGCCGTAGTGTTTATGGACGAATTCTACCGAAAAGCCCACTTCGGCCTCAACTTCATACGGCGGGATATATACCGGCAGCCCCTTGCGCTTTTCGTGAGATTGCAATGCGCGATCTAGAATTTTACGCGCTAAATTCCTAGTTTCGGCGATATTGCTGTGGTGATGATCGTAGCCTATATGCTCGGCTCCGGGAAGCCTAGCCGATGAGCTTGTGGTAACGACCTTGGTCTGGAAGCAGTTAGCCACGTCCATGATCGCAGGATAGACATCTTGGACATCGGCGACCCAAAGATCAAGTGCGCCTGTGCCTATGACGAGTTCGGCAGTTACGGCGTTTGAGAGCGGCACGACGCCCCAATTGCGATACATCGCCGATAGTCCAGAACAGCACACGCCGTAAAATGCGATCCCCTGCGCGCCTATTGCGCGAGCCTTGTCTTGGTACTCTTTAGAATTTCCGATCTCCACTATTAGGCTTACCAATGTCGGCAGATGTCCGTGCACGGCGATATTGACCCAGCCTTTTTTGAGCGCGCCCATATTGCTTTTGGAAGTTACGCGATCTCCTACGCCAAATAGCGCATCCGTAGCGATATTAGCAGCTACTACGCCGGTGAAGGTAAAAGCAAGCCCACAGCGCAAAAGATGCTGCATCACGCTGCGCCAGTCTCCATCCGTGCCTACACCCGTTCGGTGATACGCCTCAAAGACTTCGTTATACGCACTAATCGGCAAGATATCCAGCTTGCGCCATACTTCTTGACGCTCCTTGGGCGCGAGCGCAGTGATGGTTTTATACTCGCCGCTACTTTGCGAAAGATCTGTTAAAAGCGTATCGGCAAGCTCGATCGCTACCTCTTTTAACTCTCTGCCTTCAGTTGGAATTCCAAAGGCTTTGGCGGTATTGATGATTTTGTATTCGCCTATTATGGGCAGATCTAGCTTGCCCTGCGCCGCCCATTTTAGCGACAGCAGAAGCTCTCTGGCGTGCGCGCCGTGTTGAGCTACGCCTGCAGCTACTTGACGCAATAGGTTGCGCGATACGATGAGATCGGCGTCTGCACCGCAAGTGCCGCGATCAGCCTTTTTAGTAATTTTGCAAGGCCCCATATTGCAGATCTTACAGCATACTCCGCTAAGCCCATAGCTACACATCGGCATCTGTTTGTCGAAGCGATCAAACGCCGTATCTACGCCGATCTGCTCCATCCTAAGCATCATTTCGCGCACGGCGGGATCGGGGGTTTTCTCAAGTACTTCTTGCTTTGTAGGGAAGGTCTTTTTGTATTCAAGCACCGCCTTCATATAATCCGCCGTAAATTCCGCCTCGTGAAAATGCTCGAAAAGATTGCCCTGCGCGTCTTTATGTGTGTGCGGACTAGCCTTTGCGGGCACTAAAACTTTTGGGATACCGTGCTCGTCAAATCCAATAATCGCGCGATGAGAGTGGGGCTTGTGATCATGGCAATGTTTGTCGTGCTCGTGCGAGCTGATGACGGAATCCTCGTCGCGCTCGTGCGAATACGCCGCAGAATTTGCGCCGTATTCGTGCAAATAAGCTGCGAGGTTTTCTTCTTGATCGTGTGGGTGGGTCGCAAGATCTTCGTCGCGTAGATGCGAGTGGATTGCGGAGTTATCGCTATGCTCGTGCGAGCAAGAGAAATGGTCTTTGCTGCTTGGGCTCTTCGTAGGATTTGAGATGGAATTTATCAAAGAATCGGCCATGGAATTTGTCGTAGAGCCTATCGCGGAATTTTGGGCGTTGCTTGCGCCTTGAGCGCTTGAGTACGCCGCAAAGTTCGTAATTGAAGCAGAGCTTGCGCTATCATCGTAGCCAGACGCGGAATTTCTGGCTTCGCAATCGCACTCGTCGCAGGAATTCTCACCTGCGGCGCGATTTTTAGAAATTTTGTCGCGAGTAAGCGAGGCAGAAGTTATAGAGTTTGCGGCGGAATTTTTAGCAGTGCTTGCACTTTTGTCGAAAACGGACGCGGCGGAGCTTTTGAGCGCGTCTGCGACAGAATTTTCTCCCGTATTCGTAGCGGAATTTTCATCCGTCGCAGCCTTCTTGCGTGAGCCTTTTTGTTTTGAGATTTTGTCGTTTGCCATGGTTGTCTCCTTAAAATTTATTTTAAAAATAAGTGAGAATGCAGCCCTCAATAAATATACTAAAAGACTACACTATTTAATTCTTATAGATAAAATTTAACGTGATTGTATTTTTTAATTGCTTTAAATTCCCTTAATAGCGCACTAAAATAAAAGATAAATTTTTATGAATAAAATATACTAAATAGCTTTATTTAAATTCCGCCGAGCGGCTCGATCATCTTAGATAATCGATTAGCTTGGCGGAGATTTCGCGAAACTGTAAAATTTTATGCCCCTTTTTCTCGCGCATAAAGTCCTGTGCGTCGCGCAATCTCGCAAAAGTGATGAGATCGTCGCCTCTGGCGCTTTGCAGTACGCTGCCGAATACATAAAACGCGTCCTGCGCCCGCAAAATTTCGCCGCTTGCGTAATCGGTGACGTAAAGCTCCGCGCCACCGAAATTTACGTCGGCGGAATTCGCCTCGCGGGGATTTGTGCTAGCGGAATTTGCCTCGCCTAAATTGCCGCTAACTGGATTTTTGCTCGCAGAATTCGCTCCGGCAGAAGCTTCGCTAAAATTTGCGCCCGAACTCCCACTTTCAAAAAAATATGCAAACATCGCCTTGGGCGAAGCAAACGCGAGCGCGCTGCCGTCTTTGAGCCTTGCATAGGCGCGAAATTCAGGGTGCGCGCTAGTATCGATGCCGTATTTGGCGCAGGTAAGATTTACGTCTTTGAGCCACGTAAGATCGCGCACGCTTTTAAAATTCTGCGCCAAATCGGAACCTGTATTATCTGACGCGCTTAAATTCTGCGCCGAGCCGGAGCTCTGAGCCGCGGAATTTTGCATCTCAGCTGCACCGCAAAGCGCTATAAATGCCGCCAAAATGAGTGGAAATTTCATGCCAAATCCTTCGATCTAAAGATAAAATAGCCCAAAACGAGGCTCGCCGCGCCCAGTGCAATCGGGTAGAGCAGCGAAAAGGCGATGAAAAGCCCGCGCCCGAAGTGATCTAGGATAAAATACGCCGTCGTGCCGATGACCGCAAGATCGGGATCAAATAGGCTGATAGCAGCGATTCGGAAGTCCTCCATCGGATTTGCTAGGGCGATCGCAAAGATCAGATTTTCGTTCACTCCCGTTTTTGCGAGCAGTCCGATCAGCACGAGATCCAAAAACGCAAGGCAGAAAAGCCAGACGAAAAACGCGAGCCCAAGCCCCATCTCTTGGCTTTTTGAAACGGCGCAGATCAAAAACGCGATCCCTAAAAACGCCGCGCACAAGCTAAAAAGAAGCCCCGTATAAAGCAGGCAGATCGCCCACGGAATGCCCGTGCCCTTGATCGCACCCCAAACGATCGCCAAAAGCAGCGACAAAAATATCGGCACGAAGACTCCAAATAGCCTTCCCAGCGCCTTGCCGTAGTAATACTGCGCCTGCGAGATCGGAAAGCTTAGCAGGTATTCGAGGATGTTTAGGTCGCGATCGGCTAGGATCGCCTTGCTGGTGGTTACGAGCACGAAGACGGGCAGGATGATGATGCAGATCTGAATAAATAGCAGCAGCAGTCGCGAAAGCCCGCTAAAGCCGAGCACGCGCGAGTCGGTCACCCCCGTGATAAAAAACGCCGCCACGAGCCCGCTAAAGATCAGCAGATAGAGCAAGAACCAGCGCGAGCGGAAGGACTCTTTGATGTCCAAAGCGGCGATGGTGAGTAAATTTTTCATTCTTTTCCTTTATTGCGCCTCGGTGCGCTTTTAAATTTATATTTCTCGCGCGGCTTAAATGCACCGCCCGTCTTTAAATTTTAGCCTCGTTTTGCAGCGCGGATTTACAGCCTTAAATTTTGCCAGCCGAGCTTTAAATAGGCGGCGAAATTTTATCCGCCGCTTGCGACTGCGGCTCGCGCATAAATTTTAAATTTACGGCAGGCTTACGGCGCCTGCGAACAGCGCGCCGTTTGCCGCCCGCTATCCATCATCCGCCGCAGTTTTAAAATTTAGCCGTTTAACGGACCGCTTAAATTTTAGCTTCGTAAAATTTCAAAAACGGGGCGTATCCCGCGGCATAAATTTTAAAATTCTAAAAATCCCGCATCGGCGAATTACGCGCCGGATAAATTTTAAATTTACGGCGAAATTTTAAGCTAGCGCGTCTGCGTAAATTTTAATTCGGCAGAACGAAATCTCGCGCCGTGCGTTAAATTTAGCTACGTTACAAGATAAAATTTTGCAGCCGTTTTTTTAAGCCTGGCTTTGCCTCACGCTGAAACCGCAAGATAAAATTTCGCGGCCGATCCGCCTGCAGCTCGCTTTGCGCCGACGCTGCGAAGTAAAATTTTATCTCATCTATGGCGGCGCGGGCGGCACGCTGAAATTCAGGCTTTAAATTTAGTGCAAAACGAAGCCGCTTAAAATTTCGTCTTAGCCAAAGCGTCCTTAATGCGCGTGCCCTGAATGCATATCGTGCGCAGTGCCGTTGCCCTCGTGCATCTGCCCCATATCGTGCGGCGCGCCTTGAGGGTGCGCCGTGCTGCCCGCATCGCCGCTCATGCCATGATCTGAGCCGTGAGTATGCCCCATATCGCCCATTCCCATGCCGTGCGAGCCGCCGCCCGCTTTAAGCGCCGCGACTACTTGATCGAAGCTGAAGTCTTGCTTGCCCTCTTGCTTGTTTTTAAACGCGCCCCAGCCGAACGACATAGGGGTTTTAAAGCCCTTGTAAAAATGCGCCGTGCGTGCGTCGATAAACTCGCCGTTGCCGCTAGCGTCATTGATGTAAATTTTGGCGTCCTTCAGCCAGTTTAGTTTGTCGTTGGTAACCATAAAATCCACCAAGCAGCCGATGTCGTCAAAGTAGTGGTTTTTGCCGTCCACGCGTACATCGACGCTGAAGCGGTTGTCGCTGATCGCCATCTGGCAGTGCTCGCACACGTCTCTGTCGTAGTGGACGTTGCCGTAGTCTTTCTCGTCGCCGCAGCCTAAAAACGTAAGCGCCGCAAGTGCGCAAAGCATAATTTTAAACATTTTTGTCATCTACGATCCTCCCTAGATCCATTGAAATCATTCTTTTTACCAGTCCTCCCACTTCCTCGAGCCTATGCGAGATAAAGATCAAGCTCTTATCTTTTGCGTGGTTGTGCAAAAGCGTCTTAAAACGCTCGCGCGCGCTCGGATCGAGATTGGCGGTCGGTTCGTCGAAAATCATCGCCTTGCTAGCTCTGCCGAATGCTAGCGCAATTAAAAATTTCTGCTTCATACCGCCGGATAGCTTATGAAAGGGTTTGTTTAAATTTGAACTCAGATCAAGCTCCATTTCGTCGCAAAATTTTACTATATCCGCTCTGCTTGCGTCCGCCGTGCGCTCGGCGAAGTAGATGAGCTCATTTAGACTCAGCTTAAGCGGCGGCGGGGTCTGCGGCACGAAGCTGATACCGCGTAGCGCGCGGCTGCGCTGCTTAAACGAATCAAATCCGTCGATGGCGACGCTGCCGCTTGTGGGTATGTATTCGCCTAAAATCGTCCGCATCAGCGAGCTTTTGCCCGCGCCGTTTTGCCCGACGAAAAGCACTTGCTCGCCGTCCGCGATATCTAGATCGATATCTTTTAAAACGAATTGATCTCCGAATTTCTTGCTTACGTTTTTAATCTCTATCATAGGCTTCCTTAGATCATATCTTTTAGTTTATTGCCGATACCGAGTGCGTCTTGATGACACACGTCGATACAGCGTCCGCACAGCGTGCAGTCGATCCCTTTTAGCATAAATTTGCTCTTATCGCCTAGGTTTTCGGATGCCTTTTTTTTGGTGATGTCTAACACGTGCGAGACGAAGCAGACGTCTTGGCAAACGCCGCAGTGATCGCACCTGCTCTTATCCCAAGTAATCTTGCTAAGGCTTGCTTTCGCCGCAAGCGAATAGGTGCTTCCTAGCGGGCATAGATGAGTGCACCACGCTCGCCTGCTAAAAAATACTTCGAGCAAAAACACAAAAACGATCCAAAGCCCCGCCAGCGAAAAGCCGTAGATGATGAAGCGCGATAAAATTCCAACTACGTTAAAAATTTCAAAAACGAGCAGGTCTGTAATAGCACTTAGCAGCAAAAATACCGCCCAGATCGCATATCGCATACCGCGAGGCAGGGTGCGCTCCTTGATGACGTGCTTGGCAATTAGCGTATTATGCAGCTTCTCGCCGATCTCGCTAAGCGCTCCGTAAGGGCAGATCCACGAGCAAAACGCCTTGCCGCCCGCGATGAAATAAAACAGCAAGATCGTGCCCGAGCCTATGAGTAGATTTATCGGCAGATCCTTGTGTGCGGCGATCACCTCAAGAGTCGCGAAAGGATCTGATAGATGAAAGCCAAGTATCCGCGAGCCGCTGATGTCGCCTTCTAAAATTTGAATATCCGCGCGAAAGGAAAGCACGAAAAGTAGATGTACCAAAAATACCGTAGCGTAGCGCAGAGCCCGAATGCTGGGGCGCCATTTGCCGCTTTTATTTCTAAGCGCGAAGGTCGAGAAAAAGCTCGTATTTTTGATCGTGCATCGCGAATTATATTTATCCAAGAGCTACTCTTTAAATTTTGAAATTTCATCCGCGAGCTTATCTAGGCTCTCGTCGCTTACGTTGGTTAAAAGCCCGCTCATTAGGCTGTTTTTGATCTTGCCCGCCTTATAGTCTTTGAGACTTGCTAAAATTTGATCCTTGCTCTTGCCTCCGATCGGCGGAGCGATCTTGCCGCGTCCGTCATCGCCGTGGCAGGGCGCGCAGCTTACCAGATAGGAGCTGCTAACCTTGAAATCGCGCTCTTTGACGCTCTGCTGCAAAATTTTAATATTTTTTACGTCCTTATCGTCGATGAGATCGACGCTTTTGCTCTGCGGCGCAGGCTTTGCTTGCGTTTGCGGCTTGACTTCCTGCTGCGGCGCGCTAGAATCGTCCGAACTAGCCATAAAGATCATCAGCGCGATCAGTGCTACACCCAAAATCAAAGCTAAAATTTTGCCCGGTTTCATTTCTGCTCCTTAAATTGTTTGTTGAACTCATAAATTTCTTTCGCCATCGTCTCTATCTGCTGCTCGCTCATGCCGTTTACGAGCTGCACCATAAGTGGGTTGGGCTTTTCTTTAAATTTATACTTTTTAATCATATCCACGATCTGCGCGTCGGTTTTATCCAGAAGCGACGGACCGATGATGCCGTTGGCGTAGTCGTCGTGGCACGCTGAACAGCGCAGGATAAAATCATGCCCAAGGCGCTTTTTCATCAGGTCGAAATTTAGCTTTTCGTATTGGTTTTTGATGCTCGAATATGCCACGATGTTTTTGGTCGTTTCGTTTACATCGCCGTTTAGGTTAAAATTTACCTTTCGCTCGCCGTAAAAATCGTAGCTTACGAACTTATCGTCCTTCTTGGGCGCTTCGCCGCTTTTAACGCTGATGCGAGGCTTGGCAGTGGAATTTTGATCCGCTTTCTGCGATGCGGAATTTAAACTCGCGGAATTTTGTTCTGCGGAGCTTTGCGAAACAGAATTCTGCCCCGCGGAGCTTGCCGCGGCGGAGCTTGAATCGTCGTTATCTCCGCAGCCGCATAGCAAAAGCGCCGCAGCTAGTGAGCAGAGGTAGAATTTAATGGAGTTTTTCATTGTTTTCCTTCATAGATTGATTTGTAATCCGCCCGCGGGATTATCTCGATGATACGCGCCGGGCAGAGCTCTGCGCACGCCCCGCAACCGACGCAAGCGCTACGGATCTGCGGGGCGAAATGCGCGCCCGCTTCTATCATCGCGATGGCATCAAGTGGCTGCGGGTAAGGGCACAGCGACGCGCATAGATCACAGACCTTGCCCTCTTTCGCCGCCAGCGCGGAGTTTAACTCGCGCTCCTGCTCGGTCTTGGCGGGCTTTAGGCGCAGATCGTCTGGTTTTAAAACCTGCCCGCGATACGCCAAACAGGCGTCTAAATTTTCAATCACGGCGATACCCATCGCAACCTTTTTAGGCTCGTTAGTCTCGTGGCTGAGCGCGCCGCTTGGACAGGCGAGCACGCAAGGAAGCGCGCCGCAAAGATAGCAGCCCCGCTCTTTGGCATCGATGACCGGGGTACCGATGTCAAAAAGATGCGTAATATCGAGCAGATAGATGCTGTGATAGGGGCAGACCTGCACGCATTGGCCGCACTTGATACAGCTAGAGCGGAAGCCGCGCTCCGCTAGCGCTCCGGGCGGGCGTAGATACAAAGAGGCGGAATCCCCGCTAGAATTTTGTTTTATGGGATTCGGCGCAGAATTTTGTCCTGTGGAATTTACGGAATTTTGCTTGTTTAAATTTTGCGCTTCACTGCCTGCGGAATTGGTAGAATTTCCATCCGCAAACAAGCTCGCTGCCCCGAGTGTCCCGAGCGCTCCGCCAAGTAGTTTTATCGCTTCGCGTCTATTCTTTATCATTGCCTCATCCTAGGTTTTGGATCTTTTAGCAGTAGCTCAGGCTCTGAAAACGGAGCGAGCTTGGAGATGAAATTTAAAAGCGCGATCCCGCTGGAGCCGTAAAAAAACCGCACGCTTGGCTTATGCGCCCAAAGCCTATCCGCGTAGGCGTATGAGCTGTAGCTAACGTCGCCGTAGCCGTCACCATCGCGATCAAATCCGTCGTAATCGTCGAAGTAGTTGCCACTCCACTCGTTTTGCAAGAGCTTGGATTGGGGCGTATCGTTTAGCACGATCTCCATATTGCCTTTAAATTTATTGTTTTTAAATACACTTTTTAGCTGCGTGGCGTGGAATTGCACGCCGATGCTGTTGTATTCGATATCGTTGTTTTCAAAAACGTTAAGCGAGCCCGGCTGATAGGGGGATTGATCCAGATAAAATCCGCGGGCATTGTAAACGACTTTATTATCTGTAACCCTGAAATTTGAGCTATCCTTCATACCGATGCCTACGCCGTAGGCGCCGTCCGCGTTGCGCACGACATTGCGTCTGGCGATATTGTCGCTTGAAAACATAAAAAATAATCCCACGCTGTTGCCGTCGTAGTAGTTATCCTCCACGACGTTATGCCCGGAGTTCATAAAGTGCAGAGAATAGCGACAGCTATGGCCTTTATTGCCTGCGACGAGATTACCGTTTGAGAAGTAAAAAACGGTGTCGCGGACGTTGTGGACGTCGTTATTTAAAATTTTATTGGCATTGGAATACCAAAGCTTGATACCGTCGCCTTTAAAACTCGTGCGGTAGGCGTTACTTGAAATTTCGTTGCCCTCGATCGTTACGTCGTTTGCCTTGCTTAGCACGACGCCGTAGAGCACGTCTTTGATGAGATTATTTTTTATGATTACGCTGTTTACGTCGCTTACGTTGATCCCTGCATCCTCGCTAAGATGTTCGAAGCCTCCGTTTTGAATTGTTAAATTCTTGATTGTAACATGCGGAGAGCGGACGCGGATGACCGTTCCGTTGCGATCGCCTATGATCACGGCGGAGCGGTCTAGTCCGTCGATAATAAGGGGTTTATTGATTAAAATATTGCCGTGATACTCGCCCGCGGCTAGTTCTATAATATCGCCCGCTTTTGCGCTATCGATCGCGTCTTGAAGCTCGCCCGCGCCTAAGCTTAGCGCGAGCGAGAATGCTAGAAGCAAAAGCCTCATCTATGCTCTCGTAGAAATTTTTTCTTAGATAGCAGTGCTAACGCTGATAGTAGCGACAGGGCCAGCATTAGCCAAAAGCCAAGAGCCGGATATGAATGGGTAGTAAAATGCGCCACGCTGCCGTCGCCAAATGCTGTAGGCATAAAAGGCTTTATTTTAAACGCGCCCCAGTCTTGCAGGTTGTGCCCGAACCAATACAGCCAACCCACGTAGCAGCCTATGAAGATAAGCGGCGCGATGATCGGCAGGATCATAAGCAGAGTCTGCCCCTTGCCGTCGTAGTACAAAAACGCAAGCATACCGATCGTAGCGATTATGAGATAATACGGCGATAGCGAGTGCTCGAGCGTGCCGCCGCGCCAGACGGGATACATGCCGATGTAGTGATTTAGGGTATTCATCTCGCCGACATCGCCGCTAAAGCCGTCAACGTGGACGTAAAGTGGAATTCCATCGGGGAAAGCCTCTTTTGGATAGTTTGGCGCTTCAAGTGAAATTTTCCACACCGGTATGCTAGGTACGCCCACTTCAAATTTATGCTCCAGCATCGCGCCTAGATCATTTTTAACATCACTAGGAATTAGGTGATTTTTATACGATGCTTTTGTATAAAAATTCCATATCGGTGCGGAGTATGCGGGCAGCTGCGAGACGCTGCTAACCTGCCCCGATACGATTTTGCCTTGGACTTTGAAAAATCCGAGCGTAGGGATGGTAAAAGCGACCGTCATAATAAGCAGCGCTAAAATCGCGTAAATTTTATATTTTGGCATTTCATCTCCTTTAAATTCTCCCCCTTGCGGGGGAGAGTGGGGCTAGTTAAGACCCGCATTCTCATCGACCCATTTTAGGTATTCGATGATATCTTTGATCTCTTCGTCTTTCATATGCTGATTTGGCATGCGAAGGTTGAAGTAATTTATCATTGCCTTAACGTAGTCGTCTTCGTAGAATTTAGCAGGGTCTTTGATGAAATCGGCTACCCATTTTTCGCCGTTTTCATGGCGGAGTAGGACGCCCGTTAGATCAGGACCCGAGCTTACTTGACCGATGACGTGGCAGCCGTTGCAGCCTCCGCGTAGGTAGGCCTTCTCGCCGTTAGATGCAGCCTCGCTCATAGGAGTGGAGAGCTCGCGGATTAGGTTGTTTTTAGCGCGAAGTCCGACATCCGCGGTTTTTACTAAATACTGCCAAACTTGACCTTCCCAAAGTATCGCGCCGTTCATATCGCCTGCTTTTACCGCGGCGTCTGCCTTGGCTTTGGTTTCAGGAATTTTGCCGTATTGATCTAGCGCATCATCGACTAAAGCCTTGACCTTAGGATATTTCTCGTAGTTTTTCTCTTTTAAGAATTTAACGACTGATTGAATAACATCATCGGTGGCTTTATTCGTAGCTACTACCTTGTCGTATTCAGCTTTTAGAGCCTCTGGGCTAAGAGCTTTTAGCATAGAAGCTTTAGCTGAAGTGTATTTTTTATTCGGATCTTTTACGTATAGATATCCAAACATCTCAAGGTGCAACGCAGAGCAGAATTCCGTGCAGTAGAAAGGAAATACGCCTTCTTTATCTGCGATGAAATTTACGCTCGCAGTCTTACCCGGCTCAAGCGACATATGCAGATCATAATCATCAACCGTAAAGCCGTGAGTTTCGTCCTCGGCACGCTCTAAATTTGTCATATAGATCGTTACGTTATCGTCCTTATTAACCTCGATGTGCTCAGGATTAATATGGCTGCGGATCGCTGTAGCATAGACTTTTACGTTTTTGCCGTCGCGCTCGATGCGCTCCTGACCTGCTAGCGTCATAGCAGGGTGTTGCTTGCCGGTACGAGAGTTCGTTCCCATAGTATAGGTAGGTTTCGTATGAAGCTTACTAGCTGCGATAGAAACTACGTCGTGCGGCTCGCCTAGACCGATAGGAAGATCGTAAAGCATCTCCATTTTAGGTCCTGTAATATCGATGAGCTGGTGATTTTGCGGATGAAGCGGTCCGATAGGATTAAATCTATCGATCGAAAGCTTATCTAGCGCGATTACGTATTTGCCGACAGGCTTTGAGGATTTGCCCTCCATAGAATCAAGGTGTCCGATATTGTAGTGAACATTGATCCTATCTAAAACCTTTAGCGTTTTGTAGTTCCATTTTACGATCTGGCTATCAACGTAAAGCGATGTATAGATTACGCCATCTTGCGAATCGAAGGTGTTATGCAAAGGTCCAAGACCAAGCTCTGCTTGTCCGTGAAGCGTCTTTTGCATATCTAGGATCGGAATTCCGTATGGATCCTTGCCTGCATATTCTTTTTTATCAATTAGCTCTTTGATCTTTTTAAAATCATAAACGCTAGCGTGAGTATCTAGTTTACCGCCGATAATGATATAGCGACCATCAGGGCTAACATCGACGCCGTGAGGGGATTTAGCCTCAGGGATCAAAAATAGCGCTCCCGCTTTTACGGCGGCATCTATCGTAACGATTCTGTGTCCGTTTACGACCTTGTAGTTTTTGCTATCTTGAGCAAGTTTTTCTAGAATTTGCCAGTTGTAAACGTGCAAGTAGTCGGTATCGTTGCGGCTCATACCGGCTTCCATCGGAGGCAGACCCTTTTCGATGCCGCCTGTGTACATTTCGGAGTTGAAGCTGTTGGTAAACGCCCAGCCGAAGCTCTCGCCCTTACCTGCGTCACTTAGATCTTGCATATATGGAGGAAGCTCTAGAGAAAAGGATTTATTTACGTCGATTTTGCCTTTATCGTAGTCAAATTTCCATAGCGTTACCGCACCGCGATAGACTGCTTGATACTCCTCGATTGGGTGCCAGTCGTTATCAAAAGGGGCTGCGTATTGGCTGGTTTCGATGACGTATTCGGTATTAGGCGTTACGAAAGAGCCGCCGTGATCGCTTTTGATTACGGGATTTACGACTATTTGAGTAGTTTCGAAATCGGATAAATTTATAACCGCGATTCTTGGGTTTGCCTTATCGTTGATAAAGAGATAATCGCCCACATACTCGCCATTTTTCTCGCTGAAATTTGGATGGTGAGTATCACCCCAGTTGATCTCTTTGCCGTTAATAGAGCCCGATCTTAAGACCGCCTTACTCTCCTCATCAAAGCCGTATCCCTGCCAAGGCTCCGGGGTAAATACGCCGATATATTTGTAGATCCTCATCGACGGCACGCCGTAAACGATCACCTGTCCGCTTTGACCGCCGGAAGAGAAGACCATATAATCGTCCTTCCTACCGGTCGGCTGATAGGTCTTAGCCGCCGCTAAAACGTCTTTTTCGCTTAAATTTCGTTCTTTCATCACGCGCTCTAGGTCGCTATCTGCGGCACACAGGGCGCTTGCGGCGAACAAAACCGAGCCCAAAAGCACGGGTTTGAAACTTTTTAACATACTAATCCTTTCTTAGAATTTTAAAATTTTACCTGATTTGCTGACTACGAGGATCGCTTCCCCGTCTGCGTACATCGCTAAAAATTCGCTTTTTAAATCCACAACCTCCTTTAATCCTACTTTTTGATTTTCGTAAATTTTATCTTTAGTAGCGATAAACTGCGTGCCGTGGGCGCACACGATGGATTTGATCCAAGAGCCCACGCTTTTGCGCTCGCTACTTTTTAAATTTATAAAATTCCCCTCTATATCGCCTGCAAATAGCGTCCCGTCGCAGTCTGCAAGCGCAGTGGCGATAGAGCCGCTTAAATTTTTATCGCCAGCTTCGGCTGAAATTTCGCTTCGAGTTTTAAGCCCCTCGTCTTGAAATTTTGCGCCTTTGAATTCCGAGCCTTTAAATTCCGCGCTCTTTGCGCCGCCAGCTTTCGTTTCGTTTGGCTCGGAGGCTTGCACGATTCTCGTGCTATTAAATTCCGCATCTTTAAATTTCACGCCACTAAGCTCTCCCTGCGCGGCGCGATTAGGCGCTGTATCGCTGCCGCTAAATTTAGTCGCAAAAAGATCTGCGCTAAAACAGGCTACGCCGTTCCAGTTTGCGACGCAAAGTCCGTTAGCGCCTAGGCTAACGGCATTGATCCTGCCGTAATGAAACGAAATTCCGCGCAGCCCATCTGGGGCGGAATTTTTATTTAAAGATTGCCCGTTCGCGGTGGAATTTTCTCTTGGGGCGTAGCCGCCATCCGCGCTGTTATCAAGGTCCTCGTCTAATCTTATTAGTTGATTCTTATCCACTACCGCGTAAATCGCGTCTTTTGCGGCATAGATCGCATCTATTTGGGCTGTGCCGCTACGCCCCGTCTTAAGCGTGCGTAAAAACTTTAATCTATCGTTTAGCACCGCGATTTCGGCTCCGCCCCAAGCTAGATAAATTTTGCCGTTTTTAAAATTTAGAGCCGTGATTTCGTTATCGCTGTATTTTTGCGCGAACTCCACATCCCATTTAGCAGTATCAAACATCCTAAGCTCGCCGCCACTGCCGCATAAAAGCAGTCGGTGCGAGCTTGCGTCGAATGCGCCCAAACGCAGCGTGGCATTTAGATCAAAGCTACCAGCTATTGCCATCTGTGATAAACAAATCAAAAAGGCAATACAAAATTTTATAAAATTCATCTTAATCCGCTCTTTGTGAAATGATACTACTCCAAGGCTTAAAAATCGGTTTAAAGCTTGAGCTATAATGGAATTCTAAGTTTTCTTAAAAGTTGCGAAATTTTATGATGTAAAAACAGTTCTAAGTGAAATTTTATTTTTCACATTTCGCTATAAATTCTGCTTTAAAATTATAATTTCAGTAAATTTTTATTTTGATAGATTTTTACAATTCGTAACGCTCCTTTAATTTTGTTTAAATAAAAAGTTAGTATAATCGCCAAAGTTTGTTTTAAATTTTACTGAAGGAGAAACTATGGAGTTTCTGACAAGTTTGTCTGAAAGCACTCAATTCTTTTTGCAGCTCATTATAGTATTGGGCTGTTTGTTTTATGGTGCTAAAAAAGGCGGTATGGCGCTGGGAATTCTAGGCGGTATAGGCTTAGTGATCTTAGTGTTTGGATTTAGATTAGAGCCGGGTAAGCCGGCAGTGGACGTTATTTTAACTATCCTCGCAGTTGTCGTAGCAAGTGCAACGCTACAGGCTACGGGAGGCCTTGATGTAATGCTTCAAATAGCGGAGAAATTGCTTCGTAAGCATCCGAAGATGGTTTGCATCATCGCTCCAACTGTTGCGTGGACGCTTACAATCTTATGTGGAACCGGACACACCGTCTATACGCTGCTTCCGATCATCTATGACGTAGCTATTAAAAATGGAATTCGCCCTGAGCGCCCGATGGCTGCTTCTACAATCTCCTCGCAGCTTGCTATCATCGCTAGCCCCGTTTCGGTTGCCGGCGTTTCGATGGTCGCGATCTTGCTAGGTCAAGGCGTGCATATCGAGGGCTTTAGTACGTATTTGGATCTACTTAAATTAACAATCCCTTCTACTTTCATCGGTATGCTTGCGATCGGAACGTGGTCGATTTTTAGAGGTAAAGATCTAGATAAAGATCCGGAATTTCAAGAAAAGATCAAAGATCCAGAGCAGAAAAAATATATCTACGGCGAAAGCACGACATTGTTAGGTCAAAAGCTTCCTAGGATTAAGTGGGTTTGCATGTGGATATTCTTAGCCACTATTGCGCTAGTTGCGGTTTTAGGTTACGAAAAAAGCTTGCGTCCTGCGTGGACTAAAAATGTCCCGGGCAAATCCGTAGAGATCATCGTCGATAAAAAGACGGTCAAAAATATCACGATCAAAGATGGTCAGGTCATTTCTATGGTGGACGGCGGTAAGGTCGTCTCAAACGTCAAAGAGTCTAAAGCCAAAGATGCGACGAAATTTAATAGCGTCGAAATTTACGACAAAGATAAAAAGCTTACTCAAAGCATCGTCGCTCAGGACGGAAATGTAGTAATTACGACAGGTGATAAGAGCGAAAGTATCGCAAACGCAAGCATAGTCGTAAAAGATACTATGAAAAAGACCACAAATTTAAATATGGTCTTAACCATTCAAATTTTCATGCTTCTTGCAGCATCCATCATGATGATCGTTTCTGGCATAAAAGCGGGCAATATCGCTAAAAACGAAATTTTTCATAGCGGTATGATCGCGCTCGTAGCCATTTATGGAATTTCATGGATGGCGGAGACTATGTTTACTGCTCATATCGAAATGCTTAAGGCATCCCTTGGTGAGGTCGTTAAGGCCTACCCGTGGACGTATGTCATCGTTTCGCTTTTGATTAGTAAATTCCTTAACTCTCAAGCAGCAGCGGTTGCTACTTTCGTACCGCTAGCGGTTAGCATCGGTATTGATCCGGGCCTTATTATTGCGTTTGCACCGGCTTGCTACGGATACTATATCCTACCTACCTATCCGAGCGATCTTGCGGCGATCCAGTTCGACCGCTCCGGCACTACGCACATCGGCAGATTCGTCATCAACCACAGCTTCATTTTCCCTGGGCTAATAGGCGTTCTTACTTCATGCGCGATGGGCTTTATCTTCGCTCATATTTACGGCTATTTATAATAGCTATATGCTCGCGGGCAGACGGCTCGCGAGCTTTAAATTTCAAACTCCAGCGGCTTTATAAAATTTGATAAAATTTTGAAATTTTAAATGCTCTAAATTTTTAAATTCTAAAGCTTTCTAAATTCCGTTCATAACCCGCTCTAGGCTAATTCGTTTTAAATAAAATTTACGTTATAATCCCGCCAAATTCCACATAGGAGGCAGATATGCAAATCCCTATCGCATACGGCAAAGATGATCATCTAAGCTTAGAGATAAACGAGAAAAATTTGCTCGGCGTTTTCGATCCAAACCCCGTGGCTAAATTTGACGAAACGGCGCTCATCGCAAAGGCTCTGGCAAATCCGATAAATCAAAAAAGCTTTGACGAGTTTATAGCAGGCGAGCAAAAGATCGTCGTCATCGTAAACGACGGCACGCGCCCGACGCCGACGGCAAAAATTTTAAAGCAAATTTACCCGAAAATCCGCGATAAAAATAAAATTTTCATCATCGCCACGGGCTGCCACAGAGAGGGCACGCAGGAAGAATACGAGATGATCTTCGGCAAAGAAATTTACGCGGAGATCAGAGCCAAAAACGAAGTTCATGATCACGACTCCAAGCACGACGAGATGGTCTTTTTAGGCGAGAGCAAAAACGGCACGCAGATGTATCTAAACAAAATCGTAGCCGAAGCGAAAAAAGTGATCGTTATAGGCTCGGTCGAGCCGCACTATTTCGCGGGCTACACGGGCGGCAGAAAGGCCTTTTTGCCGGGCACCGCGTCGTACGAGAGCATCACGCAAAACCACAAACTCGCTCTTAGTGCCGACGCGCAAGCTCTGCGACTAGAGGGCAACCCCGTGCACGAAGATATGATCGACGCGATGAAAGTTCTCGCGCACATCGACGTTTTTTCGATCCAGACGGTGCTTGACAGCGAGCACGGCGTGTATTACGCAAGCGCGGGACACCTAAACGACAGCTTTTACGACTGCGTGAAAAAGGCCGACGAGGTTTTTTGCGTAAATATCCCGCGCAAGGCAGATATCGTGATCTCGGTCGCGCCCTATCCGATGGACGTCGATCTCTATCAGGCGCAAAAAGCCCTAGACAACGGCAAACTAGCGCTTGCACAGGACGGAATTTTAATCATGGTCGCAAAGTGCCGCACGGGCATCGGACCAAAGCCGTTTTTTGATCTGATGGCCTCCGCCGACACGCCCAAAAAGGTGCTCGAAAAGATCAGCGCTGGCTTTAAGCTAGGCTATCACAAGGCCGCTAAGATGGCCGAAATCTCGCTCTGGGCGCAGACCTGGGCGGTGAGTGATCTAAGCGACGATGAGATGCGAGCCGTACATCTAAAACCATACCACGACATCCAAAAGGCCGTGGACGACGCGCTCGCGCAAAAGGGCGCGGACGCAAAAATCATCATCCTGCCGTTTGGCTCGATGACGGTGCCTAAGGCCTAGGCTTGGCTAAAATTTTATATTACGACGCTAGCGCGGGTATCAGCGGTGATATGAATTTAGGCGCGCTGGTGGAGCTCGGCGTGGATTTTGGCTATCTTTGCGCCGAGCTAGAGAAATTAAATTTGGCCGGCGAATTTAAGCTGGAGCGCAAAAACGTGCTAAAAAACGGCATCGCCGCGACCAAAATCGACGTCGTGCCGCTAAAATCGCAGCCTCACGCCAGAAGCTACGCGGACATCAGGCAAATTTTAGAGAGTTCAAATTTAAGCCAGAGCTGCAAGCAAAGAGCGGGCGCGATATTTCACACGATTGCGCAGGCCGAGGCCAAAGTTCATGGCACGGACATAGAGCGGGTGCATTTTCACGAGGTCGGCGCGATCGATAGCATCGCGGACGTCGCAGGCGCGGCGATCTGCCTCGAGTATCTTTTTGAAAATTTAGGCGTCTCGCGCGTCGTAAGCTCCAAAATCGAGCTTGGCGGCGGCGTAGCGGTTTGCGATCACGGTGCGCTTAGCGTGCCAGCACCCGCCGTTTGCGAAATTTTAAAAGGCGTGCCCGTAAGCCTCGGACGCGCAAATTTCGAGATGACTACGCCAACGGGTGCGGCGATTTTAAAGGCCTGCGCGGACGAATTTACGGACAATGCGAGCTTTAGGATAGAAAAGATCGGCTACGGCGCGGGCAGCAAGGACGCAGCGGGCTTTGCAAACGTGCTTCGCGCGATGATCTGCGAGGTTGACGAGGATTTAGACGAGCGAAATTTAGACGCGCGCTCGGGCTACGGCGAGCTTTGCAAGCAAATTTTAATCTCCACGAACATCGACGATATGGACGCCGAGAGCTTTGCCTTTGCGTGCGAAATTCTGCGCGAAAACGGCGCGCTAGACGTGTTTAGCCGCTCTATTTTTATGAAAAAGGGGCGCATGGGCTTTGAGCTAAACGCGCTGTGCCGCAAGCAGGACGCGCAAATTTTAAAGGATCTGATATTTACCTACACCACCGCGATCGGCGTTCGCGAGGTAGAGGTAGCTAAAACCGAACTAAAGCGCGAGTTTGCGCGGGTGCAGACGAAATTCGGCGAGACAGGGCTTAAAATTTCTGGCAGCGGCCAAACGCAAAAGGCAAAGCCCGAATTTGACGACTGCAAGGCCGCGGCGCTCGCGCACGGCACGACGATCGAGCGGGTGCGAAAAGAGGCGCTGAAAATCTATGACGAAACTAGAAAAACTAAAGGCTGATCTGCGCGGGCTGGGCGAGCTGGCGGTTGCATTTAGCGGCGGCACGGACAGTTCGCTACTGCTACGCGCGGCGCACGACGCGCTGGGTGCGCGAGTGATCGGCATAACGATAAGATCGCCCTACATGTCCTCGCGCGAGATCGCCGAAGCCGTGGAATTTGCTAGATTTTACGGCATCCGCCACGAAATTTTAGAGCTAGGCATCGCGGAGGGGACCAAAGATAATCCAGAAAACCGCTGCTATCTGTGCAAAAAGGCGGTATTTTCGCGTCTAATCGAGCGCGCCCGCGAGCTTGGATTTAGCCGTGTCGCAGACGGCACAAACCGAGACGATCTGGGCGAATACCGCCCCGGGCTCAAAGCAAAAGAGGAGCTAGGCGTGCTCTCGCCGCTGATAAATTTAACTAAATCAGAAATCCGCGAGCTATCGCGCGAGCTGGGCTTACCCACCGCCGAAAAGCCCGGCTACGCGTGCTTGCTAACGCGCCTGCCGCACGGGCGCGAGATCGATGAGAGCGAGCTAAATTTGATCGAAGCTGCGGAAAATCTACTCATCGCAAGCGGCTACGCAAACGTCCGCGCGCGGTGCGACCGCAAAAATATAAAGCTGCAAATGCCCTTTTCTAGCATGCGAGACTTCCTAAACGACGCTAAATTTAAAAGCGTCATTAGACAGCTCGTGACGCTTGGCGCAGCGGATGTGACGCTCGATCTAAAGGGGCTTAGAGAGGATGTTTTGCATGAGAGAGGATGAAATTTTAGAGCTTTTCGCGGGGATAAAAAGCGGCCGCGTTAGCGAGCAAGAGGCGCTAAAATACCTAAAAAACTACCCCTACGAGGACGTGGGCTGCGCCAAGATCGACACTCAGCGCGCACTGCGAAACGGTGCGGGCGAGGTGATCTACGGCGAGGGTAAAACGGATGATGAAATTTTACGTATCGCTGGTGCGATCGGCGCGAGAGGGCAAAATATCCTAATCACGCGCACCAACGAGCGGGTTTTTAAGCGTGTGCATGAAATCTTGCCGCAGGTGGAGTTTAACGCTCGCGGTCGCGTCATCAGCGTCAAATTTAAAGAACCCGCACTCACGCAAAGCTACATCGCGATAGTCTCCGCAGGCACCGCCGACGGCGCGGTCGTGGAGGAGGCGTACGAAACGGCGAGATTTCTAGGTAACGACGCGCGTAAATTTAGCGACGCGGGCGTGGCTGGGCTGCACAGGCTAATCGCAAATTTAGACGAGATACGCGGCGCAAAGATCGTCATCGCGGTAGCGGGCATGGAGGGCGCGCTAGCTAGCGTGCTAGCAGGGCTTGTTAGCGTGCCGGTGATCGCGGTGCCCACCAGTGTAGGGTACGGAGCGAGCTTCGGCGGGCTGGCGGCGCTGCTAGCGATGCTAAACAGCTGCGCAAACGGCGTGAGCGTCGTAAATATCGACAACGGCTTTGGCGCCGCGTATAACGCGAGCCTGGTAAATCATCTCTAAATTTACGCCGCCGCGCGGGTCAAATTTAACGGCTAAATTTAAAAGGAAAGCGTTGCGAGAGGAAAATTTAAACGAGCAAAATGCTGGGCCGAAGGGCGCAAAAAAGCTCGCGCAAAAGGCGCAAACAAAGCAAAGCGCGCGGATGAGGCTAGCGTTTTTAGCCGCGGCAGTTCTGATTTTAGCGGCTGAAATTTACATCGCGATCTGCGTAAAGGGCGGCTTCGTGCGCCACTACGCGGGCGACGTTTTGGCCGTTATCTTGCTTTACGCGCTCGCTAGGGCTATATTTAGCATGCCGCCTTTAAATTTGCCGCTTAAAATTTTCGCGTTTGCGGCAGCTTTGGAGCTCGCGCAGTATTTTGGCGCAGTGCAAATTTTAGGCATAGAAAGTAAAATTTTAAAAATAATGATCGGCGGGACGTTTGATTTCGCCGACCTGCTCTGCTACGCCGCAGGCTGCGTCCTGGCGGGCGCCGCCGAAAAATTTGAAAGTAAAAACCAGCAAAGGAGAAGCGATGGATAAAGAAAAAGCTGTGCAAAAGATGACCGAGGTCATGGCGAAATTCGTCGGCTACACGGGCAAGGTGCTGCCTGACGACGTGATGACGAAGCTACATGAACTTAGCGAATGCGAGACGCAGCCGCTGGCAAAGGAGATCTACAAAACGATGTTTGAAAACCAGCGCCTAGCCAAGGAGCTAGACCGCCCGTCCTGTCAGGATACGGGTGTGATCCAGTTTTTCGTGCGCTGCGGAGCGAACTTCCCGCTCATCGGCGAGCTTGAGGAGCTGCTGCGCGAGGCCGTACTGCGAGCGACGCGCGAGGCTCCGCTACGCCACAACAGCGTCGAGACGTTTGACGAGTACAACACCGGCAAAAACGTCGGCAAGGGCACGCCGAGCGTATTTTGGGAGATCGTGCCGGGTAGTGGCGAGTGCGAGATACACACCTATATGGCGGGCGGCGGCTGTAGCCTGCCCGGCAAAGCGACCGTGCTGATGCCCGGTATGGGCTACGAGGGGGTCGTAAAATTCGTCATGGACATAATGACGAGCTACGGCATAAACGCCTGTCCGCCGCTGCTAGTGGGCGTAGGCGTGGGCACCTCGATCGACGTAGCGTCCTTGCTATCCAAAAAAGCGCTGATAAGGCCGCTAGGCTCGCGTAATCCAAACGACCGCGTCGCGCTAACCGAAAAGCTACTCGAAGATGGCATCAATAAAATCGGCCTGGGCCCGCAGGGCATGAGCGGCGCAAGCTCGGTCATGGGCGTGCATATCGAAAACTGCGCCCGCCACCCAAGCGTCATCGCCGTCGCCGTAAACGTAGGCTGCTGGTCGCACCGCAAAGGCCACATCGTCTGGGACGAGCAGCTAAGCTTTGCCGTAAAATCGCACAAGGAGTTCGCGCTATGAGTAAGAAAATTTTAACCACGCCGATCAATGCCGAGGATCTGGCGGATATCAAGATCGGCGACGTGATCTACCTCAGCGGACACATCGTCACCTGCCGCGACGTGCCGCACAGACGCGTCGTGCAGGAGTGCCGCAAGCTGCCGCTAGATATCAGGGGCGGCGCGATCCTGCACGCTGGACCGATCATCAGAAAAACGGGCGAAAAAAGCTTTGAGATGGTCTCTGTGGGGCCGACTACTAGCATGCGGATGGAGAAATTCGAGCGCGAGTTTATCGCCAAAACGGGCGTGCGCCTGATCGTGGGCAAAGGCGGCATGGGCGAGGGCACGATGAGCGGCTGCAAGGAGTTTGGCGCGATACACTGCGTATTTCCCGCGGGCTGCGCGGTGGTGGCTGCGACGCAGGTCGAGGAGATAGAGAGCGCGGACTGGACGGAGCTTGGGATGCCCGAGACGCTGTGGAAGTGCCGCGTGAAGGAGTTTGGTCCGCTCATCGTCTCGATAGACGCGCACGGAAATAACCTTTTTGAGCAGAACAAGGTCAAATTTAACGAGAAAAAAGACGCGGCGCTAGCTGAAATTTTACCGCAGGTCGGGTTTATAAAGTAGTTAAATTTGGGTGGCTTGCGCTTTAAATTCTGCGACTTAAATTTTTGCACCCTGTCGATAAATTTTAAAATTTATCGCTCTAGCGATGGTTAAAATTTAAGAGCCTTGCGTGGATATACACGGGCGTAGGCGGTCAAGAAAACAGGCGGAAAAACGGAGCGCGAGATTAAATTTTATCTGCAAATTTAGTTAATCGCGAGGGATAAATTTTAAAAATTTAGACCCATAGAACTGCCGTTTTCTAAAATGCAAGCTTTAAAAACGGCGCTTCTAGCCCGCGGAAGCTTTTTCGTAAAATTTAGCGCTATTTTTTCTCCGCAAATTTCACGCTTGCATAGAGGTAGCTTGCAAGCCCCAGTGCGCCCAGTATCGCGCCCGCCTCGCCTATGTGTTCAAGCCCGAATCTCGTTGCGACCTGATGCCCCAAAAGCGCTCCGCCGCCGATACCTACGTTATAGATCGCCGAGTAGATCGATATCGCGACATCGGTAGCGTCGGGAGCTAGCGCCAAAACCCTAATCTGCAAACAAAGCCCGAAGCCGAAAATCCCCACTCCCCAGACGAAAGCTGCAAGCAGCAGCGCCGCGTCATTTGCGACAAAAGCTTTTAACGTCAGCACAGAGGCTAGGATAAAAAGGATCGAGCAGATCAAAAAGGCGTTCGCAAATGAGCGGTAAAGCTTTGAAAAAAGCACGCTTGCGGCGATTCCCGAAGCACCGAATGCAAGCAGGACGTAGGTTACGAAGTGATCGCCTGCGGGGTTAAATTTCGCTACGAAGGGCTCGACGTAGCTGTAGGTCGTAAAATGCGCGCCTACGATCAAAAACGTCAGCAGATACAAAGCAAGCAGCATCTGGCGCTTTGCAAGCATTGGCAAGCTCACAAGAGAGCCCGCGCGACGGCTTGGCAAAAACGGTAAAATTTTCCAAAGAAGCAGCGCTTCCACCGCCGCAAGTGCGCCGATTGCGAAAAACGTGATGCGCCAGCCGAAAAGCTCGCCGACCACGCGTCCCAAAGGAAGCCCCAAAACCATCGCAAGCGAGGTGCCCAAAGCCAGCATGCCGATAGCCTGAGAGCCTTTATTTATCGGCGCTAGTCGCACGACGAGCGATGAGGTGATCGACCAAAAGATCGCGTGCGAAATCGCGATGCCAAGGCGCGCGATTACCAAAACGGCAAAATTCCATGCAATGGCGGCCAGGACATGGCTTAGCGTAAATAGCACGAAAAGTCGCAAAAGCAGCCTCTTGCGCTCGAGCTTTGAGGTTAGCAGCATCAGCGGCAGCGAGAGGATGCTCACCGCCCACGCGTAGATTGTGATGATTATCCCCGTGCTCGTAACGTCCATGCTAAAATCCGCCGCGATGTCGCTTAGCAGCGCCACGGGGATAAATTCAGTCGTGTTAAAAATAAAGGCGGCAAATGCTAACGCGATAACTCTAGCGTAAGCTATTTTATGGACGTTCATCGGTTTTCTCTTTTCAGCTTTTAAATTCAGACTTTAAATTTAGCGCATTTAGCGGTTTTTAGCTTTTCGAGTTTTGCTCGGAATTTTAAAATTTTAAAATTCCGCGCCATATATACATGCCGCGTTTCGTGCTAAATCTAAGCGAAGGATTATAGCTAAATTTATCCTCCGCGCAGCTTGCGGAAATAGAATTTACGCTCAAAACGCAAAGTCGCATAGAGTAAAATTCACGTAGCGATCGATCGATGAAATTTTAAAATGAAATTTGCACCGCGCTCGGCAGGTGGCAATAAAATTTCTTGTGTTTGGCAGAATGCGCCGAAATTTTATATACCGCGATGTCGCAAGCCATAAACAAAATTTCGCTACGTCGAGCTTGGATGCGTATAGCGGTTGAGGCTTTGTAGTGGCTAAATTTTATCACCCCGGTCTTGTTAACGATATGAGACTTGCCCCATTTTGTGGTAGGTGCATTTTTAAATTTCTTAATTTTCGCGTATTCCCGTCATTTGATATTTGGGTTAGAATTTCAAGCCAGACGGCTAAATTTGCATTAATCTCTACCCACTGCTCGCGATCTGCGCTTAAAGTACGCAAAAATTTATTTTCAAAGCGGTGAAAGAACCCGTTTCAAATCGCCCACAATGCTCGTCTAAAACTGCCAGCAGATCGCGCTTGTAGCCCGCCTGCTGTGATAAAGCTTTAGAATTTTATTCGGTTTGCGAAGCATTTAAATTTTTAAGCAATAAATATGTAAAATTAGTGAAATTTGATAATTCCAAAGGAACGAAAAATGGCAAAAGTTATGAAAACGATGGACGGAAACGAGGCGGCGGCTTACGTCTCATACGCCTTTACCGAGGTCGCGGGCATCTATCCGATCACGCCTAGCTCGCCTATGGCGGATTACACCGATATTTGGGCGTCGCAGGGCAAAAAAAACCTCTTCGGCATGCCCGTTAAAGTGGTCGAGATGCAAAGCGAGGGCGGCGCGGCGGGCACCGTGCACGGCTCACTCCAAGCGGGCGCGCTTACGACGACGTACACTGCATCGCAGGGGCTTTTGCTAAAAATTCCAAATATGTACAAGATTGCAGGTCAGATGCTTCCGGGCGTCATTCACGTCGCAGCGCGCGCGCTTGCGGCGCAGGCGCTCTCCATCTTCGGCGATCATCAAGACGTCTATGCCTGTCGCCAGAGCGGCTTTGCGATGCTTGCAAGCGACAGCGTGCAGGAGGTGATGGATCTGGGCGGTATCGCGCATCTTGCGGCGATTAAGGGGCGAGTGCCGTTTTTGCACTTTTTCGACGGATTTCGCACGAGCCATGAAATTCAAAAGATCGAGGTGATGGACTATGCCGAGTTTGATCGCTTGCTGGATCGCGAGGCCGTGCGTAAATTTAGAGCTGATGCGCTAAACTCTGAACATCCTAAAACTCGCGGCACGGCGCAAAACGACGATGTATATTTTCAGACGCGCGAGTTAGTCAATAAATTTTACGACGCGCTTCCGGACATCGTCGCGGAGTATATGAGCGAAATTTCAAAGATCACGGGGCGGTCGTATGCGCCTTTCGTCTATTACGGTGCAAGTGAGCCGCAGCGCGTGATCGTCGCGATGGGCTCGGTCAATCAAGCCCTTGAGGAGGTGGTCGATCATCTAAACGCGAAGGGCGAGAAAGTGGGCGTGCTAAAAGTGCATCTCTACAGGCCTTTCAGCCTCAAATATCTCTTCGCCGCGATGCCTAAAAGCGTGCGCAAAATCGCAGTGCTTGACCGCACGAAGGAACCGGGCAGCCTCGGCGAGCCGCTGTATCTGGACATAAAAGCCGCATTTTACGGGCGTGAGGACGCCCCGCTCATCGTGGGCGGCAGGTATGGGCTAAGCTCCAAGGACGTTGATCCAGCGCAGCTAATCGCCGTGTATGAAAATTTAAAGGCAGACGAGCCTAGAAACGGCTTTACGATCGGCATCGACGACGACGTGACGCATCTATCTCTACCCGTGGGAGATAAAATTTCGCTCGGCTACGAAGATGAGACCGAGTGCTTATTTTACGGTCTGGGCGCGGACGGCACCGTGGGCGCGAATAAAAATTCCGTCAAAATCATCGGCGATAAAACAGATCTTTATGCGCAGGCGTATTTCGCCTACGACAGCAAAAAATCCGGCGGCTACACGCGCTCGCACCTGCGCTTCGGCAAAAGGCCGATCCGCTCGACCTATCTCGTCTCAAATCCGCATTTCGTTGCTTGCTCGGTCGCTGCGTATCTGGACATCTACGACGTCATCGGGGGCATCCGCGAGGGAGGAACCTTTCTTTTAAATTCCATCTGGGATGCCGAGCAGACGGCGGCAAAGCTTCCGAATAAGGTCAAAAAAATTCTAGCTGCCAGACGGGTAAAATTTTACATTCTAAACGCCACCAAGCTGGCACGCGATATAGGGCTCGGAGGCCGCACAAATACGATCATGCAATCGGCGTTTTTCAAGCTTAGCGGCATCATTCCGTTCGAGCAGGCGCAGAGCTATATGAAGGAATATGCCAAGAAAACCTACGCTAAAAAGGGCGAGGCGGTCGTGGCGATGAACTGCGACGCGATCGATAGGGGCGCGGATGCTTTGGTGCAGGTAGCGATCGATCCTGCGTGGGTAAATTTAAAAGATGACGCGGCGGATATAAACGACAAATACAAAGGCGACGAATTTATAGAAAAGATCGTAAAACCGATGAACGCAGCGCGCGGCGATAGCTTGCCAGTGTCGGCGTTTTTAGGACACGAGGACGGCGGGTTTGATGCGGGCACGACGCGATTTGAAAAGCGCGGCGTGGGCGTCACGGTGCCTAAATGGATCGAGCAAAACTGCATCCAGTGCAACCAGTGCGCCTTCGTCTGCCCTCACGCCGTAATCAGAGCGTTTTTACTAGATGAAAAGGACGAGGACGCCGCGCCTTTAAATTTAAAAGAGCACCTGCTAGAAGCCAAGGGCAAGGAGCTAAAGGGGCTAAAATATAAGATCCAAGTAAGCCCGCTAGATTGTACGGGCTGTGCGCTTTGCGCCGAAAACTGCCCGAGCAAGGAAAAATCGCTCGTCATGGTGCCGCTTGAAGAAGAACTCGCAAAAGGCGAGCAAGAAAGCGCGGACTTTTTATTCGAGCACGTAAGATACAAAGATGATTTGATGGACAGATCAAGCGTCAAGGGCGTAGGCTTTGCCCGCCCGTATTTTGAATTTCACGGCGCATGTCCAGGATGCGGCGAGACGCCGTACATCACGCTGATCACGCGACTTTTCGGCGATCATATGATCGTAGCCAACGCCACGGGCTGTAGCTCGATCTACGGCGGATCGGCGCCTTCGATGCCGTACCGCAAGGATGAGAACGGTCGCGGCGTCGCGTGGGCGAACTCGCTTTTTGAGGACAACGCCGAGTTTGGGCTGGGAATGAAGATCGCAAGCGAGACGCTGCGCCATAAGATCGAAGATCTAATGCTAGGCTCGCTCTCAAGCGTGCCAAACGCGCTAAAGGCGCTTTATCACGACTGGATCGAAAACAGAAACGATACGCTAAAATCCGCTCAGATCAGAGATAGGCTGGTGCCGCTACTAGAACAAAATTTGGACGCGCCCGGGGTTCGTGAAATTTTAGAGCTAAAGCAGTATCTAAACAAAAAATCGCAGTGGATCATCGGCGGCGACGGCTGGGCTTACGATATCGGCTACGGCGGGCTCGATCACGTGCTAGCTACCGGCGAGGACGTAAACGTGCTGGTGCTGGATACGGAGGTTTACTCAAACACCGGCGGGCAGAGCTCCAAGGCTAGCCGCCGCGGCTCGATCGCGCAGTTTACTGCAGGCGGCAAGCGCGTTCAGAAAAAAGACCTCGGTCAGATCGCGATGACATACGGCAACATCTTCGTCGCACAGGTAAATTCCAACGCAAACCAAGCCGCGACGATAAAGGCGATCATGGCGGCGGAGGCTTACCCGGGACCTAGTCTCATCATCGCGTATTCGCCGTGTATCGCGCACGGCATCAAAGGCGGCATGGGCAGCTCCGGCGATCAAGCCGAGCTTGCGAGCAAATGCGGCTATTGGCCGACCTACACCTTCGATCCGCGGCTTGCGGCGGAGGGCAAAAATCCGCTTAAAATTTCATCCAAAGAACCGGACTGGAGCCTTTATGAGGAATTTTTGCTAAACGAAGTGCGCTACAACGCGCTTAAAAAGATCGATCCACAGCACGCGGGCAAGCTTTATGAAGCAAACAAAGCCGACGCGATGAGACGTTACCGCCAGCTCAAGCGGCTTGCGAATGCCGATTTCGGCGATGAGGTTGTCTCTGCGGGCGCCGCGAGCGAGAATGCTTAAGCTTTGCGGCTATTTGTTGAAATTCCGGCTCTGCGAATTTTGTAATCCGGAATTTTATTAAATTTCGCGGGACTGCATAAAATTCCGTATAAATTTTAAAAGGAAAATCCATGAAAAAAATCGGACTAATCGGCGGCATGAGCTACGAATCTACGATTACCTATTATGATGGGATCAATCGCAAAATTAACGAGCGTCTAGGCGGGCTAAGTAGCGGCGAAATTCTGCTAAGTAGTCTAAATTTTGACGAGATCGAGCGGTGCCAAAGAGATAATGAGTGGGGCAGGGCGGGCGAAATTTTAGCTCGTCACGCGCGGGTTTTGCAAAGTGGCGGCGCGGATTATATTTTTCTTTGCACTAATACGATGCATAAGTGCTACGAGGCGATAAAAGCCGCTATATCCGTGCCTTTCGTGCATATCGCGGACGCTACGTTAAGTGAGCTGCGAAAACGTGGCGTGCAAAAAGTAGGGCTGCTCGGCACGATCTACACGATGACGCAGGATTTTTACAAACAGCGCTTGATAGATGGCGGCGTAGAGGTGCTCGTGCCGAACGTGGACGAAATGGGAGCGGTAAACGAAGTAATTTTTGATGAACTTTGCTTTGGTAAAATTTTACCGCACTCCAAAGAGAAATTTTTACGGATTATTGAAGGACTTAGAGCTCGCGGCGCGCAGGGCGTGATACTGGGCTGCACGGAGATCGGGCTGCTCGTATCGCAAGCAGATACCGCCGCGTGGCTATTTGATACTACGCAGATCCACATCGATGCGGCAGTAAGTCTAGCTTTAAGCGAATAAATATCAAATATGAGCCGGTAAAATTCCGGCTTATAATTTCAAATTTTTATATATATTATCAGTTAAATTTAATCTTTCTCTGTTATAATAACAACTATCAATCATAAAAGGGGATGAAATGAATGTTTTAGTTATAGGAGCAGATGAGATTACGCCCATTAAGGCGGTTTTAAAAGACCTTGGCGCGAGCAATATCGAGCACTGGGATGCACGAAACGAAAATCGCGTAAATCGTAAGCCGATCCCGCAAGATACCGAGTGCGTCGTTATGCTTACGAGCTTTTTAAACCACAACACGATGAAAAAAATCAAAGGCGAAGTAAAAAAGCGCAAAATCCCGCTCGTATGCGCTAAAAGAAGCGTTAGCTGCGTATTTTGCGAATACTGTAAGGTTTTCAATTTAAATCAAGAATTCGGTTGCAAGCCTTGCGAAGATGATTAAAATTCCAAGGGATTTAAATAATGCCGGCAAGCCCAAGCAAGCGGTTAAAAAATCGCACACTGCGTCGCAATCAAATGCTTACAAAGATGAAGCTGGCGAGCTAAATTCCAAGGATTTTTTAAATTCTAGCAAATTTAACGCTACTTGCTTTGCGCACGCCGAAAGCAAGAAATTTAGCGGCAAATTTAAAAAGTTTTCAAGCGATAAATCGGACGCACTTAATCATAATGCCTCTAAGCCGTGCGTTGCAAAGAGTGCGCAAAAAGGTGGCGCGAATAGGAATTTGACAGCAAAGGCTTTTTACGACACTAGCTCCGCGCAAAAGAATTTTTTCTGCGCTAAGCGTTCGGACGAGAAATCAGCTTTATTACAAGATACTACCGCGTCAAAACGAGATATCGCGGCGCGCGAAAAACGCCAAAAAGCGGATCTGCGGCGCGATAATGAGCTTATTGATGATGAAATTTTAAATGCCGAAACTTTTAATAAAAAATTCTTTTGCGGCGAAATTTTTGGCTTTGATGCGAACGGGAGCGAGATTGCGCCAGAGGCGCTGCAGGATTATGATGCGGCTTCACGAGCTCGGGCGATGCTAGCTCTATATAATTTTAATGTTAATGCGAGCTATAGAATTTCGCCCAAGTATTTGCAGGGCGAGATACAATTTCGAGCGGCATTTTTAAATTTTATCGCTTCCGAGCTTGGGCGCGGTGCTCGTAAAATTTACCGCTTCAAACCCGCCGTGAAATTTTGCGCGGCGGATAACGCGATAATCTTTTCCTATCTGCGCGGCATGCCGCTGCCTGCGCTCGCTGCAAATCCCCGCTACAAGCTGGCTCGTGCGATAGTTAGTTTGCGCAGAGGCTTGTTGTTAAACGTAGACGATGCGTTTCGCAACTTCGTATTTTGCAAAATCGCGCTTCGCAATGCAGGCGCACAGCTGCAGCTTGTGGGCAAATCAGGCGAGCTCATCGTAGTTCGTAAGAGCGGTTTTAGCCTAGGCGTGGTTACGAGCTTTAAAAAAATTTTACCTCAAAATCCAGCCATTTATGATAATGATATAAAAAAAGCGCTAGAGCTTTGCTGCGGAGCAAACATCGACGCCGTGTATCTTGTATATCCAAAAAATGAAAATTTTAACCGCCACGTCGAGATAAAAAGCGAATGCTTTAAGGGAAATTTCATTATGAAATTAGTACCATACAAGCTTACCGACAAAATTTATTAAAAGGATACCAAATGGTTGGAATTATTTTTGGAAGCTCGATGGGCAATACTGAGGACGCCGCGAAGCTGATCTCCGAAAAGCTAGGCATAGAAAACGAGCTAAAAAACGTTGCGGACATCGCGCCTGCAGATCTAAATAAATACACTGCGCTCATCATCGGCAGCTCCACATGGAACGACGGAGAGTTGCAGGACGACTGGGCGGGCTTTGACTTTTCAGCCCTTGATGTCGCGGGCAAGACCGTCGCGATTTTTGGTATGGGCGATAGCTCAAGCTACAGCGACGCCTACTGCAACGCAATGCGCGAGCTATACGACAACTTCAAAAAAGCGGGTGCAAATATCGTAGGCGCAGTGCCTACCGACGGATATGAATTTGACGAGAGCAAGGCCGTAGTGGACGGCAAATTCGTAGGTCTCGCGCTAGACAATGACAATCAAAGCGACCTCACCGAGAGCCGCATCGAAGCGTGGGTAGCGCAGATCGCTCCATCTTTTAAATAGTCCTCCTTTAAATTTGCCGCGGAGCGTGCGCTTCGCGGCAAATTAGAATTATCATTAAAGCTCTAGCTAAATTACAAAGCTATAAAATTTTAAAATTTCTTTCTGCTTGTAATTTTTTGTATCATACTGGCAAATAAAATTTAGCCTATTTTTATCACATAAAATTTTGTTGCCGATAAATTTAGTGAGATTTTAAAATATTCCGCTAATGCTTAACAATTAATCTCAAAATTTACCTCAAATTTAATCAAATTTTAAGCGGGGGGGGGGCTAGTATTCCTTACTTTAATCTTAAGGAGTAAGTATGAAGCTCAGATATATGATGGGTGCCGTAGCGGCGGCTTTGGTGTTAGCAGGATGCGGTGAGGACGAGATAGAACTCGTCAAAAACTATACTTTGCCCGATTTTAAATCTATGAGTATAGGCACGGCGATCGAGGGGTCGAAAAGATGTAAAAATATCACGTGGTCGAAGGCTGATCGCGGTGGGCTAAAATCCGTCACGATGGTGTGCGACATAGATATGGAAGCATTGAATGCCGCAAAAGAGAAAGCGACCAAAGAACGTCGCGAGAAATATAATAAAGATGCTTTAAGTGGTAACATGGATAGTACTATGAAGTTCTACGGGGGTAAAGCTTATGATAGGAATAGCTTGCTTCAGCTAGCTAACAAACTTTGTAAACTAAACGACGCGAAATTCCAAGAGACTATAAAAGCAAAAGGTGAGATAGAATACGAAGATCAGAGGGGATTGATCGATTGCGATAAGTCGCTAGAGGATGAAATTCTAAAAGACCAAGACCCTAAAAAAGATAAGACATATCTACCGGGCGTTTTAGATTTCTTGAAAAATGCGGTGTATCATTCGCAATTGACGCCAGAGCAATTAAAAGCTAGTTATATGGTGCATATAATAAAAAAGCGCCGTCTAGTGCAACTATAGAGCTTAATTTCGTCGTCAATAACGATAAAAGCGTAGATTTGGCGCCGGGATTTAAGATAATGTCCGATGGCGAAGAGGAGCCTGCCGGCAAAAATGATACATCTAAAGACGCACTAGCAGTATTTTATGCAAGATAATATGCTGCGGAATTCTTGAGTAGCGGAGCAGAATTTTAAAATTCGCTCCGCTACGAAATTAAAGAATTTCATTCTCGGTAAAATTTCATAGAATTTCG
>NZ_CALIBF010000008.1 GCF_938045465.1 uncultured Campylobacter sp.
TTAGCATAGACGATGAGACGGGTATAGCAGAAGTTACTGATGTACGTATAAAGCGAACAATTAGAGATGAAATTATGAAAAAAGACGAAAGTACGATTTTCATTAAAGAGTATAAAAGAGATGAAAATATCTTAGATTGCAAAAGCGCGATACGTGAAGTAATTAACGTTAAGCAAGAAAAAATCGAGATAGAAAAAGAAATTTTATCTAAATTTATTGATATTCGCGCATTTGGTGGAGTTTTGCCGATATCGGATAAAGACGAGATGAAAAAAGAAGGCATAAAAACAGCCGGAATTCAATTTGTTGGACCCATTCAGTTTAGAATGAGCAGATCGCTTCATAGAGTTGCGGTAGAGCATATAAAAGGCACCGGCGCATTTGCAAGTGGTAGCGATAAGGCGAATAAAACGTTTAGGGAAGAAGATTTTTTAAATTATGCAATGTTTGCAACTTACGGAATAGTGGATAATCATAGTGCAAAGATTACGAATTTGAGCGAAGATGATGTGAAAGTGATTTTAAGCGCGCTCTGGAGTGGGACTAAAAATTTAATTACTCGCACGAAAATGGGTCAAATGCCTAGATTTATGCTAGTAATTACATATAAAAATGATACTTTCGCTGGAGATTTAAATAACTGTGTGGCTATAAATAGTAGCAAAGAAGATGTGGAGATAAGAAGTATAAATGATTTTACGATTGATTTTTCTAGATTAAAAGCTAAACTTACCAGATACGCGCAAGAGATCGAAAAAATAGAGTATATGAGCGATTTTGACTTCGAGCAAAATAACAGATCACAATTTGATAGTAATTGGATAAAAATAGGATTTTAAATGGATATAATAGCTTTTGAGCTATCGGGAGATTACGCGCATTTTTCTCATCCGGCTACTATCTACTCGTCTCTTACATACCCAGTGCCGCCAAAGACTGCCGTAATGGGGTTTTTGGGAGCGATTATAGGTGAAATGAATTATTTTAAACTTAACGATATAGGTTATAGCGTTATTTTAAGTTCGCAATTTCGCAAAAAAACTATGATTTTTAACGGTATAAAATTTGCTCTATCGTCAAGTATGCATATCGAACAAGGCTATCAAGATTCTAGCGAGAAAAAGCAGTTTTATAAAGAGCTAATAAAAGATCCTAGATATGTCATATTCGTTGATTTAAGTGCTTTAAACGCTTCTTATAAAGAAAAGATAATCGACAGCTTAAAAGCTCATAGATGTATCTTTACGCCATATTTAGGTATAAATTTTTGTATAGCGGATTTTAAATATATTGAGATAAAAAATTGTGAATTGGTGCATGAAAAGGAAAGTTTTATAGATACGTTCGTTTTGATGGACGATTTTATATTTGATGCACAAAGCTTTGATATCAGACTTACTACGGCTCGAATGGCTTGCGGGTGCGAGGAGGGTCGAATTTTTAAGGATTTTAAAGATTTCGTTATCAAGCTAAGCGGCAATAGTCAAATCAAAGCAAAGAATAGAGGAAATATTTATCAAATAAATGACTACAAGGTCTACTTTGCAAAGTGAGCTGCTATCACATCCTAACAAACCACTAATAAAGCATATAACAAATATGCTTGCCGAAGCGGATAGTAGGCTTTTGCAATGCATTAAAATTTATCACGATATAGCTAAGCTAAAAACTAATTTTCAAATTTATATCAAAAATCCTACCGAAAAAATTGCAGATAAAAATCATGCTTTATTATCCGCCTACATATTTTTAATAAATTCAGAATTTAATGAGCTAGATACGGCTTTTGGATTTTTATCCATCGTATCACACCATGGAAATGTAGAAAATTTTTGTGAACTTACAACGCAAAATAAAAATTTCGGCAAATATTTTGAGAGCTCGAAAGAGCTAGACTTTTGGGATGAAGTCTTAGATAAAGCTTTAGGTTTAGAAATTTACAAAGATATTAAAAGCGATAAAAATGAGCTTTTAATTAAAGCTAAACATTTAAGAGAATACTTCAAATTTGCGAAAAAGAAGTTTGATTACGATGACTTTTTAAATTTCAAAGACATATTTTCGTCACTTATTTATAGCGACAAATATGAAGCTATTTTTAATCAAAGAATTCCTGCTTCTAAACCGGCGAATCCTAATACGATCGAAAAATATATCAAAGTCCTGGAAAATCGTAAGCCAAATGAAAAAAGAAGCGAGTTTAGAAAATTCGTTTTAAATAATTTCGATGTAAATCATAATCTTTTTACTTTAACTGCGCCTACGGGCTACGGCAAGACTTTGACTGCGCTAAATTTTGCCGCCAAATTTAATAAAGAACGTATTATTTACGTGCTGCCGTTTACGGCTATCATAGATCAAGTTTATGATGAGATAAAAGAGATTTTCAAAGACGATAAAAATATATTAATTCATAAAATTCATCACAAAACTACGATAGATGAAGGCACTCCGCAAGATCGCTATTCTAGAGTTAAATTTTTGATGGATTCCTTTAGCGGAGATATTAACGTAACTACGCTATATCAATTTATATTTGCACTCTTTGGAAACAAAAATAAAGATAGCGTAAAATTTAACCGATTAAAAAATAGTGTAATAATAATCGATGAGGCGCAGGCGGTACCGTATAAGTTTAGAGCGGATTTTATGAAACTTTGCGAGATGTTGGCGGAAAGATTTGGCTGCATTTTTATCTTTATGTCCGCTACGATGCCTATTGTTGATACGACTAAATTTAAAGAAATTTCAAATTTAGATTATTTCAAAGATCAAAATAGATACGTTTTAAAGTGGTTTGATGGCAATGAGAGTGCTTTAAAAGATAAGATTAAACAATCGACAAAAGGCAAAAATACACTAGTCGTCGTAAATACCATTAAAAAAGCGCAAGAGCTATTTTTGGAATTTTACGATGAATTTAAAGTTTTTTGCCTAAACGGATATATGTGCGACGATCACAAACGAAAAAATATCGAAAATATAAAAAATGCAATTGCTAAAAATAAAAATGGGCACGGTGATCCGATCTTGCTAATTTCTACGCAGTCTATCGAAGCTGGCGTGGATTTGGATTTTGATGTCGGATTTAGAGAGATAGCACCCATTAGCTCGATTATCCAAACTGCCGGTCGTATAAATAGAAATTTCACAGCTCTGGGAGAGTTATACGTATTTAACGATATTTGCGACTATTCCGATCTCATTTACGGTGATTTAAAACGCATTAGCGATAATATTTTGGTAAAAATTCTAAAGCAAAGGGATATCATCGAAAGCGAAATTTTAGATATTTCTAATAGGTATTTCAGCGCCATAAAGCAAAGCCTAGAGAGCTTATTTTTGGCGGAACAGATGCAAGAGCTAGGATTTTACGATATAAACGAAAAGGTTAGCGAGGCGATGGATGATAGGCTTAAAATTTTAGTAATAATTGAGCCAAAAGAAGATTATATTAAAGAATTTCAAAATGAAATTTTTGAAATCAATAGGCTTGATATGGATAAATTTAATAAGAAAGATATATTTACGAATACTATTAAGAAAATTAATAGATTTGGTGTAAATATCACAGAATTTGATGCAAAGCGTTTAAATATAAAGCGTATTGATGGGCTAAAAGATGTTTATTATTTACCATTCGGCGATACTTCATACAATAATAATTTCGGGATTAAAAAGGATGCCGCCTTAAATCTCAAGAATGAGTTTTTCGACTAATGTTTTGCAAAGACCAAATCACCGGCACGCTTGTGAATTATTACGTCACCTGTAAGCGCGAAGCGTGGCTTTACGGACACAATATTCACGCTAATCAGGAGGATGAAAACATGCTGATGGGCAAGGCGCTAGCGGATATCAAAGAGAACGGTTTGCAGGAATTCGCATTTTCAAATTTGAAATTCGACAAGCTTTCCAAGCAGCGCGGACATTATCTCATCACCGAATATAAAAAGAGCCTAAAAAATCCAGAAGCAGGCAAGATGCAGCTACTTTTTTATATCTATCTTTTAAAAACAGGCTTAAATTTAAAAGAGGTGAAAGGCAAGCTAATTAACGGCAAAACAGTCATAGCCATTGAGGATAATGCCGAAAATTTCACTAAAATCGAAACAATTCTAAACGACATTATCGCCCTTGTAAACGAGCCAAAGCCGCCTAAATTTAGCCCGCAAAAGATTTGCGAGAGTTGCGCTTATCGTGATTATTGCATTTAGGAGATAGAATGTATGCTATTTTATTTTACGATATTTCAAGCAGCGACGAAAAGGAGAAAAATAACGCTGCGCGCGTCCGAAAGGCGGTCGAGAAGTTTCTGCCTCGCGTGCAATTCAGCGTTTTCGAGGGTGAAATCAGAGCGAGCGATCTTAAAAAATTAATGGCGATTTTGCAAAAAGAATGCGCCAGCAAGCTTGATTCCGTGGTAATTTATACTTTTAATTCGCTAAAATATTCACAGCGCCTAGTCATCGGATGTGATAAAAACGAGGCAATATTCAGCTAAAATTTAAGGATAAAGTATGCAAAAATCGGATCGTACGCATTTTATTTTGAGCCCAGGCCGATTGCGCCGCAAAGATAATAATCTATATTTCGATAAATTTAACGACGAGGGCGGAATTTTAACTAGTAAAATTTTGCCGATTAACGCAATTGATGAAATTTATATTTTGGCGCGAGTAGAGCTTGATACTTATGCTATGGCATTTTTGGCCGATAATAACATTTTGCTGCATATTTTTAGCGCCTATCAGAGCTTTCGCGGCAGTTTTTTCCCGAACACTTCAAATTCTGTAAATAAAAGTGGCTTTGTGCTTTTGGCGCAGCTGCGGGCTTTTGACGATCTTTCTAAGCGCCTTTTTATCGCTCGCGAGATTACTCGCGTTCGCATCTTAAATGCAGCCATTAATTGCAAGGCTTATGGCGTCTCGCTCGATACTACGCCGCATCTGGATGCCCTAGCGCGCGTCTGCGACATAGCAGCGGTAATGGCAGTGGAAGGCGGCTTTGCCAAGCAGTATTTCGCGGCCTGGAACGAAATCATCGAGGATCAGCGCAGTTTTAAATTTACGACGCGCTCCAAACGCCCGTCGGCAGATAAAATTAATGCCCTCATTAGCTATGTAAATACGCGTATTTATAACGTCTGCCTCAGCGAAATTTACAAAACCGAGCTTGATCCGCGCATCGGCTTTTTACACGAGCCAAACTACCGCGCGTTAAGCCTGCATCTTGATCTTGCGGAGATTTTTAAGCCTATTTTAGGTGATAGATTAATTTTTGGAATGTTAAATAAACGCGAGATTACGGCAAAAGATTTTGAAACGGATGCGGGGCGTATTCGATTCGGTCGAGAAGCGGTGCAAAAGATCGAGCTAAAAATGATCGAGAAACTATCATCTTGCGCAAATGTAGCGGGACAGAACCTAACCTGGCGTCAAATCATCCGTCGCGAGGCAAATCAGATTAAAAAATACGTCTGTGAAGGCGTGCCTTACGAGAGGCTGGTATGGCGGTAGGTCTCAGGGCTTCGAGCTTAATTTATGCTTTTTTAATCTTAACTAGAATCACTTACGCCTATAGATTACGCCCTCTTAAAATGCATGTTTTTTGAAATAAATTTGATCTGAAGCACGGAACGGCGAACGAATTGGCTTTAAAAACACATATGTTTTTAAAATTTCAGCTTTTTATTATTCACACTTCTATTTTTGAATATCTTTATATTTAGATTTTAACATTTGCACTCACGATACATATAGATAGCGATAAAGTTGCTTTTAAGATTCTGAAATGCCTAATTTTGGGCATTGAGCAATCGGCGCTTTTTTAAATTTAGTCCATTTTAAGGCATAAAAATATATACTCCTAACACTTTCTACCTAGAAAAATGGCAAAATTCGTGCTGTAGAATTCCATCCCGTTGGGAATTGAAACCTACGTCATCGTCGTTATCGAGCCAGCGGATAACGTAGAATTCCATCCCGTTGGGAATTGAAACTTGCATACACCCGGTAACGAGGTGGATAAAGCATAGTAGAATTCCATCCCGTTGGGAATTGAAACAATTTCGGATTCTTTCGCCTCATTCCCGCAATCGCGCGTAGAATTCCATCCCGTTGGGAATTGAAACAACCTGATAATTTCTAAGACCATTTTTGCTCCTTGTAGAATTCCATCCCGTTGGGAATTGAAACAGCGTATCCATTAGCACCTTGCCGTATGTATCTACAAGTAGAATTCCATCCCGTTGAGAATTGAAACATCGTCATATCTAGGCTAGCATGACCTAGTATCTGTAGAATTCCATCCCGTTGGGAATTGAAACTTCTGCCACTGCATTTTATAGCGTCCCGCAGGAATGTGGAATAATTCTATCCTTTGGGAATTGAAACGCCTAAATGGGCTTATTGCACGATTTGCGTAGGCGGTAGAATTCATCTTGTTGAAATCAAAACGGATTTACGCGATACACCTTTTGCGGCAGGAATGGGTAGAATTCTCATCTCGCTAGAAAATTTAAAAGATTAGTTGTGGCTGGGATAAGATACAGCATGGGGTACTTATGTGAAATTTCATTCGGTTTCAATTTGCCCACCAAATATATTAAATTTATAGGTTACGAATAAAATTTTGAAGTTACTTATAGATTAAAATTTTAACGAACTGTATATTTGCCACAATATAAATAGATTTAAATGCAACTCATTTAATAGCAATTCAAAATATTTATAAAAATGCACGCTATGGATCTTAAAAGCTAGGTTAAAGAAGGAATTCCGCATTAATTTCAATTAAATTTACGCTACAAATTTAAGATCATGTGTCAAAGTTAGAATTTAAAATTAAATTAGATGATACCAAAGAGGCAGAAAGATAGTAAAATTTTTATAAAGCAGAATTCGCTAGCATCCTCTGAAACTGCAAAACAAAGAATATCGGCGTGCTCGTCATAAAAAGGAAAAATCATCTAAATTTAATGGATACTACCGCCTTTGCCACATAAAGTAAATAAATAAATGCCTCCGCCAGTTATTTTTTAAAATTTTTAAAAAATTTTTTCAAAAGCGCCTTGTAAAAGATCGCGAATTTCGACTCTTTTTTCTCATAAATCACGCGAAAAACGCCCTGCAGATCCAGCTTTTCTTGCAAAGTAATGTTTTGCACTCTACTCTCCTATAAGTTTTTTTATCTTATGCAGCACAAACGCAGCGTCGTCGCTATCGAGCTCGCACAACATCTGGCATATCGCGGTCGCAGCCTGCGGCTTGGTCGTACCCAAGCGCCAGTCCTGATACGTCCGCATCGACACGCCTAACCTCTGCGCCATCGCGGCGTGCGAGATCTTTTTGCCGTTATTTTTGGCTTCGACGGCATTGTGCAAAATGTTGAATATATCGCTCGTTTCTAACATATGAAAATTATACAAATTTATTCGTTAATTATACATAAAATCGTATAAAATGAATAAAAATCGTGTTATTCATAAGTAAAAATAGCAAAATACTTCGTTTATCCGTATGAATTATACAGAATACTGCATAAAATAAACATAAAATTTTATAAAATTTTGCATATTATGCCGTAAAGATGAACCGGCTTGCACAAACAGGCATCTTATAGAACGGCACATTAAATTTTAAACCGGGATAGAATGAAATTTTACATATCGAAGCTTTCGGGATTTGATTTTTTTGATCGGTTCCGGCAGCTATTACAAACAAGATGGAATTTTACCCTATGCCGAGCCATATCTGCCGGCACAAAGAGCGTTTCAATTCCTAATGGAATAGAATTCTACGGAAAGGCGGTGAATGCGGGATATGTGAGTTTCGCATTTCAATTCCCGTTGGGAATTGAAACTATGGGCGACAGCCGCAGAGAAAAGCAAGCGACGAGGTAGAATTCTATTCCATTAGGAATTGAAACGTGATATACTTCATCACGTAGCCCGTGGCGTTGTGTAGAATTCCATCCCATTAGATAGAATTTCAAAGAATCTTGAGGTACACAATCATAGAATCCAATGCATTTCTATATATTAGGAAATAAATCCCTAATGAGCAATTCCTAGCAAGTCTCCCTAGCAATTCTTAGCGAGTAATCTTCATTGGCAAGATTTAGCCCTTTTTCTTATCCTTCTTGTTCTTGCGGGAGGGGCTTTCCAGCTTGCGCCAAGCCTCGCTTTTTTGGCTATCCTCCATTAGGATTATCTCCCTGGCGCCGTTTCGCACGAGGTTTGGATCCACAGCAAGTTCCTTCGCGTCGATCTTTTCGGGATAGTCTATGCGCGAGAGTATGCAGCGGAAGGCGTTTAGCCGCGCGATCTTTTTATCGTTGCTATCAAGGATCGTCCACGGCGCAAACTCGGTATTTGAAGCGAGCAGCATCGAGTATTTTGCGAGCGTATATTGATTCCACAGTTCCTGCGATCTCGCATCCACCGGCGAGAGTTTGTACTGCTTCAGCGGGTCGGTACGGCGCGATTCGAAGCGTCTTTTTTGCTCCTCTTTAGAAACTGAAAAGTAAAATTTAAACAAAATTATCCCCGCACTTACCAAAAGCTCCTCAAATTTAGGCACTTGGCGCAGGAAATCTTTATGTTCGGCGTGGGTGCAAAAGCCCATCACTGGCTCGACCATCGCGCGGTTGTACCAGCTGCGGTCAAAGATCGCAATCTCGCCGCCGCTGGGTAGGTGCGCGACGTAGCGCTGGAAGTACCATTGAGTCTTTTCGACGTTGCTCGGCTTTTCGAGCGCTACGATGCGGCATCCGCGCGGATTTAGATGCTCGGTTAAACGCTTGATCGTGCCGCCTTTGCCCGCCGCATCGCGCCCCTCCATCAAAATCAAAATTTTTAGCCCCTTCTCTTTTACGAATTTTTGTAGCTTCAAAAGCTCGATCTGGTATCTCTCAAGCAGCGTTTCGTAGTCTTTGAACGAGATTTTTTCGTACTTTGAGCTTTTAAATTCTATCTCTTTCAGCGCTATTTCGCCTGTTTCGGTTTTGATTTCTTTGCTCATATCGCCTCCTAAAAATTTTGAGGAATTTTACAAAAAAGTTCTTTATATTACACTATAAATTCATACTTATTACGTTAGAATGTAGGAAAAAATTTCAAAGGATAAAATTTGATCAGATCGCTGATTTTGGCAACGTTTTTTCTCTTAGGTTTGGGCGCCGAGCCCCTAAAACCCTCCGATGCGTTCAAGCTTAACGCGGCGGTGCAAAGCGATAGCGTAACGTTAAGCTTTGATATCGCGGACGGGATCTATCTCTATCAAAACGAGATAAAAATTTTCATCGGCGGCGCGGAGGTGACGAATTTAATAAATCTGCCCGCCGCGACCGAATACAAAGATTATAAAATTTACGAGGGCAAATTTAGCATCGCCGTGCCTTTAGGCCTCGTGCTCGCAAATGCCGCAGATAGCGATGATTTCGTGCTTAACGGCGATTTTTTGGGCTGCACGAAGTCGGGCTTTTGCTACCAGCCGCAGCAGTTCGGCTTTAGCTTCAAGCGCGTGGTGGAGGGCTATCAGATCAGCAAAATTTCAAACTCCGAGCTGAAAAGATACCGAAGCGGCGTAAATTCCGCGCAGATTTCTGCCGCATACAGCGCACAAGGCGGGGCTGTAAATTTTAAAAGCAATGCCGCAGCTGCGAGCGCAGAGGCAAATTCCTTGGCAAACTCGCACGCAGCGGGAAATTCCGCGGCAAGCTCGGCGGAAAGCGCTACGGTAAATTCCGACGAAACCTCCGCGCAAAAAACTTCTCGCGGCGCAAATTCCATCTCCGAGCAGGATAAAATTTTAAACGTTCTTGGCGGCAAGAGCTTCATCGCGGCGATCGCGCTGTTTTTCGGCTATGGCGTGCTGCTCTCGCTAAGTCCTTGCGTCTATCCGCTCATCCCGATCCTCTCGTCGATCATAGTGGCGAAAACCTCCTCCAAGCCGAGCGCGAAAACGAGCCTCGCCGTAAGCCTTGCGTATATTTTTGGGATGGCGAGCTCGTATGCGATTTTAGGAGCTTTCGTGGCGGTTTTCGGGCAAAATTTACAAGGCCTGCTGCAAACTCCGCCCGCGCTGATCCTAACCTCGCTAATATTCGCCGTACTCGCGCTTTCGATGTTCGGATTTTACGAGATTCGCCTGCCTGTGCGCTTTCAAAACTTCTTAAATAGCAAAAGCGAAAAGAGCAGCGGTCTGATCGGAGTTTTTTCGATGGGGCTTATCTCGGCGCTCGTTGTATCGCCGTGCATCTCCGCTCCGCTTGCGGGCGCGCTCGTTTACATTGCGGGCAGCGGCGACATCCTGCTGGGCGCAGCGGCTCTTTTTGCGCTGGGGCTCGGAAGTGGCGCGCTGCTGCTTGTAGTTGGGCTTGGCGGCGCGCTACCGAGGCCCGGAGCTTGGATGGAGGCGGTGCCTAAAATTTTTGGCTTTTTGCTGCTTTTTACGGCGGTGTGGATTTCGCGCACGCTCATCGGCGAAAATTTAAGCCTGCTGATTTACGCGGTTTTAGGCGCGATCTTCGCAGGATTTTTGGGGCTATTTGACAGCGGCGCGGGCGGGATCAAGCGCGCTTTAGCCCTTGTGGTCGCTTTGTATTCGGCGCTGCTGCTCGCGGGCTTTGCCAGCGGTGCGAAAGATTTTTCCAGGCCGCTTGGTAATCTAATTCCGCAAAATGCGAGATATTTTGAGGGCGATTTGGGCGGCAAGGGCTTGCAGGCAGGTAAAATTTCTAGCGCTCAAAATTTTGGCGGCGCGCATTTTTCGTTTGTACGCGATCTGG
>NZ_CALIBF010000009.1 GCF_938045465.1 uncultured Campylobacter sp.
GTATTGCTGAACACTATCTGCCGCTCGTTCGTCTCGTTGCCGGACGGATTGCCATTACGCAAAGCCTCGAGCCGAAGCAACCCGCTACAAGCGTTGATTTAAAAGAGGTGCAAGAGCGCGTAGATGAGCTAAGTGATTTTATCAAAGCTCAAAGAGACAAAGGCGATGCTGCAGATATGGCGAAATTGGAAAAATATAAAGCTAAGCTAAATAAAAATTTAGAAATTCTAATAGATCAAACGAAAGCAGAGATCGCTGATAAGTTAGCTCGGAACGAAAGTCTTGACGAGCTAAATGAAAAGCTGAAAGAGCAGCTGTCTATGCTAAAAGCGGAGGATTAAGATGAGGAAAATTCTATTATTTTGCGCCATGATTTGTGCTGTGGCGTTTGCGCTACCTAACTGCTATGAGATCAATAAGATCGAAAAAAAGAGTGAGATTAATGAAGCGGTTTTTGTTTTGATAGATGAGACAACGCCTTTTAACGAGCCGTTAAAAGAGTAAGTGGTAAATAATGCTCTGAGATTTGCGCAGGCTGGAAATTACGTTTTCGTGGCAAAATTTTCCGCTTTTTTGCAAGGACGGTATAACGAAGTAATGTTTGATTTCGCGCTAGATACGCCTCTAAGTGATGATGAGCGATATGATCTGAATAAAAACACCCTTGCCAAATTTGATAAATGTTTAAAAGATCAGGTGAGCTTCGTCAAAAAAACTATGAGCGAAAAGATAAATGAAGCGTTTTTAAAGGAAGGTGATCAAGTCGCTAAGTCAGATATTTTTTATGCGCTCAAGGATTTTGCGGCAAATTCTATTGAGCCGCGTGAAGCGAAAAGCAAGATCGTAATTTTAGCTTCGGATATGCTAGAGAATTCCTCTGTGACGAGCTTTTATACTAAAGGCGCACCTCGCTTGATCGACGGCAAAAAGGAGCTTGGAATTTTAGAAAAGAATGATCTTTTTACAGATTTTACGGGCGCAAAAATTTATATCGTAGGCGCAGGGCTTAGCGAAGGCAAAAAAAGCTATGTAAGTCCTCAGATTCTAAATTCTTTAAGCGCGTTTTGGAGCGAATATTTTACGAAATCGAACGCTACGCTTGTTGAGATGGGCACGCCTGCGTTAAAACGCGAGGTAAAATAGCGCAGAATTTTACGCAGCTCTGTCTTTGCGAAATTTATTAAAAAGCTATTTCGCGGGCATCTTTGCGCTTGCAGCGTGGATTTTAACGAACATTACAATCGCGCTTCAGGCGCATTTAAATTCTAAAGACCTGATTCAAATTTTATTATAGTGATCGCTAAAACTCAGCATCAAAAGCATAAATTTGTATTTATATAACACAGCAAATAAAAATTCTGTTTCATAATTTCAAAACTTAAAATTTTATCTTGTGAGGATTTAAAATTTTAGTGGATATCGCGTTTTACTCGTGCGCTCGGTTTAAAATTTTAAATAACGTAAAATCCCAAATTCTCGTGCTTAAGGATAATTTTTCTGATCTCTTTTAGTAATCT
>NZ_CALIBF010000010.1 GCF_938045465.1 uncultured Campylobacter sp.
CGCAGAGGGTGGCGCTGCCCCGCAGCACCGCATTGCTCTGCTCGCCCACAAACCCCACCCATCCCCCGACGACGCTTTAAGCGGTGCAGGCTGTGCCTGAGTTAAATTTCAACATCCATATTAACGGATTCAATCTGCAGCCCGCGCAGATCCGCGAGCTGCTGCACCGCGGCGTCCGTCTCGGCATTTTTGGGAAGGACGATGTGAAAGCCGCGATCAAACGCCAAGAAAAAATTCTCCCCGCCCGCAGCGATTCGATTTAGCGAGCGCGCGGCAAATTTCTCGCTTGCGCGCGGCTCGCCCTTCGAAAACGAGATCGTCTCGTCGTCCGCGATGAAGCTCATCTCCGTGCTCGAGTCTTGCGCGAGCTTAGCGGCAGAGAGATGTTTTCTTAGCATGCGGCGGTAAAATTTCGGATAAAAAATAAGCCACGCCGCGCCCAAAATAACCGACGCCACGCTCGCAATCGGCGCCGTTTTTAAAAGCCCGTCGATGATGATACCCATGAGCAAAAACTCAAACGGTATGGCGTAAGTGCTGATGAGGCGCTGTTTGCGCGCCTTTTTGCTGTAAAGCAGCATAAATTTATTGAGATTATCGACGTCGCGATTGGTGATACGTACTTTCATATTTTTCCTTTAATTTTTCCGTAATTGTAGCGAAGCCGCCTTAAATTTGCGTCCGTTAACTTCCGTGAGATAAAATCGCGCTTTTAAAGGAGCGCCCGTGAAATCTCTATTAAAAATCAACGGATTTTTGCCGTTTTTGGCGATTATGTTTATCAACGCAAGCGTCGATCTGGGCCATAAGATCACGATTCAAAACGTCCTTGTTAAAAGCGCCGATTCGGGCGCTCTCATCGCCCTTACCTCGCTTGTAAATTTGCTGATTTTACTGCCTTACGTATTTCTTTTTAGCGCCAGCGGCTATCTCAACGACAAATTCTCGCGTACCCGCATTACGCGGATCTGCGCGAAACTCGGCGTCGCGCTTACCGCGCTCATTACGCTAGGATATGCGTGCGGATGGTTTTATTTCGCATTTTTTATGACAATCCTGCTTGCGGCGCAAAGCGCGATCTACTCGCCCGCTAAATACGGCTTGATTAAAAAAATCGTCGGCGCGAAAAATTTAGGCGCAGCAAACGGCCTCGTGCAGGCTCTTACCATCATCGCGATTCTGCTTTCATCTCTTGTTTTTTCGGTAATTTTCGAGCTGTTTGCGACGCGCAGCAGAGACGCGGGCGAGCTGATGAGCTCGGTTTGGTTCATCGGCGTGCTTTTGGTCGCGGGCTCCGCGCTTGAAACATACTACTCATATAAAATTCCATTCTTCGACGCCTCGCAACCACAGGCGGAATTTAATAAAGACGACTATCTTAAGCTTCGCTATCTAAGGCAAAATTTAAATTTTGTGCTAAAAGACAAAAACGTCCTGCTCTGCACGCTGGGACTTGCGATGTTTTGGGCGGTCTCGCAGCTCGTGATCGCGACCTTCCCGGCTCACTACAAGAGCCTTAGCGGCAGCGATAACGTAATGGTGATCCAGGTGATCTTGGCGCTTAGTGCGATCGGAATCGCGCTAGGCTCGATCTTTGCGGGCAGCTACTGCAAAAAACATATCGAGCTCGGTATCGTGCCGTTTGGCGCATTCGGGCTTGCGCTCGCGCTAATGGTGTTAGCCAACGCGCACTCGGTATTTTGGCTCGGCACGGCGTCGTTTTTCTTCGGATTTAGCGGCGGAATTTTCATCGTGCCGCTCAACGCCGTAATTCAGTTTTTTACCGCCGACGAGCGCATGGGGCGGGTGCTTGCGGGCTCAAATTTTATTCAAAATATCTTTATGGTGCTGTTTTTGCTCATCGCCATCATCTTGGTGCATTTTGCGGTCGCCAGCGGCGAAATTTTCGTTATGGCGGCACTGTGCGTGCTTATCTGCGGGATCTTCGGCGCGAAATATTTGCCGCAGCTTTTCGTTAGAATTTTACTCATTCCGTTTATGAAATTTGGCTACCAAGTCCACGTAGACGGCATCGAAAACATCCCGCAAAAAGGCGGCGTACTGCTTTTAGGTAACCACATCAGCTGGATCGATTGGGCAGTGGTGCAGCTCGCCTGCCCGCGCGGGGTGCGCTTCGTGATGCATCGCAGCTACTACGATCTGTGGTATTTGAAGTGGTTTTTTAAAATTTTCCGAGTCATTCCGATCGGAGCGGGCGTAAGCAAAAGCGCGATCGAAAGCATTCGCGAGGCGCTAAATGCTGGTGAAGTAGTGGGGCTCTTCCCCGAAGGCCACATCAGCTACAACGGCCGCATAGACGAGTTTCAAGGCGGATTTGAGCTAGCTGCGCACGATACGAACTCCGTCATCGTGCCTTTTTATATCAGAGGGCTTTGGGGATCGACGTTTTCGCGCGCCAGCGAGCATTATAAAAGAACGATCTCGCAAAACGGTAAAAACGCACTTCGCGTAAGCTTCGGCGCGCCGATTGAGGCAAATTCCAAGGCGCACGAGGTAAAGCGCGCGGTAACGGAGCTGTCGTTTTTCAGCTGGGGCAAATACCTCGCAAGCCTAAAGCCGCTTGCTTACAACTGGCTAAATCAAGCTAAACGATCGCCTTTTAAGCGTGTAGCGGTCGATAGCACGGGAGTGAGCTTCACAAATTTAGCGATGATGAGCGCCGTTTTGATACTTCGCAAAAGGCTAAAGAGTCGCATAAGCAGCGAGGAAAACGTCGGTATCATTTTGCCTAGCTCGGTCATCGCAAGCGCCGTAAATTTAACGCTTTTTGCGATGGGCAAAACGAGCGTAAATTTAAACTACACGCTAAGCGAGGAAAATTTAATCTACTGCGCGGATAAAGCAAACATCCGCACGATCATCAGCTCGCGAAAATTCGTAGAAAAGCTCAAATCAAAGGGCTTTGAGCTAGAGAGTTCGATCGGCGATCGGCTCGTATACCTTGAGGATCTAAGCGAGGGTGTCTCTAAAAACGAGCGCATAGCCTGCGCGCTAAAATCGCTGCTAATGCCTAAAATTTTATTTCGCGCGCTGTATTTTAAGCCGCACGCGATAGATGACGTAGCGACCATTTTATTTAGCAGCGGCAGCGAAGGAAAGCCCAAAGGCGTGGTTTTGACGCATAAAAATATAATGGCGAACGTCCGTCAAATTTCAGAGCTCATAAACGCCACCGAGCACGACGCGATTTTAGCGTCGCTGCCGATCTTTCACTGCTTCGGGCTTACCGTAACGACGCTATTTCCGCTAAACGACGGAATTTTAAGCATCCACGTGCCCGATCCTACGGACGCCTTTAGCGTCGGCAAGATGAGCGCAAAATACGGCGCTACGATAATGTTCGGCACGTCGACGTTTTTTAGACTCTACACCAAAAATAAAAGGCTCAATCCGCTTATGCTAGCAAGCATCCGCCTGGCGATTGCGGGCGCGGAGAAGCTAAACGAAAACGTCCGAAAGGAATTTAAGATAAAATTCGGTATCGAAATTTACGAGGGCTACGGCACGACCGAGACTGCGCCGGTGGTGAGCGTAAATACGCCGAACGTCCTCGAGCCCGATTTTTTCAAAGAGCTTCACTTCAACCGCGAAAAGAGCGTCGGCTTGCCGCTTGCAGGCACGGTCATAAAAATAACCGATCCCGCCTCGCTGCAACCGCTATCAAACGGGCAGGAGGGGCTTATCTTAATCGGCGGACATCAGGTTATGAAGGAGTACTACGATGAGCCGGCAAAAACCGCCGAAGCGATCGCACAAATAAACGACGTGCGCTACTACAAGAGCGGCGACATCGGCTATATCGACGACGACGGGTTTTTATTTATCACCGACCGCCTTTCGCGCTTTGCCAAAATCGGCGGCGAGATGATCAGCCTGGGTGCGGTAGAAAGCGCCGTGGACGAAATTTTAGGCGAAAGCGCGATCTATTCGTGCGTAAATCTAAAAGACGAGAAAAAGGGCGAAAAGATCGCTCTGCTTTATGTGGGTGAGGCGAGCGAGGATGAAATTTCGCGCCGCCTAAAGGACTCCGCGCTGGCGCCGATAATGCAGCCAAGCGTCGTGAAAAAGGTCGAGCAAATCCCGGTGCTCGGCAGCGGCAAGGTAAATCTCAAAGCGGTAAAGGATCTGGCGATAGAGCTCGGGCTGTAAATTTTAAAGCCTTAAAATTTACGCTCTAAATTTTAAATTTACGCCTCTTCGCGCTATTCGCGCGGGATAGTACAAAGAGGATAAGCCCTCTAAATTTTAAATTTATGCCTTGTCGCGCCGCATAGTTTTGCGGTTTTTCGCTCCTAGCGGCGGGCGATCTCGCGGGATTATGCTGCCGTTTTTGAGAACGAGAGCCGCGCGCGATTGCGGCGTTAAATTTATGCTAAATTTTGCAGAGGTGAGCTGCTGCTGATCCCACGATTTTTCGCGGTTGCAGCGCCAAATTTATGCTAAATTTTACAGACAGACGGCAGCCACTCGCTGCGCAGATAGACAAAATTTTACATTAAACGGCGCGCGAAATTTCACGGCAGAGCAGCTGCGGGGAGAATTTTTACGGCGTGTGAGTGGAAAGAAATTTCAATGGCGTATGTGCGGAGAGAAATTTTAGCGACATTACTTTCCGCTTCGCCGCTTATAAAATTTGCAAATTTTATTTCCCGAGTGTACGCCGATTACGCCGATGAGGTTTATAAACCGCTATACGCAAACTCTCGGCTTTGTCCTTCCGCCGTCACAGAGGCTAAATTTTTTCTAATCACGCTACGTGTGCCTCCAAGCAGGTCTGTATTTACATGAGCGCAAAAGTATCCAGCAGCTCTAAATTTAAAAGATAAATTTCATTCGTGCAGATTAAAATTTTAAAATTTCAAAGCCCAATCTGTTTAAATTTAACCGAAGTCGGCAGAGCTAAATTTTAAAAAGGTCTAAGCTTTAATGATTTTAAAAAAGATGAAAGTGCCGCGAAGCGCACGCTCCACGGCAAATTTAAAGGAGGACTATTTAAAAGATGGAGCGATCTGCGCTACC
>NZ_CALIBF010000011.1 GCF_938045465.1 uncultured Campylobacter sp.
GCCCAGCATTTTGTTCTTCCGTAGAATTTCCTTTGCGCTTCGTCTTGTCCGCCTTGCTGTCCGCAGTGTCAGATTTGCCGTTGTTTGCCTCGGCGCGCATTAAATTTCTCTCGCCGTCCGTCGCGTTCGTATCGCCTCGTGCTAAATTACCGCCGCCGCTCGTCGTATTTGCTTCGTTATCTTTAAAATTTAAAGCTTCGCAACGATCTACGCCTAAACGCTCGAAATAATATCTCTCTCGCTCACTTAAGTTTTCCACTCCCCTTTCGCATACGCGCTTGATATACGCCTTGCTAGGGTATCTAAGCCGATTGAGCGCTAATTCACTACCCTCATCTGCGCGCTTTATCAGCTTGGCGATGCAGGCGTCATCCTCTTCACTATTTGCGATATAATCCCATATGCCGCAGTATCTATCACCGCCCAGCGTCGTAATCAAAAAATAAACCCAAAGCAGGATTATGACAATCGATATGCTTCCTTTTATTTTTAAAGATCTCTTTTTTACCATGTTTTTCCTTGAGTAATAAATTTTAACTCATTTTTTCATAGATTTGACCAACGGCATAAAATTTACGATATCGCCCTCAAGGCTAATCTTATCGCTCAGCATTTTGCTATTCCGTAGAATTTCCTTCGCGCTTCGTCTTGTCCGCCTTGTTGCCCGTAGTGCCGGCTTCGACGTTGTTTCTCTCACCGCTCGTTAAATTTCCCTCGCCGTCCGTTGCGTTTGCATCGCCTCGCGCTAAATTACCGCCGCCGCTCGTCGTACCTGCTTTTCCGCCCTTTGATTTGGGCGTTTTAAAGCCCCAAATCTCGCAGCGATCTCCGCCGAAACCTTGGAAATAATATCTCTCACGCTCGCTCAAGTTTTCTACTCCCTTTTCGCATGTGCGCTTGATATATGCCTGACTCGGATACATTAGTCGATTTAACGCGTGATCGTCGCCAGCATCCGCGCGCTTTATCAGCTTGGCTATACAGGCATCATCCTCTTCGCCCTTGTTGTTTAAAAAAGATTCCCAAATGTTGCAATACGCGCCACTGTTGTTTATATATAGGGCGCACAGAATAACAACCCCTACGATTAACAAAAAAATTTGACTTTTACTAGCTTTCAAGCTCGCTTTATTGTCCGGCATCTAATCCTCCCGTAGAATTTATATCGCGTTTGATCGCGCCTGCTTCATTGCGGATCGTATTCGTACCTTTGCGCGTTAAATTTCCCTCGCCGTCCGTTGCGTTCGTATCGCTGCTCGTCGTATTTGCTTCGCCGTCTTTTGATTTAGGCGTTTTAAAGCCCCAAGCACTACAACGATCTTTACTATAACGCTCGAAATAAAATCTTTCTCGCTCACCCAAGCTTTCCACTCCCTTTTCGCACACTCGCTTGATATATTCCATAGTTGGGTATCTAAGCCTACTTTCTGTAAAACTATTTCCGTCGTCTGCGCGCTTTATCAGCTTAGCGATGCAGGCATCATCTTCCTCATCATGCCTGCCTGAAAAAAATTCTCTCGCGCTACAATACCCGCCGCTACCGCTTACAAACGCGGCATAAATAATAATAAGCGCCACAGCTAGCACAAAAACATGACTTTTACCGATTTTCAAGCTCGCCCCCTTCGCGATTAAATTTTGATTTTTTCCGCAGATTTACGATCTGCGGGCGGATCGTAAACTCGCTTACGTTGGACTTCGTGCGCAGAATTTGCAGCGTGAAATTTGCGATCTCCCCCGCATCCACGAAGCTTGCTTCATCATCTGCAGGCTCGAAGCCCAAATCCTCGTAAAACGGCGTTTTGGTGATGTCAGGGTTGATGCAGCTTACTCTGATCTGCTTGCGCGCCTCCTCAAAAAGGCAGAGCAGAAACGCCCGCAACCCCGCCTTGCTCGCGCTATAAACCGCGCTAAAGCGGCTAGATCGCAGCGCCTCGATCGAGCTAATGCCGATGATATGGGCGCGGTTGCGCTTTAAATTCGGCAAAAGCGTGCGCGTGATGATGATATTTGCGGCAAGATTTACGTTTAAAATTTTTAAAATTTCGCTCTCGCTCATCGCCTCAAGCGGCGCAAATTTCGCCGTACCCGCGCATAAAATCAGTGCGTCAATCTCACACGCCGCAGCCAGCGCGCGGCACTCCTTCGCTAGCGCGTACGTATCCTCAAAGCGCGAGCTTAGCGTTAAAATTTCATAGCCGTTTTGCCGCAAAAGCTCCGCAACCGCGCTGCCGATACCGCCGCTTGCGCCCGTGATCAATGCTTTCATCTTTTCTCCTTTAAATTTTAATGCCGCTTCGGCGCGTTAAGCTTAGCGCACTATACAAATTTCGCTGCGCTAAATTTATTACCCGCTGTATTTGCCGCCAAATTTGCGCGGTCTGAACAATCCGCGCCGCCGACCTGCGCGGTAAAATTTTAAATTTAGCCCGCGGCATTTTGCTGTGCGAGCGTTTTGTAAAATTTCATCGCCGTTCGCTGTACCCGCCCCGCACGATTTATAAAATTTAATTTTATAAAGCCGGGTGTGCCGCTAAATTTTAATCGCTCGCTCGCCGCAAATTTCGCGCTGTATCCTCGGCACCGCATGCGAGCCGGCACAGGCCGCGACGTCTGCGACAAACAGCGCGTCTAGCGCCGCCATATCTTTGCGAAATACGCCGCTTTCATCGCCTCCTCAAACGCGTCATTGCTTTCGTACTCGTGCCCCAAAACCTCGCGCCACAGGCTCGCATCCTCCATGCAGAGGTAGAAAAACACCCACTCGCGCCACGGCGAAAGCGCGTCCGCGGCAAATTTAAAAAGCTCGCGCTTGATCTGCAGCGGGTATGAGAGCTTGCCGTTCGCGTCCGTAAGGGGCATCTGTAAAATTTTGCTCCGCAGCCCGCGCGAGCGTAGCTTCTTGACGACGGGTTTGATGAAGGTAAGCGTGCCGAGCGAGACCATCGCGACGCCGCTTGGATCAAAGTGGCGCAGCAGCTGCTCAAAAAGCGCGCCGTAATCGCTTTGCCACCCCTCGTACCAAACCATCGGGTGGAGGTGAAAGCCCACCAAAATGCCGCGCGCCGCGAGCGCTTCGGCTGCAGCCAGCCGCGCATCCAGGCTCGCGCTTAGATGCTCCTCGTTCGCAATGATCGCGGGCGTATTTAGCGAAAATGTAACGATGAGGTTGCGCGGGATCTCGCGCTGCAGGAAAAACCGGATATTGTTCGACTTGCTTTTAAGCTCCAAAATCACGTTTTGATGCCGCGCCGCAAAATCGCATAGCGCGCTTAAAATGCCGAAGCGATCGCCCCACATGAGCGAGTCGGAGCTCTGCCCTGTGCCGATGTGGTAGCTACGCGCGGGATCGAGCCGCAGCCGCGCTAAATTTGCCGCAAAATTCTCGTCAAAGCCGATTTTCCCGTGCTTGTAAAATGAGCCGATCGCGCAATACGAGCAGTCAAAGCCGCACGAATTGACCGCATCTAGCGTCAGCAGATTGCAGCAGCGCGTGTTTTCGCTCGCTACCGGACAGCGGCCCAAAGCGATACGGTCTGCGCGAAAGGAGGAAATTTCAAATTTTTTCGGCGCGTAATCGCTTTTGAAGCTCGCGTACGAGTGCGGGCGAGACTTTAGCTCAAGCCAGGCTTCGCGCACGAAATTAAAAATTTGCTCGCCGCTCGGGACTTTCCCCGCTTTATTAAATTTGGCTTTATTAAAATTTAGCCCGCACTGCCCATCCGCAAGCAGCTCATAAACGGGCGTCTCGTCCCACGCCTCAAAATCGCTCGCAAACTCCGCAAGCTGCTTTCGTTGCTGAAATGAAAAGTGAAATTTCTCAAATAGCGCGCCTAAAAACGCGCTCGATCGCTCGTCCAGATTCACGCCAAACTGCGCACCTAGCTCCTTTTTCGCCTCCGTCATCTTGCTCCGCTTCGTTTAAATTTTGCAAATTATACTTAAATTTCGCGCGCCGTCACTGAAAATCGTTGAAATTTCAGATCGCGCCGCAGAATAGTCGCTCGAAATAGAGAGCGTAAGCTAGCGTAATAGCGACGTTTAGGATCAAAATTCCGCCGAGTATGAGCTTTTGCGGGATTTTTTTGACGCCCGTTCGGTAGTAATACGGCAGGGCGCAGAAAAACGCGGGCAGCACGAGCAGAGCGATACCTAGCGGCACGCCGTCGATGCCTATCTCTGCACTGCGCACGAACTGCGCCATGGCGGGGAATTTATGAACGGCGAATATGGCCGCTGCAAAAAGTAGCTGCACGCAGACGCAGTAAAATAGGTAGCGCGCGCCTATTAGAGCGTCTTTTGGCCATAGCCCGATACAGGCAAATGCGAGCAAAAGAGCTAAAAAGACCAAAGAGGGCAGATCCGCGAACAAATCCGCCACGGCATACGCGCAAGCCGCGACGCACGCGCATGCCAAGAGGGCGAAACATAGATAAGAGCCTTTTATTTTCATCGTTTCTCCTGTAACTATGCAATACTTTCTAATTCCGCGTCGTATTCGGCATATGAAGCCAAAATTTTATCTCTCGGCTCGGTTTTTTGCATACGCTCTAGTAGTTAAATTTTGCCCTTTATCGCGGTGCGGATTTGCGGCAGGCGCGCCTTTATGAGTTCATAGACGAAGCTTTTACTAAGCCGCTCGCCGCGCAGATGATCGCTTACGATCTTCATCATCGCCCACGGCACGCCCGCGCGCTTGCAAGCATTAACAAAAAGCGCGCTCTCCATATCGTAAAGCGTAACGTAGTGATTTGTGCACCCGCAAGTAGCGCCCTTTGCCGTGCACGGCGTATTTTGTGCTGCGCGCGCTGCGGTATTTGTCGCAGCGCTGCACTCACCTACCGCGATTTGTGAGGGTTTTACGCTCGATAAATTTTGCGCCTTGACTTGCGTTAAGCTTTGTATTTCAGCCCGCGTCGCGTCGCGCGTGAAATTTTTTGTATCTGCCGCGTCGTTTGCCTCTTGCGTTAGGGCTTGTGCGTTTATTTCGCCGCACGCTTCGATCGCTGCGATATTTTTTACATCAGTCCACTCCGTTGCGTTTAAAATTTTAGGCTCGCTCACGCAGATTAAATTTGCTCGCAGCTTGCCGTCTAAACTCGCGCCGCAAAATTCCCGCTCGCAAACGTTTTGAAATTTTAGAGCCTGCTCGCTGTGTTCCCCAACCTGCGAGCGATAAAATTTCGATCCGTCCTCGCCGTAAAATTCCTGCGCTGTCGTGCCGTCAAAGTAAAACGCCTCGCCGATTTGCACGTTTGTATCCTCGCAGCCGCAGACTCCTATGTTTAGCGCAAAGTCCACGCGCCGCGAAAGTAAAATTTCGCCGAAGCGCTCTGAATTTTGCGCGCAGCCAAGATCTAAAATTTCAAAATCTTCAGTCGCATTTTGCGCGGAGCCTGCTTCTGTGCCGCCGCCGCAGAGCGCGCCCGCATCCGAACGGTGCTCAAATTCCACGTCCGCGCCGCGCCGATCCTTGCGAAGCTCACGCCCGAATTCCGCGTCTGCATCGGCACGGCGAACAAATTCCGCGCCGGGTTCGCTCTTAAATTCTATTTCTATGCCGCCTGCAGCGCCCGCTTTAAATTTAGCTCCAAACCTCACGCCGCAGATGTATAGAAGCATCTGCTCGCCTGCGAACAGATCGCCGCTGCGCGTAAGTTTAAAACTCTCGATTATCGCTTGGGCTTCGCAGCGCAAAGCCGTACAGATCAGTATCATTTGCCGCCTTTGTTAAAACCGCATTTTAACAATTTGAGCTATAATGTAAGATTAATTTGCACAAAAGGGCGAAAATGAACGATCTCATCACCATCACTGGCGCGCGCGAACACAATCTGAAAAATATAAATTTGCAAATTCCAAAGGACAAACTCGTCGTTTTTACCGGTCTTAGCGGCAGCGGCAAGAGCACGTTGGCGTTTGATACGCTATATGCCGAGGGGCAGCGCAGATACGTCGAGAGCCTAAGCAGCTACGCGAGGCAATTTTTAGACCGCGTAGGCAAGCCCGACGTCGATAAGATCGACGGTCTGACGCCTGCGATCGCGATCGATCAAAAAACGACGTCGAAAAACCCGCGCTCTACGGTGGGCACGATCACCGAAATTTATGACTATCTGCGCCTCTTATATGCGCGCGTAGGGGTGCAGCACTGCCACAAATGCGGCAAGCCGATCTCAAAGATGAGCTCCAGCGACATCATCGCCGAGATTATGAAGCTGCCGAGTGGCGCGAAGGTGATTTTGGGAGCGCCCTTGGTGCGCGAGAAAAAGGGCAGTTTCGCCGATATGCTACAGAGCCTACGCGAGCAGGGCTATGTGCGCGCTCAGATCGACGGCGTGCTGGTGCGGCTGGACGAGGAGATCGAGCTGAGCAAGACGAAAAAGCACTCGATCAAGGTCATCATCGACCGCACGACCATCGACGAGGAAAATTCCATCCGTATCGCAAGCGACGTCGAAAAGGCGCTCAAGCTCAGCTTCGGCGAGCTTGAGGTGGAGATCGCAAACGCCGCCGAGCTGGGGCTCGCGCAGAGCCTGATCCACTACAGCGAGCATATGGCGTGCTTTGATTGTAAAATTTCATTCAAGCCGCTCGAGCCGCTCGCGTTTAGCTTCAACTCCCCAAAGGGCGCGTGCGAGAGCTGCGACGGGCTGGGGATAAAATTTAGCCTCGATCTGGGCAAGATCATCAACGAAAACGCCTCGATCGAGGGCGGCGCGATTAAAGTGATGTCGGGCTTTAACAAGAGCTATTACTATAAATTTTTACTCGGATTTTGCGAAGCAAACGGCATAAACGTCAAAATTCCGTATGCAAATTTAAGTGAGGAGCAAAAAAAGCTGATCCTCTACGGCAGCGTCAAAGAGATCGATTTTTACTGGAAAAAACATAAACTCGTGCGTAAATTTGAGGGCGCGATCAAATATGCCTACGATCTGCTCAAAAACGAAAGCGATCTGGACGATTATATGAGCGAAAAAATTTGCCCCGACTGCGGCGGACTGCGCCTGCGCCCCGAAAGCCTAGCCGTAAAGGTCGCAGACAAGGGTATCGGCGACGTGATAAATATGAGTATCTCAGACTGCGTGGAATTTTTCAGCGACGAGAAGCGGTTTTCAAATTTAAGCGAAAAGGACGCGCAGATCGCTGCGCCAATCCTAAAAGAGATCAACGAGCGGCTGTTTTTCTTAAAGGATGTGGGGCTTGGATACCTCACGCTGGGGCGCGATGCGCGCACCATCAGCGGCGGCGAGGCGCAGCGTATCCGTATCGCAAGCCAGATCGGCTCTGGTCTTAGCGGCGTGATGTATGTGCTCGACGAGCCTAGCATCGGGCTTCACGAGCGCGATACGCAAAAGCTCATCAAGACGCTACGAAGCTTACAGGAAAAGGGAAATTCCGTAATCGTCGTCGAGCACGATAAAAAGACGATCGAGGCGGCGGACTTCGTCGTAGATATCGGCCCTGGGGCAGGCAATTTAGGCGGCGAGGTCGTATTCGCAGGAGACGTCGCGCATCTGCTTAAAAGCAATACGCAAACCGCGCTGTATCTAAATAACCAAAAGGAGATAAACTACCAAAAGCACCGTAAGCAGGAGCTTTGGCTAAGCATCAAAAACGTAAATATCAATAACATCCACGGCCTTTGCGCAAAATTTCCGCTGCGAAATTTAGTCGGCATCACGGGCGTTAGCGGCAGCGGCAAGAGCTCCTTGGTGCTGCAAACCATCCTGCCGACGGCACTTGAGGAGCTAAATCGCGCCAGAAAGGTGCACGCGGTAAAGAACGCTAAAATTTCGGGGCTTGAGAGCCTGGATAAAGTGATCTATCTGGATCAAACCCCGATCGGACGCACCCCGCGCAGCAATCCCGCGACCTACACGGGGGTGATGGACGAGATCCGCGCGCTTTTTGCCGCGACGAAAGAAGCGCAGCTGCGCGGATACAAGATCGGGCGCTTCAGCTTCAACGTCAAGGGCGGGCGCTGCGAAAAATGCGCGGGCGAGGGCGAGATCACGATCGAGATGCACTTCCTGCCCGATATCAGCGTCGTCTGCGACGTCTGCCACGGCACGAGATACAACGCGCAGACGCTTGAAATTCTATACAAAAACAAAAGCATAGCCGACGTTTTGGCGATGAGTATCGACGAGGCGCTCGAGTTTTTCAAAGCCGTGCCTAAAATTTATCAAAAGCTAAAAACGCTCGCGGACGTCGGGCTCGGCTACGTTTCGCTCGGACAGCCCGCCACGACGCTTAGCGGCGGCGAGGCACAGCGCGTCAAGCTCGCCAAGGAGCTAAGCCGCACCGACACGGGCAATACGCTATATATCCTGGACGAACCCACGACGGGGCTACATTTTGCAGACGTAGATCGCCTGGTGGCGGTGCTGCACCATTTGGTCGATCTGGGAAATTCCGTCTTTGTGATCGAGCACAATCTGGACGTCATCAAAAACTGCGATTACATCATCGACATGGGGCCCGAAGGCGGCGAGGGCGGCGGACAGATCGTCGCTTGCGGCACCCCAGAAAAGCTCGCGAAAGATTTTAAAAAGACAGGTAGCTACACGGGGGAATTTTTGGCGCAGGAGCTAGCGGCGATGAAGAGCGCAAGCAAAAATAAGCGAGGTTGAAACGTCTTACCGGGGGCAAGAATGGATCAAAGCAGGCTAGATGAATTAAGAAAGCTACTACAAAAGCGGCATCAAGAGCCTAAGCAAGGCTTAGAACAAAATTCTAACGGCGAAAATTCTGGAACATCGAATTTTGGAGTCTCGAATTTCAAAGCTCAAAATTCCGAAATCTCGAATTCCGAAGTCTCAAATTTTGAAGCTTCTAATTTTAGAACCTTAAATTTCGAAGCCTCGAATTTTGAAATCCTGAATTCTGAACCTCCGAATTTCGAATCTCTGAATTCTAAAGCACCGAATTCCGCTCCTGACGCTTTAAATTTAGAAGCCGAAGCGGATCAGAATTCCGCCTGTGTAAACAACATAGAGCAGCAAAATTTTATATCCGATGACAGCGGCGTCTTACCGCAGAATTCCAAGGCTAGAGATTACGACAAAGAGCCGATAATCATCAAAGATCATACTTATTATGACTATATGAAATACTCTATAATTCCTACTATGGTAGGCTTGTTAATAGCGCTTGCATTTGCCACTATTGTAAATCCCATAAGCATTAAAATGTTTCGCCTCCTTCCTTTGGTCTTGGTAATATTCGTAACAAATTTTATGAATAGAGACGGCGCATACTTCGTGTTTTATAACGATAAAATTTTATATTACAATAAAAATAAGATTCGTAAAACGTTCGAGATAAATACAATCGGCGCTATGGCTTTAAGCTTTGACTGGAGATGGAGCTGGAAGCAAAAAATACCTATTTATATAAAGGTCTTTCTTGTTCTTTGGTTTTTGCTCGGCTGCTATACGACGGGAGAGCCGATCAATGGCGTGGCGATAATTTTTACTTTTTGCTTTTCTATTTTAACTACCAAAGCCTATATGCATCTGCTTAACGGCAGCCTCGGCTTTTTCGGTCTTCACGATCAGCTCGTGCTTTATAAGGAAAACGCTGAGGTCGAGATACTAAATATCTTGATGGCAAATAAAGAGGAGTATCTGCAGCTGAGAGATTATTTTATGCAGACGATGCAAAAAGATATAAGCAACCTGCAACGCACGATGTCGATTTTCAACGAAAAGATAGAATTTAGAAAATTTAAATTTTAAAATTTGATTAGATTATGTATTTTAAAATTCCGTACTAGTTTGCTTTTTTTGAGATTAAAATCCCTCTGCTACAATGTCGTAAAGATATCCTACCGTTTCGTCGTTTAAATTTAGTGTCTTTTTGCTTCGTAAAAATTCTAAAATTTCATCCTGCGCAAAGCCCGCTCTTTGCGCGCAAAGCTCGTGCGCGGGCAAAAAGCCGCGGCATAGCGCGATATTTTCTAAAATTTCTTCGTCGCATAAAAAACAATACGGCTCGTCGTGCAACCGCCCCTCAAATTTTAAAATTTCGGCGTAGCTTTCTACGATTATGCGGCGCGGATTTTGTTTGCCAAAGCGCACAGCAGCGCGGTTTAGCAGCTCGTAATAGAATTTATCCAGATGCTCGGCATCTTTTAGATGCGCGTGTAAAAGCCGCATAAATTGCTGCCAAAATAGCAGCTTCTCGCGGTTTCCGAGCCACGCGTATCCTAGATGCATCACACCGCTAAGACGAGGGAGGAAGTTTTGATTTTGCGAGAGCTCGAAATCGATTTTATAGCCCTGGATAATGTTTGAGTGGCGCGCGCCGTAGAAGCGATACGCACGCACGAGCGCACTTTCGCTCAGCACATCTACGATGCAGTCCTCATCCCTAACCTTGGTCGTTTTTAATATAAATCCTTGCATTTTCCTATTTTAGCGAAATTCACATATAAATTTAAATAAAGAATTTTAGGTTATAATCAGAAGTTTCATTTCATAGAATTTAAAGGAAATCATATGAATTTTGGAGATCTATTTTCAAAAATACGTAGGACGCAACCTGCGCCGAGCGAAGCTCCTACGCACTGGATAAAGTGCCCGGGATGTGGCGCACTGATGTATAGCAAAGAGGTCGAGCAAAATCATAGCGTTTGCCCCAAGTGTAACTATCACCTTCGTTTTGACGCGCAGGCTCGCATCGATCTGATCTGCGACGAGGGCTCGTTCGTGGAGTTCGATAAAAATTTGCAGCCCGTCGATCCACTAAAATTCGTCGATAAAAAATCCTACAAAAAGCGCATCTCCGAGAGCAAGGAAAAAACCGGCAGGTTTAGTGCGGTGATCGCGGGCGAGGGCGCTATAAGTCGCCAAAAAATTCAGCTCGTGGTGTTTGATTTTAACTTCATGGGCGGAAGCCTGGGCTCCGTGGAGGGCGAAAAGATCGTCCGCGCCGTAAAACGCAGTCTGGATAAAAACGAGCCGCTAATCATCGTAAGCGCAAGTGGTGGCGCAAGGATGCAAGAAAGCACCTTTTCGCTAATGCAAATGAGCAAAACCTCCGCCGCGCTTAAAATTTTATCCGAGCATAAAATTCCATTCATCTCCGTTCTTACCGATCCTACAATGGGCGGCGTGAGCGCGTCGTTTGCATGGCTGGGAGATATTATCATCGCAGAGCCCGGCGCTCTCATTGGCTTTGCCGGACAGCGCGTTATCAAGCAAACCATAGGCGCGGATCTGCCGGAGGGCTTTCAAAGATCGGAATTTCTGCTTGAGCACGGACTAATTGATGCGATCGTGCCTAGAGCTGAGATGAGGCAGTATCTAAGCGATATAATCAACGTGCTTAGCAAAAACGCCGTGCAGATTGACGATATGAGCGATAAGTCGCTGCACGAAGAGGGAAGCGAAGAGTAGTGCAGATAACGGTAAATTCCATCCAAAAGGGCACGGACGAGTTCGCAGGCGCGATAAGCGATTATAAAAAAATGGCGACTAAATTTGCCGCGGTGCGAGATGATATATTTTTTAACGCTAATATCGCTCGCGCTCAAAGCACATCTGCTGAGCTAGCGCTTAAGGCGTATGATGAAGCTTATCTACCGCGCCTTAGCGGATACGTCGTAGCTTTGGATGAGCGCGGACAGGAGCTAGATAGCGTGGAATTTGCGAGTATGCTAAAGGATAAAAGTAGCGTGTCATTTTTCATCGGTGGCGCTTACGGGCTTAGTGAAAATTTTAAGGCAAAAGCCGATAAAATAATCAGTCTTAGTAGGCTTACGTTAGCGCACAAAATCGCTAAACTTTTGCTCTTTGAGCAAATTTTTCGCGCACTGTGTATTAACGCAAACCATCCATATCACAAATAAAGGGAAGTAATGAAGAAAAACGAGTTGAAATTTTACAAGAAAATTTTAGAAGAAAAAAGAGAGCAACTCATCGCCAATATTAATAGCTCTGTAAATGAAATTTCGGAATTGCGCGAAAATAAAGCTGCGGATGATTTTGACGTAGCGAGCATGAATACGGATTTAAGCATCGAATACTCGCTCAATGTTAATCAACAAAAGGCGTTTTTAGAGATTGAAAGTGCGCTTAAACGTATCGAAAACGGCACTTATGGGCTTTGCGAAAGCTGCGGTGAGCAGATAAGCTTAGAGCGTCTTAAAGTAAATCCGGAGGCGAGATTGTGCATTTCGTGCAAGGAACAGGCGGAAAAGCAAAATAGGAGTTAGCTATGAAAACCAAGCAATTCTTTTTATATTCGATCGTCTATATCGCAATCGTCGCGATTTTAGTTTTTACGCAGCAAAGCAGTAGCTATACACTGGGGCTTTTCGGTTTTACGCTTACGCTTCCTGTGGCGGTGTGGATCGTACTGCCGTTAATTTTATATATGATTTTGGCGATTTTTCATATCGTTTTTCATAGCTTTGCTTTTTACCGCACAAAAAGGGCGATCGCAAAGGACCTAAGCGCGTACGATGCGATGAGTAAAGAGGTTTTGCTGGGTCTTGATACCAATAAAGACTTTAAAACCGAGTATTTTAAAGACCCAAGCGAGCTTACTAAAATTTTATCTCCGTGGTACGATAGCACTGGCATAGATGTCAAAAATGAGGATCTAAAAGAGGTCATAGGTGTTATTGAGAAGGTTAAAAACGGCGAAGTGGCGGATCTGCGAAAATATAAACTTCCTAAAGATAACGGACTATTTTTGCAAAACGAGCTCAACCGCCTCGACGCTGAGCCTGCGTATGCGTATGAAATTTTAAAAACCAAGGGCGTTTATAGCGAAAATATCACTAAAAAAGCCTATGCCGTAGCGCTTGCCAAAGGAAGCTACGATAAGATCAAGGCCTATAAAATTCCTCAAGATATAGCCGAGGTAAATATTTTAGTGGATCGCGCGGTGAATGACGCGAGCTTTGAGATCAGTAGCGAGGAGCTTTTCGATCTTGTAAATAATGAAAAATTTAGCGAGCAGGATTTTATCGGCTTTGCTAAAAAGCTAAAAAATCATCTCGCTCCAGAGCAATACAAAGCCTTTTTCGAGCGGCTCAAAAACGAGAATCAAGAAGCGAGTGAGGCATATCTGTACGCGTTATATGAGCTTGGCATGATCGACGAGTTTAGAGAGCAGCTAAGCCTTGCCGACGGCGACGAGTTTGAGAAGTTTAAAATTCTGTTATTTTTGCGTGACAACGGCAAAAACGTTCCTGCGTCGCTGTTATTTTAGCTCGGTAATTTTACGAGTTCGTTTTATGCGGGTAAGAGAGATTGCTTTTAAGTTCTTTGTGGCTATTAAACACAGCCTGCGCGATAAAATTTAAAGTGCGGATAAAATTCCAACTCGCGCAAATTTGAAATTTCAAAATTTATCGAAAAATCAATGCGCGCAAGCGGTAAAATTTAAAAGATTTGCTTGCGTAGTGCGCGTATAAACGGGTTTTGTATTTATGCTACGAAATTTAAAATTTAAACGTAAAGCGCAAGACTTGCTAGCCGAATAAAAGTGATGAAATTTTAAAATCCGCGCGGCGTTTTGCAAGCTGCTTGCCAGGTTTGCCGCGCAAATAAAATTTAGTGGCGATCATCCTTGCTGCCGTTTTTGCCGCCATGTAAATTAGCTAAGCTTAAAAATAAAATTCGCGCCTAAATGCGAATACCGCAGCCTATGAAATTTAAATTTTAAAGCTCGCGGCAAAATCCGCTGCAAGCGCTGCGGCGTTAAATTTAAAGGTTTAAATTCAAACGAAATCAAAATAAGAAATTTAAAATGACAAAAGATTTTTTTAAAAGAGACCCTCTATTTTTGGCGCCTTTGGCGGGCTTTTCGGATCCGCCACTGCGGGGCGTAGTGAAAAAATTCGGCTGTGACGCGACCGTAAGCGAGATGATAAGCGCAAACGCCCTTGTTTTCGAGGGCGAAAAGACGCTAAAGATGCTCGAAAAAAACGCCGCGGAAACCCCATTTTTCGTGCAGATCGCAGGCAGCGATGCGGAAATCATAAAAAAGGCGGTTTTTCTCATCAATAAATTTGACGGCATCGACGGCATCGATCTAAACTGCGGCTGTCCCGTCCCCAAAGTCGTAAAACAGGGCGCCGGCTCGGCGCTGTTACTTGATCCACCCCGTCTATCGCGCTTGGTCGAGACTATAAAAAAGTATTCGAACAAAAAATTTACGAGCGCGAAGGTGCGGCTGGGCTTCGGCGCCGTGGATATCGAAAATATCGCGCGCGCCGTACAAAGCGCAGGAGCTGATTTTATCGCTATTCACGGACGTACCAGAGCGGGCGGATACAGCGCGGCAGTGGATTACGGCGCGATCGCAAGAGCCAAACGCGCGCTGCAAATCCCCGTGATCGCAAACGGCGACATAAACTCCTCCAATGCGCCCGCAGTGCGAGACCTTAGCGGCGCAGACGCGCTGATGATCGGTCGCGCGGTAATCGGCAGGCCGTGGATCTTTCGCGAGATCAAAACGGGCGAGCAGGCAAGTGACGCGCTAAAAAGAGAGGTCGTGCTCTATCATTTCGCTCAAATGCTTAGCCATTACGGTAGCCACGGCGTGGCGATATTTCGCAAGCATCTGCACGAATACTCCAAGGGGCGCGAAAATGCCGCAAGCTTTCGCGAGCAGATCAACCACGTCGCCACCGAGAGCGAAATGACTCGGCTGATCGAGGAATTTTTTAGCTAAATTTAGAATTTTAGGAACTCTGATGATTATTTTAAAAATTATAGCCTGCGCATTTTCGATGGGTTTTTGCTTGATGAATATTTCGAGCTTGGGCGATTTTGTGGTATGGCGGATTTTTGACACGTCTAGCGTCTGGGATGACGATCCAATAGAATGGCTACAGCAGAAGTGCGTATATTTCATATTTTTGTGGATATCTTTTTGCGGGGTTTGCGCGGTGCTTGCCAAAAAGCTAAAGGATTTTGATAGGCTTGTGAATTTTTTCGTCAATCTGTTTTTGCCGATCGTGGCGATTTGGATACTATCGCCATATTTAGGGATAATAATTGCGGCTGTTTGCATTTCGGATACAAACCTTGTTGACTTCTATTCCGCATTGCTTAGCGCATTAATATCTATCGTTCTTTTTATGATCGTCGTAGCCGAGGTCTTAAAGCAGATTTATCCGTCCAAGTCCTAGCGCGCGGAATTTTAAAATTTAGTGCAGAATTTCGCCTTGAAATTCTTGGTCGCCGCTTACAATCACAGCCCGCGCGTTAAAAGAC
>NZ_CALIBF010000012.1 GCF_938045465.1 uncultured Campylobacter sp.
CTGCCGCTGCTTGGACGCTGCAAAAAGGATAAAATCCGCAGTAGCGTGGATTTGCCGCTGCCGTTAGAGCCCAAAAGCGCCGTGATGCCGCTCGTATTTAGATCGAAACTAGGGATATTTAGAATTTCGCTCCGTTCGTAGCGCAGCACTAGATCCCGCACCGAGATCAGTTCGCTATCGGGTACAGCTCGCGCGCCGGCGGAATTCCCATTTGCAAAATTCTTTCTCGCAGAATTCTCACTCGCGAAATTCTCGCTCTTGGAATTTTTACCCGCAGAATTTGCGCTAATGGAATTCTCGGTCGCAGAATTTTTACTCTTAGAATTTCCCGCGGCGAAATTTTTACTCGTAGAATTCTCAGCGGCGAAATTTACGCGCATAGAATTTACGTCCGCGGAATTCTCAATGACGGAATTTACGTCCGTTAAATTTTCACTCATAAAATTTTTGCGCTCCCGCTCCGCCTTGTTTTTGTCCGTGAAATTCTTGCTCGGATGCGTTAGCTTATCTGCATTCATCGATCCAGCCTTTTTAGCGCATGGATGGCTAAATTTACCGCAAACGCTATTAAAATCAGCACCAGCGCGAGCGCTATACCCATCGCAAACTCGCCCTTGTTGGTCTCAAGCGAGATCGCCGTGGTGATCGTGCGGGTGAAATATTTGATATTGCCGCCGATCATCATCGCTACGCCCACCTCGGCGACGATCCGCCCGTAAGCGGTGGCGATGACGACCAGTAGGGCGTAGCGTAGCTCATAAAGCACGCAAAGGATTAAATTTAGCGGGCTTAGGCGGTAGTTCATAATGTTTAGATAGTGCTTTTTGTCCATATTTTCGATGACGCTGGCGCTTAGTGAGATGATGATAGGGAGCGCCAGCACAAACTGTCCGAGCATCACGGCTTTAAGCGTAAAAAGTAGCCCCAGCTCGCCCAGGGGGCCGTTTCTGGAGATGAAAGCGTAAAGGATCAGTCCTATCGCCACCGTGGGCATCGCAAGCGCTACGTCGCTTAAAAGCCTAAGCGTTCTGCGAGCGCGAAATTCGTAAAATCCGAGGATAAATCCTATCGGAAAGCCGATTATGATGGCAAAAAGTATCGAGATGCTCGAAGTATAAAGCGTTGCTTTAATCGCCGAAAAGGTCTCCGCATCGCCGCTAAAAAGCAGCCCGAATGCGCTTAAAATTCCTTCTAAAATAAAGTCCAAGATCGCGTCCTAAATGTTCTATTCTGGCATATTTATAAACCAAATTTATATGCTATAATAGCATATTTTTTAAAGGAGATAACATGAAAAAAATATTTTTTGTTTCGCTCGCTCTTAGTGCGAGCCTTTTTGCCGCCGATAACGATTTGGTAATGGCAACCACAACGAGCACCGATAATACGGGCTTGCTAGACGCGATCTATCCTGCGTATAAGGCGGAAACCGGCGTAGATGTCAAATGGACGGCGGTAGGTACGGGTGCTGCTCTAAAGCTTGGCGAGAACTGCGATGCGGACATACTTTTCGTGCATTCGCCGAAGGTCGAGAAAGAATTCGTAGAAAAAGGCTTCGGCGTTGACCGCACGCCCGTTATGTATAATGATTTTATCCTCATCGCCGATAAATCCATCGCGCCTAAATTTAAAGGCAAGGACCTTAAAGGCTCGTTTGAGCTAATCAAGGCGGAAAAGATTAAATTTTTCTCTCGCGGCGATAAATCGGGCACCGACAACAAAGAGAAAGGTATTTGGAAAAAAGTTGAGGGCGCCGTGCCTGAAAACGAGGCGTGGTATAACCAAACCGGTCAAGGCATGATCGCTACGATTAACGCAGCTGCCGAGCAAAAGGGCGTGACCTTCACCGATCGCGGCACCTACATCAAATACGAGGACAATAAAAAGGGTAATCCAGATATGGTTATCATCAACGAAGGCGATAACGATCTGAAGAATTTTTATTCCGTAATCGCGGTCAATCCGAAGCACTGCCCAAAAGCCGACTACGAAAACGCGCAGCGCTTCATCAAATGGATCACTAGCGAGAAGGGGCAGAAGTTCGTAGGCGATTTCAAGCTGCTAAATAAGCCGCTTTTCACCCCTGATGCGAATACTCGCAAGAATTAGCTCTAGTTAAATAAAGCTAAATTTAAAGCCCAAAGACGAAGCGTCGCCTTTGGACTTTTGCTTTTTCATAAATCAATCTGTGCGCCTTTAAATTTAGTTCTTTTGCTTCTAAAATTTAACCGGCGCTTCTCTTTACGATACATTTTTTACTTTCTAGCCATACGTTTAAATTTATCGCAGCTTCGTTTGTAGGCGATAGGCTTAAAATTTCAGCTATATTCGAGATCGGCGCGAAGAAATTTCGATCGCGTTTAGATATACTCTAATGTCTAGCGATATTTATACAGCGCAAAATTTAGTAGTATTGATGTGTGACTCAAAATTTTAGTTTGTTGGGAATTTAATTTGAAGTAGCAGTTAAGCTCGGGCGTATGAAAAACGCCCGAGTCTGTGAAGCTATGAAATTTTATGTGCGGTTTATGGAGTCGCTTCTGCCGCGCGCCGGTAAAATTGCCTTTCAAGCTCTAGCAAAATTACCGAGCGCGCGGCTATAAATTTCACTTTGCGTGTGAGCGAACTATTCGACTTCGGCGTCGATGACGTCGTCGTCTTTTTTACCGCCGTTTGAGCCGGAGCTTTGCGATCCGCCTTGCGCGCCCTGATTTGCGCTAGCAGCCTTGTATAGATCCTCGGCGACCTTGCTTAGGGCTTCTACTTTAGAGTTTATCGCTTCCTTGCTCGCGTTTTCATCCTTTAGCACGGCTTTTAGATCATTTAGCGCGCCCTCGATCTTAGCGCGTAGATCGCCCGGCACCTTCTCGCCCATCTCGCTTAGGCTCTTTTCGGTTTGATGTGCGATGCTATCGGCTTGGTTGCGCGCCTCGACGGTCTCTTTGCGCTTGTTGTCTTCCTCTTTGTGAAGCTCGGCATCCTTCACCATCTTATCGATCTCGGCGTCGCTTAAGCCGCTTGAGCCGGTGATGCGGATGTCGGTTGCCTTGCCGGTAGCTTTGTCTTTTGCCGAAACGGTTAAAATTCCGTTCGCGTCGATGTTAAATTCCACCTCGATCTGCGGTACGCCGCGAGGAGCGGGCATGATGCCTTCAAGATTGAAATTTCCTAGCGATTTATTGTCCTTCGCGAACTCGCGCTCACCCTGCAAGACGTTAATCGTAACGGCGCTTTGGTTATCCTCTGCTGTCGAGAAGGTTTGAGATTTTTTCGTAGGTATCGTAGTTCCCTTTTCGATGATCTTGGTCATCACGCCGCCTAGGGTTTCGATGCCGAGGCTTAACGGAGTCACGTCGAGTAGTAGCACATCTTTTACGTCGCCTTTGATGACCGCGCCTTGGATTGCAGCGCCGATCGCTACGACTTCGTCAGGGTTTACGCTCTTATTTAACTCCTTGCCGAAAGCCTTTTTAACCTCCTCTTGCACCAAAGGCACACGCGTCGAGCCGCCTACCATGACGACTTCTTTTATGTCGTTCATGCTTAGCCCTGCGTCGCTTACGACCTTTTTAAGCGTGCTTATAGTCTCATCTACCAAAGAATCGATCATGCTTTCAAATTTAGCTCTAGTGATGGTTTTCATTAGGTGCTTTGGACCTGTAGCGTCTGCGGTGATGAAAGGTAAATTTACCGTCGTTTCCATCGCGCTACTTAGCTCTTTTTTGGCGTTTTCCGCAGCCTCTTTTAGGCGTTGCATAGCCATGACATCGCCGCGCAAGTCGATACCTGTTTCAGATTGAAATTCTGAGGTTAAAAAGTCGATCAGTTTGTTATCGAAATCATCGCCGCCCAAAAATGCATTACCGCCGGTAGCTAAAACTTCTACGACGCTATCGCCGGTTTCTAGCACGGTTACGTCGAACGTACCGCCGCCTAGATCGTAAACGACGATCTTTTCGGATTCTTTTTTATCCAGTCCATACGCAAGCGCCGCCGCGGTCGGCTCGTTAATGATACGAAGCACGTTTAGGCCCGCGATTGTTCCTGCTTCTTTGGTCGCCTTTCTTTGGCTGTCGTTGAAATACGCAGGCACGGTTATGACCGCATCGACAACCGGCTCACCCAAAAACGCCTCGGCGTCCTCTTTTAGCTTGATTAGCACCTTGGCTGAAATTTCTTGCGGCGTATAAACCTTGCCCGCGATCTCTACCGCGCACGCGCCGTTTCGGTCGATGATTTTATACGGTAGGCGCTTTTTGGCCTCCTGCGCATTTTTTTCATTCATCATAAGACCCATGATGCGTTTGATCGAGTAGATCGTCTTTTCCGGGTTAGTGACGGCTTGGCGCTTGGCGCTGTCGCCTACTAAAACCTCGCCTTTGTCGGTGAAAGCGACTACCGACGGAGTGGTGTTTTTGCCCTCTTTGTTCGGTATGATCTTGCTCTCGCCGCGCTCGAATATGCTTACGCACGAGTTTGTTGTTCCTAGGTCGATGCCTATGACTTTTGCCATTTGTTTATCCTTTGTGTTGAATTTAAAATTTTAAAATTTGAGCGATTATTTCGCCACTACTACCATAGCAGCGCGCAAAACGCGCTGCTTATACATATAGCCTTTTTGATATACTTGAACGATATCGCCTTTTTTAGCGCCTTCGGCTTCAATCATCGAAATAGCGTTATGCACGCTAGGATCAAATCCCGCATCCGTCGCTATCGGCACGATACCGTATTTTTCAAAAGTCTTTGTAAAAAGGCTTAGACATTGTTTTACGCCGACCTCAATTTTATCCGCAAGCTCATTACCTTCCACATCAATTTTGGCGGCTTCCTCAAGAGCGTCGATTATCGGCAGCAGATCCTTCGCAAAGCTCTCGCTAGCGTAAGCAACAGCGCTATCTTTTTCTTTTTCCAAACGTTTTTTGAGATTTTCAAAATCCGCATTGGCGCGGTAAAATTTATCAGTGATCTCACTTAGCTCGTTTTGAAGCTTTTGTATCTGCGCGTCAGTATCGTCGCATGTCTGCGCCTCTTGCGGCTCGCTCGCCTCTGACGCGCACTGCTCGCAAACCTCTTTTTCTTCACTATCGCACGCTGCGTTTTTATCGCCGTGCTCTTTAAATTTATGGCTCATGCTACTCCTTTAGCGTAGTTAAAAAATTTCTCGTAATTCTCGTAAACGCTGCCTGCGCAGATCATCGTAGCGTCCTCGCCTTCGAATTTTACGGGGCGTTTGATCCCCATAAATCCGTGCTCAAAGTAGGGCGCGAAGATCAAATTTTTAGTAAAATTTACGGCGATCGAGGGGTTGAGTAAAATTTTAAACCGCTCGTCTTTGAAAATTTTATACGCTACGACCTCGTTACAAAGAAATTCGATTTTAGAATTTTTTAGCTCCCTGATCTTGGTACTAAGCTCGCGCAGACCGATCTGCATTGAAGCTAGCTCCAAATCTCCGAGTGAAATTCCTATTAAATTTGATAGGAATTTAAAAACTCTAAAATCGTATTTTAAGATAATCTCATCCGTTCTAAATGTAAGGATTATGAAGCGATTATCGTGATTGATAACTTCGCTTAGGGCTTCGTTTTCGGCGTTGAAAATCATACAGTAAATTTCAAAATCCTCAAGCACCGCTTCTAGCTCGCGAGCATCGTCTATTTTTAACTCATCGTCGAAGCTAAGTCTAGCGCGCCAGTAATCTTGCATCGTCGCAACTGTGGGGATTCTACCACCGCTTACATGAAGCTGCGTCAAAGCCCCCTCGTCGCTTAAGCGCTTAAAATAAATTCGGATGCTAGACGCTGACATCGCTACGCCCATACGCTCACCCAGCTCGGAAGATCCGATCGGGGTGTTGCTATCGAGATAGGCGGAAATGATGGATTCCAGGATCATATCACGTTTATTCGTTTTCACTTTTAGCACTCTTTCGGTAAGATTGCCAGTATTATACAACATTGAGTGGTAGGATGTCAAGGTTTTTATATAAATTTTATAAAATTTTAGCAATCGGGTTCTGAGTTTGCTAAAATTTTAACTATGATTTTTTGAGCTGAGTGGAATTCTTGGAATTCTTGGAATTCTTGGAATTCTTGGAATTCTTGGAATTCTTGGAATTTATCGCGGTGCCGTCGCGGTAGAATTTTATTGTATTTTTTGTATCTGTAAACATAAATTTTACCGCACAGCCGGCTAGGGCTTCTCTGTATGCGACAGATAAATTCTATTTTGCAAAAATAGTATTAACAGTATAGCTGCAAATTCCGTAGTTACCAGCTAAAATTTTGTCATTTGCTGAAATGCTGAAAATGTGAAGTTAAATGCTAAAAAAACGCAAAATTCCCGCCGAAATGGCGCGCAAGCTAGACGAAAGTGCTAGGCAAGCAAAGCGGTGTGAGAACTCGCAAAGCTCAAAATTTCACTCGCTAGCGTAAATTTAAATATACTTTAACGAATAGAAGTGTAAAATACGCCACAAATTTCAACGATCAAGGGTTTTTATGCTAAAAGACATCTTTCTTTTCGGCGGTTTAATTTCTTACGACCACACCTTTATCTACCTTTTTTACTTCTTTTTGGTCGTCGCTATCATCGTAGCCGTCGCGCTTTGCTCCACTCGCTCGCTTCAGCTTGTGCCACATGGCATGCAAAATATCGCCGAAGCCTACCTAAGCGGCGTGCTAACGATCGGTAAGGACGCGATGGGTAGCGAGGAACAAGCCAAAAAATATCTTCCGCTAATCGCAACATTGGGATTTGTGATATTTTTTAGTAACGTTATCGGCTTGGTGCCGGGCTTTGAGTCGCCGAGCGCGAGTTTAAATTTAACCCTTTCGCTTACGCTTTGCGTTTGGTTGTATTACCATTTTGAGGGCGTTCGCGAGCACGGCGTGATCAACTATCTAAAGCACTTTATGGGGCCGGTGAAAATCCTAGCTCCGTTTATGTTCGTCATAGAGATCGTCTCGCATTTTTCGCGCGTCGTATCGCTTTCGTTCCGACTTTTTGGAAACATCAAAGGCGACGATACCTTCCTTCTTGTTATGCTTACTCTCGCTCCTGCGCTAGTGCCGATGGTACCGTTTGCGCTGCTTACTTTTATGGCGATTTTGCAGACTTTTATTTTCATGGTTTTAAGCTACGTTTATCTAGCGGGCGCCGTGATCGTCGATGAGCATTAATTTTAAGCGAAATTTCTTATACTTCCTCGTGGGTGCGTCGTTCGGATTGATCTTCGTCGGCGCATTCGTCTTTTTTGCCTATCCGTCATTTTATTTTTTGGGGTTAAAATTCCTCTTCATCTGCACTGCTCCCGGCGTGATTTGCGTCATCATCACCTGCTTGATGGTCGATGTTTTCGATCTGAAAGAAAAGCTCCTTAGCGGCGGCGAGTAGAATCTATCCGATTAAATTTTAAAATTTAGCCTCTGCCGCGCGCCGCTGCAAGCGAGTATTAAAGCAAAAAATTGTAAAATTACGCGAAATTTTTATTCTAAAAGGTTAAGTTAATGTTTGAAACCGTGATCGGCCTGGAGGTACACTGCCAGCTAAATACCAAAACTAAAATTTTCTGCTCCTGCCCCACGAGCTTCGGCGATGAGGCGAATTCGCACGTCTGCCCGACCTGCTTGGCGCTTCCCGGCGCTCTTCCCGTGCTAAACGAGGAGGCGGTTAAAAAAGCCATCAGCTTCGGCACCGCCGTCAATGCGACGATCAATCGCAAGTCGGTATTTGACCGCAAAAACTACTTCTATCCCGACCTTCCCAAGGCGTATCAAATTTCGCAGTGGACGATCCCGATCGTCGAGCACGGCGAGCTTTTTATAGCTGCGGACGGACAGAGCAAGCGCATCGGCATCACGCGCGCACACCTAGAGGAGGACGCGGGCAAAAATAACCACGAAAGCTCGCGCAGCCTAGTTGATCTGAACCGCGCCGGCACGCCGCTTTTGGAGATCGTAAGCGAGCCCGATATGCGCTCTGCGGACGAGGCGGTCGCGTATCTAAAAAAACTCCACAGCATTTTGCGCTTTTTAAATATCAGCGACGCAAATATGCAAGAAGGCTCGTTTCGCTGCGACGTAAACGTCAGCATCCGTCCGCAAGGCGAGCAAAAACTTTACACGCGCGTGGAGATTAAAAATTTAAACTCTTTTAAATTTATTCAAAAAGCGATCGAGTTTGAAGTGGAGCGTCAGATCGAAGCGTGGCAGGACGGCAAATATGATCAAGAGGTCGTGCAAGAAACCCGCCTTTTCGACACTGCTAAGTTTATCACCAAGCCGATGCGCAGCAAAGAAGACAGCGCCGAGTACCGCTACTTCCCCGATCCTGACCTGCTAACCGTGATCGTGGATGACGAGATGCTGGCTGCTGCGCAGCAGATCCCCGAGCTGCCGGATCAGAAAAAAGCACGTTATGTCCACGAGCTGGGCGTTAAAGAGAAAGACGCCGAGATCATAATCTCGACCTACGAAAACGCGCGATTTTTCGAGGATCTGATCGCAGCGGGGCACGAGCCCAAACTCTGCGTGAGCTGGCTTACGGTCGAGCTTGCGGGCAGGCTCAAAAACGGCGTTACGATCGAGGATTCGCCCGTAGGTAGCGCGAAGATGAGCGAGCTTTTAAGCGCGATCGAAGGCGGCGCAGTGTCTCAAAAGGCCGCCAAAGAGGTGCTTGATTATTTAATGGAGCACGACGAGGCCGTAAGCTCGGTCATCGATAAGCTGGGCTTGAGGCAGGTAAGCGATGACGGCGCGATTTTGGAGATCATAGCGCGCGTGATGAGCGCAAACGAGGACAAAGTCGCAGACTATCGCGGCGGCAAGGACAAGCTATTCGGCTTCTTCGTAGGCCAAGTGATGAAAGAGGGCAAGGGCGCGTTTAACCCTGCGAAGGTAAACGAGCTTTTGAAAGAGAAGTTAGGCTGATTTCGCAGCTTCTGCGGCAGTAAAGGGCGAATTAAAGGCGGCGGTGCGAGCGCGATAGATAAAACCTCTGAGATAAAATTTTAAATCCGCTCGCAACGTTTTGCTTCGAACTAAAGTTTTCACGCGCTAATGGCGAGGGCTTTTGTGTGTTATAATTTCATTCGGCGCGATCTTGGTGGCTACCTGCTCTTTCTCGCACACGTTTTGTTCTTTCGAGCTCGTTCTTTCTCGTGCGGGTCGTTTGCGCGAGTGTCGGTCTGCGACGGAGTGGTTTAAGAAGCACGTCAGTTAGGAATTTTTACTCACGGCTACCGTCAAAGCGCGGTAAAGCTTGCAGGGAATGCGTAAAATTGCTCTGCTTGCGAGAGCGAGAACGGAAGCTCGGGGTGCGCGGATAGGATCGAATACGTAGGGTCGAATTTGAGTGGCGAGTCGATGTGTAGGCTAAATTTAATCAATCGCTGCGTCGGATGCGCGTGCCCCAAACCTTGCGCCAAACGATAACGTGGCGAGCGACCGCAAGATCATCTAAGCTCAAAGCACGCCTTGATAGATTTAAGTGGGTTTAAAAGCGCGATTTGCGATCGGGCGTCTGAGCAAAATTTTTAAAAATTTGATTTGCCGCAGCGATGCGTGAGTGAAATTTAAAACGTATAATGGAGTTTCAAAATCCTCATTCGTTCACTGCCGCGCCTTTTGTGAAAGTGTTTTTTGGTGGAAGAGCAAAACCTTAAAAGTATGAAATTTTAGCGAGGTAAATTTTAAAAAAGCGAAGTTTTGGCTGAGTAAATTTCAAAAGCGCAGAATTTTAACGAGGCGAAATTTTGACGAGATGAAATTTCAAAAAGCGAATTTTAAAGTGTGGCTTTGGCTAGCGTTTGCACAGGCTCATGTCGGCGCTTTTGGGCTAAATTTTCAAAGAGCGGGAATTTCAATAAAATGAAATTTGAAAAACCGTAAATTTGCGAATAAATTTTTAAAAAGGAACATAATGAAAATCGCGGTTATCGGCGCTGGCAAATGGGGTAGCGCGCTTTTTGACGCGCTTAGCGCAAAAAACGAATGCGTCATCACTTCGCGCACGCCAAGGCAAATTCCGCATTTTGTAAGCGTGAGCGAGGCATTGGAGTGCGAAGCGCTAGTTTTCGCGCTCGCGGCACAACAAACCGCGCAGTGGCTGGATCAAAATTTCACCTACAAAAATCAAAGAATTCTAGTCGCTTCCAAGGGCATCGACGCGGCAAGCGGTAGGTTTTTAAACGAAATTTTTGAATCGTATGTCGCGCGCGGCAATCTTGCTTATCTATCAGGTCCGTCGTTTGCCACCGAAGTCATGCAGAAGCTGCCTTGCGCGCTCGTTGTAAGCTCGTGCAATGAAAATCTAGCCGAGCTTTTCGCAAGCGCCTTCCCTGCATACATCAAGACTTACACGAGTGGCGATATCATCGGCGCAGAAGTGTGCGGCGCGTATAAAAATGTCATCGCCATCGCTAGCGGCGTTTGCGATGGGCTCGAGCTCGGAAATAACGCTAGAGCGAGCTTGATCGCGCGCGGCATCGTAGAGATCGCGCGTTTCGGCAAGTTTTTCGGTGCGCGGGACGAGACCTTTTTGGGCTTAAGTGGCGTGGGCGATCTGTTTTTGACCGCCTCGAGCGCACTATCGCGAAACTACCGCGTGGGACTAGGGCTTGCGCGCGGCAAAGGGCTCGAAGAAATTCTGCGCGAGTTGGGCGAGGTCGCCGAGGGTGTGGCTACAACCGAAGCGGTCGTAAATATCGCGACAAAGCACAAAATCTACGCTCCGATCGCTACCGAGGTCGCGCAAATTCTGCGTGGCAAGGACGTAAGGGCGAGTCTAAAGGACCTGCTACGCAAAAAATAGCTGCATGGTGGAATTCTCTCGCTAAATTTTAGCGGTAAATTCGGTCTGTATAGTTTTGTTTTATCCGCTATGTTTGTGAAATTTAGTTGCTGGTTTGCGGATTTTGGTCGTTGTTTGTTTGGATATGTCTACGCGGCTTTGATTTGAAATTTAGCTTTAAGCTTGAGTGCGAAATTTTAAAGCGAGGTCGTAAAATTTTAAAACATTTAAGGTGGATCGCAGGTAGTTTAGAAGCGTTAACTGCTTAGTTTTGCTTGCAGCCGCTGATGGTCGGCAGTGAAGAGTGGAGCATATTGCTTGTCTGCAACCGGGTAGGTCAAAATTTTTGATGTGTCAGATTTAAAAATTAAGGCTTTTCTTTAGACGAGGCGGAAATGAGCCGAATGAAGGAGCGCAATCCTGCGCTTTGGATAGAATTTCGGTGAAATGAGGCGCAAAGGCGTAAATTTTGAAAATATTCAAGACAGATGATGTGTAGTTTTGATAAATTTTTATTGCTTGCAAAGGAGCGGACTATTCGTCCGCGACTGCGGCTAGTTAAAATTTTACAGAATGTCGGTGTATTATAAATTTTAATACAGGAGCCAAGGTGAAGGATCGCGAGATGGATTTAAGGGTTGCGACGTAAAAATTTAGCGAAGATAAGGCATATAGCCTATCAAGCTAAATTTTTGCTAGCTCCGTTAAAGACGCTCGCGAGGCAAGCCGCAAAGATAAAAGAGGAGAAGATGGAAAAATACGAAGGCTACAATCTCAGGCTACGCGACGCTCTCGTTGGCGTACAGTTTTTATTCGTCGCGTTCGGCGCGCTCGTGCTGGTGCCGATCTTAACGGGGCTTGATACGTCCGTGGCGCTGTTTACCGCGGGCATCGGCACGCTGCTGTTTCAGTTCATCACGCGCAAACACGTCCCGCCGATCTTTCTCGCGTCCAGTTTCGCGTTCATCGCGCCGCTAAGCTTCGGCGTGAAAGAGTGGGGCATCGCCGCGACGATGAGCGGGGTGATCGCGGCGGGGCTTTTTTACGTGGTTCTAAGCCTGCTTATTAGGCTCAAAGGCGAGGGGTTTTTGCATAAAATTTTACCGCCCGTGGTCGTGGGACCAGTTATCATGACGATCGGCCTCATCCTCTCGCCCGCAGCCGTAAATATGGTCATGGGCAAGGGCAAAGAGGCGCTCTATACGCAGGGGCAGTCGCTTACTATCGCGTTCATTTCGCTTGCGACGGTCATCGTCATAATGATGTTCGGCCGCGGTATGCTGCGTCTCGTGCCGATACTTTGCGGCATCGCGGCGGGATACTGCGCGTCGCTATTTGTCGGCATCGTGGATTTTACGCCGATTTTGTCCGCGCCGTGGTTTGCGCTGCCAAATTTCACCGCGCCGGTTTTTAAGCTCGAAGCGGTGATCTACATGGTGCCTATCGCTATCGCGCCCGCGATCGAGCACATCGGCGATATGCTCGCGATCAGCAACGTAACGAAGGAAAATTTCCTCAAAAACCCTGGGCTTAAAAGCACGCTGCTAGGCGACGGACTCGCGACGTCGCTAGCGGGATGCTTCGGCGGACCGCCGAACACCACTTACTCTGAGGTTACGGGCGCGGTTAGTATCACGAAGGCCTACAATCCCGCCATTATGACCTTTGCCGCGCTTGCGGCGATACTGCTCGCCTTCGTGGGTAAGCTCGGCGCCGCGCTCTCCACGATCCCCGCTCCCGTCATCGGCGGCATTATGTTGCTGCTTTTCGGTATCATCGCTAGCGTGGGCATGGAGACTCTGATCAAAAACGGCGTGGATCTGGCCGAGCCGCGCAATATGATCATCGTCGCGCTCATCTTCGTCTGCGCGATCGGCGGCATGGTGCTGGATTTTGGCGCGATGAGCTTTAGCGGCGTTGGACTTGGCGCGCTTATCGGCATCACGCTAAATTTGGTTCTGCCAAAGACCAAGCATTTTGACGGGTACTGAGTTAAATTTGCGCGAAGCTTGCGTAGTTTCGAGCGATTGCAGGTAAATTTGAGCTGAGGCTTTGCTGTCAAATTTGATAAGCTTTAAATTTACCCGTGGCTTTTTGCCGTCAAATTTACCGCGCCCTAAATTTTAAAATTTCCCCCGCAAACGCTTTTAAATTTCTAACGTTTTAAACTAGCAAGATATATAATTGCCTTATGAAAAAGGCAGATAATTTAAGCAGGTTTGATAAAAAGGCGCTAAGGCTCCTCTTTGCGGTACTTTTCGTGCCGCTTTTCGTCTCGCTCGTTTTTATCTATGAGCTATCGGTGTATGACCGCTCGCGCGAGCTGCCTGCGGACGCGCAAAAGATCGGCCACAGCGATTATTTCAACATCGGCGGCAAAATTTATCTACGCTCTTGGAACCTCGCTCCTTACGAGTTAGAGGGCGGTGCGGACGCGGCGAGCTTTCGCGCGCTTGATACCGGCAGATACTCCTATACAAACGTCGGTATGGACGCTAGTAACGTATTTTGCGGCGCTCGCAAGATGACGGGGCTGGATCCCGCTCGCACGCAAAAGATCGGCTCCCGCTACTACAGCGACGGACGCGTGAGCTACTTCTGCTCGGACGTCACGCAGCGCACGGGCGGCGCGATAAGCTACATTTATAAAGTATTTTTCCACGCGTTCGGACTCTCCAAATGGCCGCAGGAGTACAACTACCCCTACGCTAGACTTGATACTATCGCGCCTATATCGCCGCTGACCGAGAGCCCTTACGTCGCCACCGACAGCGAGCGGGTATTTTACGAGGGTAAAATTTTAGCGGGTGCGGATGCAAAAAATCTAAAACAGATAAGGCTAAAAATCATACACGAAGACGGCCCAGGCTCGCCCGCGCACTTTCGCCCGGTCGATCGGTGGCTAAGCGACGGACGTAGCGTCTATGCGGACGGCGAGAGGCTAAATTTCACGCCTAGCGAGCAGATGTATCTCGTGGAGCCAAACGCCGGCATAGAGTTTCTTTATGATCCAAAGGCGGGCGCAGTGCTTATGAACGGCGAGAGATTCGAGGCTGCAAACGAGCCCTATACACCGCTAAATTTTCAGAGCGGGCATCAGGAATACATGCTGTTTGCGAGCAAAAACGGTATATTTTATCTAAGCAAGGATAAAATTTTAAATCGACCGCGCAGCAGCGGCGCCAAAGGCCGGCTCAAAGACGCGTTTTGGTACGTGTATTATAAATTTGGCGCAGACGCCAGCCGTCTAAGCGCGCTAAAAAGGGCAGGCGATAATCCGTTTAAAAGCGCTGTGCGGCAGATCTCGGAGAAGCTTTTTAAAGACGACGCTGGATTTTACTATCTAAATTTCTACTCGCATAGCGTTTACGTCATGGGCCGCAGTGGCAGGCATCTGGATAAGCGGACAAATTTCATCGAGCTGCGAAAGATCACGCTTGAGGTACACGACGATGAGGTGATGGCGCAGATCGCGGACGAGGCGGCGCGAAACCCCGAAATGTCGCAGCAGGTCTTTAGCGCGCAGGACGTGGAGTATGAAAACGGCGCGGCCTTTTATATGTATTGCCTCGCGGCGGTTTTGTTGCTCGGAGACTGGATTTACAGCTACCTTAAAAAGCGCAGCTTGCGACGCGGTTAAATTTAGCGGTGCGGCGGAAGGTAAATTTAGAGCAAAATAAAAATACCGACGTCGTGTTATCCAGCGCACTCTTGGCTACAGAAGGTAAATTTTAAGAGTGGGACGGCACGGCGGAGCAGTAAATTTAGATAGTGTTGCGGTTGTCGGCACGGCAATCCGGCAAAATTTATGGGTGCTGCGATTATGGGTAGGTAGCGTGGCGGCGGGATGCGATTGAACGTGTGTCAAAGTTTGTCGGTGCCGAGTTGCCGGTTTGTCAGCGCGCAGTAAGCTAGCTAGATGGTGCGAGATGGAATGATAGCACCCCGACTGAACGGCGGCTTTTGTGTCGTTAAATCGCGCTACCTGGTTGTAGTCGGAATTTTGAAAATTGTGCGGATAAAGCTTTGGCTAAGATTTGCAAAACACCGCAAATACGGTGTTTTTATTTTATACTGCCTTTGCCGCTTATCTAAATTTAAGAGGTAAGAATATAAACTTCAAATATTCATAGTCTGGAAAAATAGAATTTCTGACTCTGTGTAAATTCTCTCCGCTGGAGTTTGAAACATGAATACCGCGAACGAGATCGTAACGCAGAGATTGGTGTAAATTACCTCCGCTGGAGTTTGAAACCGGCGCTAAAAAGCTTCTTGGAGCAATACTTTAAGTGTAAATTTCCTCCACTGGAGTTTGAAACTTTCAACGTTGCGGCGAAAAACTGCGAGCTAGCTTTAGTGCAAATTTACTCCGATGGAGTTTGAAACGAATATGCATTGATACGCGCTCTGCTGCGCTCGTCGTGTAAATTTCCTCTACTGGAGTTTGAAAGGGGAATTTCGAGGATATAAGCCTTGCCGAAGCTAGAGTAAATTTACTCAACTGTAGTTTGAAACCTACGAACTTCAAACCTTAAGCATCTCAAAATCGGTATTTAAAGCACTACTACATTTTACTATGCCTTGATTTGTGCTCCGCCTGAAAAATTTAGGCTGAAAAATACATTATTGACGATTCCAGTTTGGATATTAGCGGATTTAAATTTTTGTCGTGTTTTTAAAATCAATCATACCGACGCCAAAGCCCGGCTGTCTAATGAATTTTAAATTTGCCGGGCGTTCAAAGAGTAAATTATATCGGGGTTTTACTCTAGCTCTCGATATAGGTTTTCAGTTTGCGGCCGATCTTTGGGTGCTTTAGCTTTTTGATCGCCGAGCTTTCGATCTGGCGGACGCGCTCGCGAGTGATATTGAGCTCCTTGCCGATCTCTTCAAGCGTGCGGTCGCTCTCGTCGTCAAGCAGCCCGAATCGCATGCGGATAACCGTGCGCTCACGGTCGTTGAGCTGTTCTAAGATGTCGTCGATCTGCTCTTTAAGGTCGGATTTTAAAATTTGTTCGATCGGCGAAACCGAGCTTTTGTCCTCGACGAAATCGCCGAATTTACCGTCGTCCTCGTTTCCGATCGGCGCTTCTAGACTGATCGGCTCCTTTGTGATTTTGATGACCTGCTTTACCTTATCGACGCTAAGGCCTACCTCTTGCGCGATGACGTTGATATCGGGCTCCTTGCCGCCTTCTTGCATATATTTGCGCGTGATTTTATTAATTCGATTTATAGTCTCAATCATATGGATCGGGATGCGGATCGTGCGCGCTTGATCGGCGATGGCACGCGAGATTGCTTGGCGGATCCACCACGTCGCGTATGTCGAAAATTTATATCCGCGCTTGTATTCAAATTTATCCACCGCCTTCATAAGCCCGATGTTGCCCTCTTGGATGAGGTCCAAAAACGGCAGCCCGCGGTTGGTGTAGCGCTTGGCAATGGAGACGACCAGGCGCAGGTTGGACTTCGCCATGCGCGCCTTTGCGTTATCGCTGATGCGCTTGCCGCGCTTAATTTGCTCTAAAATTTCTTTTAGCCGCTCTGGCTCGAGGTTGAAGCTTTTTTTGCTAGCTTCTTTTGTCAAAAAGAGCTTTTTTATATCGACGTAGGTCGAGACCATCGTGGCTTCCGGCACGCGCGCGATGATGTCGTCTTTGCTAAGCCTCGTGATCTCTTTTAGAATTTTTTTGTGATTTTCACGCAGTTCGGCGCTAAACATCGGCAGCTTGTACTCTAAGCGTTTGAGCTCCTTTTCAAAGCCCTCGTCGCTTTTTAGCGCGGTCTCCATCGATTTTACGATCTCGGTGATGAGCTTGCTCGTAGGGCCTAGATCCATGAGCTTTTCTTTTAAAATTTTCTTTTTAAACGCCAAGTTTAGCTTCGATAAAATTCCCTTGCTCTGCTTAATCGCCTCGGCGTTTTTCTCGGCAAATTTCATCCAGTCTTTTTTTGCTTTTTCAAGAGCCTTGAAGCTTTCGATGACCTTTAGAGCGCGCTTATCGTTCTTTTTGGATCGCCTTTGCTTCGCCTCGTCCGCGCTTTCCTCATCCTCCTCGTCGTCGTAATCCTCCTCCGATAGTTCCTCTTCGTCCTCCTCTTCACCCTCTTCGTCGCTGTCGTCAAAGCTCTTGAAAAGCTCCTTTACGCGGCGCTCGCGGTTGATAAGCGGCTCTTTATAGTCTAAAATGAAGTCTATTAAGTATGGCACCGAGCAAAACGCGTCGATGATGATATCCTCGCCGAGCTCGATTTTTTTGCTGATCTCGATCTCTTCTTCTTTCGTTAACAGCGGGATCTGCCCCATTTCGCGCAGATACATCCGCACCGGGCTGTCCGAACGGCTCCACTCCAAAAGCTCGACGTCGCTGGATAGGTCAAATTCCTCGTCCCAGCCCTCGTCCAGCAGTTTTTTTTGCGTGGCTTCTTTGAGTTTTGCGTCCTCTAAATTTTTGATTTTAGAGATTTCTGCGGCGGAGATCAGCTCGACGTCGAATTTTTTCGTAAGCGCTTCGACCTTCTTAACGGCCGTCGCAGTGGGGGCTTTGTCGAAAAATTTTATCAGTCTTTCGTATGTGATGTAGCTTTTTTGATTTTCGTCGAAGAACTGCTCGATGGGCGTTAAGGCGTCTTTTGGGCTCGCCATAAAATCTCCTTGTGTCGTTGTGTATTTGTTTTGGAAAATCGGATTATACCGAAACGCTCTTTATTTTTGCTTATATACGGCGCGAACCATCTAAATTTAATAATTTTTCAAATTCTAAAAATTAGGCTAAATTTTAAAATTTAGGTTATATTTTTAGCTAAATTTAAGATTGTTCTCTAAAATTCCGCGTTCGCAAGACGAAAATTAGCGCGCCGAAATTCCGCCCTTTACGCCGCCGATTTAAAATTTAACGCCTCCGCACTTCCTATCTCTGCGCTTTTGCGTTTAAATTTAGCCCTAAATTTCAAACGAGGAATTCCGCCCTCATATCGGAGCGATTGAGCGGATTTTAATAAATTTGTCGGTAAAATCGCGCATCTATTTTAAAATTTAAGGCAGAAATATGGCAAAAGTATGGAAATTCGGCGATGATATCGACACCGACATTATTATCGCGGCACGCTACCTAAATACATCCGACGCGGCGGTGCTTGCGACGCATATCATGGAGGATGCGGATAGGGATTTTTCGTCCAAAATCGCTCGCGGCGACATCATCGTAGCGGGGAAAAATTTCGGCTGCGGCAGCTCGCGCGAGCACGCACCGATGGCGCTTAAGGCCGCCGGAATTTCATGCGTGATCGCAAAAAACTTCGCTAGGATTTTTTATCGAAACAGCTTCAACACCGGCTTTTTGATCCTCGAATGCGACGAGACGGACAAGATCGCGCAGGGCGACGAGCTTAGCATCGATCTAAAGGGCGGCGTAATTA
>NZ_CALIBF010000013.1 GCF_938045465.1 uncultured Campylobacter sp.
CGAAGCGCCCGCAAGACCTAAGATGTCAAAAAATAGCTTTTACGCGATTTTCGGGCTTGTTTTAGGGTTTTACGACGGATTTTTCGGCCCTGGTACGGGCTCGTTTTGGACGTTTGCACTCGTGGGAATTTTAGGGCTTTATATGAAAAAGGCGGTCGCACACACGAAAGTTTTAAATTTCACCTCAAATATCGTTTCTTTGGGCGTTTTTATCATCGGCGGGCAAATTTTATGGCTCGTCGGAGCGGTGATGGCGGTCGGGCAGATCGCGGGCAGCTTCGCGGGCTCAAGCCTAGTGATGCGATGCGACGTAAAATTCGTGCGCAAGATGCTTCTGTTCGTCGTTGCCGCGACGATTTTAAAGCTACTTTACGGACTGATTGCAAATTGATACAGACCGATTGAGGGCTGATCGCAAGTTGATTGCAGACTGGTTGAGGGCTGATCGCAGGCTAATCTCAAGCCAAAATCATATAATTTTATACAGGATTTCGTATAAAATTTCGCGTAAAATTTTATGAGCTCTCGCTGATACGCTACGACAGCGTCGATCTTGCCGTAGCATTACACAGATTGCACTGCGACGGAGCCGACTTTGCTACCGCGACAGCGCCGATCTTGCCGCCTCGATGGTGCTTAGTTTACTGCTGCGACGTCGATTTTGCCGCAGTGTCGCACCAAATTTACTGCGACACTGCCAATTTACTACTGCAGCGTCGATTATATCGTAGCTTCGCGCTGATCTTGTCACGACTACGCTAATTTCCCGCTGCTGCAATGTTGATTCTGTTGCCGTTACGTCGAAAGCCTCGCTTGTCGCGAGGTCTTTGATTTTATTATTTCGATATCGTCGATTTTGCTCCGCTACATCGACAACTTCGTTGCCGCGCTTACTACTGCGAGGATTTTAATTGCGTTGCGCAGTGTCGCACTGATTTTTTTATGACGGCGCTGTTCTTTCTGCTACGATGGTGGCGATTTTGGCGCTGCTTTTACCGCCCCGTCACCCGTATCACTACCATGGGCGGGCTCGGTTTTGCTGTCGCGACATTGCGATCTTGATGGTGCAGGGATTTGATTTGCTGCCGCAACGATGCTGATGAAGTTTCGTCCATCCGCATCGGTTAAATTTAGCCGTACTGTCCGTATCTATTTCGTCGTATCGCCATGCATTCATTCGGTGCCGTCAATAGAGTCGTCGTATTGCCGAGCACGCGGCATTATCGCGCCGGTACTTATAAAATTTCATACGCTTACGTCAGCAAAATTTTAAAATACTACTTTGTAGATCGTTTTATCGCGCTGCCGTATGTGCTACCAAATCTACTCGCAGCGATTAAATTTAGCCGCACTTTCACGCGCCGTTTTCTGCACCCGTCAGCTATTTTGAATTTTGTCGTTTCGCCGTCACGGCTCGCCATTTCGCGCTAACTACCTCCCGCCATATTGCTAGCTGTATTTGCGCGATAAATTTAACCGCACCGCTGCGCCTGCCGTTTCACTCTGATATCGTAGGCGATTGTCTATCCATGCCATTTAATTTGTCACATTGCCGCGTATCTGTTTTGCCTCGCCCGTCGAAATTTAGCCAATCTCTCGCGTCAATTAAATTTTATCGTACCCACAGCATCCACGCCCGCTCGTCCGCGAAATTCCGCCGCCTAAAGCAATGCTAAAATATTTTGCGATAAAATGGGCGAAATTTTTTACAAAGGATTTTTCTATGCAGATTATCTCGACTCCCGATGCGGCGCAGGCCATCGGACCGTACTCCCAGGCGATCAAGGCGGGCGGGCTCATCTTTACCTCGGGGCAGATCGCGCTTAAGCCGGACGGCGAGTTCGTCGCGGGCGGCGTGGAGGCGCAGAGCAGGCAGGTTTTGCAAAACCTCGCCGTGATCCTGAAAGAAGCGGGCGCGACGCTGCAAGATGCCGTCAAAACTACGATTTTCCTGGCCGATATGGGCGATTTTGCCGCGGTGAACGAGATATACGCTGCGGCGTTCGGCGAGCACAAGCCCGCTCGCAGCACGGTACAGGTCGCCAAGCTCCCCAAGGGCGCGCTTGTGGAGATCGAAGTAATAGCGCTGGCTAGGGCCTAGCGCTAAATTTAGATCGCCTAGACGCTATGAGCGCGCGTTTGCGGTCAAAATTTTATACGCGAGCTGCTCGAAATTTAAACGGCTCGCTTTGGTTTTGAGGCCGCGCGTGTTTTTAAATTTAGATTTTCAAAGCCGCGCTAAATGCCCGCGGGGTTGTGTAAACAGCGTGTCTTGGTGCGCTAAGGCGTTAAAATTTCTCGCTCAAAATGAGATCAAAATGATAGAAAAGCTTATTCAAAAATCTAAAAATATCACGGCCGCGGGGCGCAGCGACATAGAGCCCGCGTGGATCGCGCAGGCGCAGCGGCGGCTTGGTTTTGCGCTGCCTGTGAGCTATAAGCGGATGCTGCTAAGATATGCTAACGTCAGCGCGGCGGGGACGGAGCTAAAAACGATCGCGCCGCCCGAGTTCGCGGGTAGCGCCGACGCCGACATCTGCTACACGTATAAGATAAATCTCAAAAACGACCTATTCGCCGCGGATGAGCTCGTATTTTTGCAGCTCGAGGACGAGGAGTATTATTTTAAAATTTCGCCCGCAAGCGGCATAGCGGACGGCTCACCCAACACGGCGCACGGCAAGACGGCGGGAGTACGAGCGGCAAAGCTGCGAGCGAGACGGTGCGCGATACGGTCATCGCGACGGTATCCGACGGTGCGGAAAATAGAGCATCGGACGGCGAAGCGTGCGCGACAACAAGTGAGGCGGCAAGTGGAGCGACGAAAGAGATAGCAAGCGAGCGGGTAGACGACGCGCCGTGCGAATACAAGGTCTATGTACGCGACTACGCGCAGAGTGAGGATAGGCTTTTTGCGGACGATTTTTACGGGTTTTTGGAAAAATTTTAAGATGAAATTTAGAGCAAAAAATCAGGAGAGGCGAAATGGGACTGTTTGACATTTTTAAAAAGCAAAAATTTGACGTCGACGTGCGCCCGGACGGCGTTTTTATTGGCGGCGTAAATTGCGGGTTTGATCTGGCTAAATTTAACGAAGCCTTGGGCCAGCCGCGCGTGATCGATGACGGTGAGGGCAAAAGCCGCTATTTTTGGGATGAGACTGGGATTTTTGCCTTTGTGCGCGCAGGAGAGCTCGCAGAGCCGAGGCTTTCCGAGATAGTTTTGATGCTTGAGGTCGCAAAGGGCGTGCAGCACGAGGTTCCGCGCAAGCTCTACGGCGGCGCATTCACGCTTGAGGGCAGACCGCCGCTTGAGGCCGTGCCTGAGCAGGAGTTGCGCGGCGCATATATATTTTTGGAGCTTAGCCTAGGCAAATTCGAAGTCTCGCTAGCTCTCGCAGAGGTCGTGCAGGAGCGTATAGGCGCGATGGACTTCGCCGAGCGCTTCGCTAAGCGCGACACCGACGAGATCGCAGACATCGTGCGAGCTGCGAAAATGCCGATAGGGCGCGTCTGCATCAATCAAAAGGCAAAAAAGGTAAAACGAAAGCCGAGTGATAAATTTAAGCTTCCGCGCGCGGCGGGCGAAACGCTAGCGTTTAAAAATTTCAATTTCAAAATCGCCGTGATGAACGAGCTGATGTATGAAAAAGCCCTGCTGGAGCCTAAATTTGACGTGTTTGAGTACTGCGAAGAGCGCGGCATCGATCCGTACGCGGACTTCGGCGCGCTGCCGCAAGCCAAAAAGTGGTTCAAGGACTATCCGGTTCCTGCGGATTTGGCGGAGCAGGTGAGCGAACTATATCTTGACGGCGGGAACGAAATTTATCTGCAAATCGCGCCTGATTGGGACGGCGAGGACGGGCTTTTTGACATCAAAAATATCGATGCTGCCGAGCTTGCGCAATTCAAAAATCTTAAAAAAATCGAAACGACCGGCATCGGCATATCTAAAAAGGCGCGAAAAGCCTGCGCAGATGCGGGGATCACTGTAGTTGATTGAGCGCGGAAGCGGACTTTGAGCCATACAGCGCGCGGTTTTAAAAAGCTAAAATAGGCTTTTGAGCTGTGGTACGCGCTTTTAAAAGGTTGTAATTGTCGCCGTGCCGCGCAAAATTCTACTTATAGCGAGCGCTATGAATGAGCTTTGAAAGGCGCTTGGCGAAGCATCTGACATGTCTAATTTGGCGCGCGCTACAAAGCTTTGAGAAAGCTCGTTGTAGCGTAAGAGCCACGCTGCTAAGTGTGCGAGATGAGTGTGTTGCGAGAGTAAAAATAGTTCGCTTTTTGATTTTGGAAAAAATCGCTGCGTAGCAAGGGGATTAAATTTACCGCTTTTAAATTTTAAAATTTACAAAGAGCGGCGCGCGCGGCTTTGAATGTGCGGTTAAATTTAGATTTCATAGCGGCTTAAATTCTAAGTGCGGTTAAATTTGCATTTTTAATTCCGTTTGTAGCCTGTATCGTATTGCAAAACAGAGTGCGAGAATAGATCGTTTGCGTGCGTGAGGCGTGGATTAAATTAAAATTTCGTTTTTGGAATTTAGCCTAAATTTATGCTTGCACTTAAGAAGTAGTTTTGCGCGCTGATACCGAAAGCCTAGAAGATGTTTTAAATACTCAAGCAAAAAAGTATTTTGCAGGCTGGCTCGCAAGAAAGTATTTTGAAATCCGCACCAAGAGTGTGTATTAAAACTAACAAGGAGCGGCGCTACTTTGCTGTTTTAAAACGCCGCTTCGAGGCTAAATTTTATAGCCGCATAAAGTCGTCGTCGTAGCTGCCTTCTAGCTTGCGGCGCATATCCTCGCGCCATTTTGGAGTAAGCGTCGTAAGCCGGTTAAATTTTGTTAACAGCCCTTCATCGAGGCGATCGCCGTAAAATAGACGGTTGAGCTCCATCACGCTCATCATAGCGGAGTCGCGCTCTACGACGTAGATCTCGTCGCCCGCGCGGCACGAGCCCGCCTCCAGCACGCGGTAGTACCAGCCGGTAAGTCCGCTGCGCGCGATCTCCGCCGTCATCTCCGCGTTACCCCAGCGCATCGAGAGCTTGTAGCAGGGCTTGCGCGGCTGGCTTACTTGCAGCACCAGCGAGCCTATGCGGTGCACATCGCCGATGCAGACGTTTTGTTCGTGTAGTCCGCTGATCGTGAGGTTTTCGCCCATTGCGCCGTAGGCTAGATTTTTAAGTCCCAAAAATCTCTCCCACGCGGCGTAATTTTGCAGCGAGTTGGCGAAAATCGCCTTTTCCTCTCCGCCGTGATGCAGCGTGTCAGCTACCGCGTCGCCCTCGAACCCAAGCTCGTTTGCGCGCACTTCGCCCGCTCTAGCTTGCTTAAAAATCGCCGTCTCCCAGCGCCTTTTTAGAGGCTGCGTAGCGCGCTCGTCGCCGTAAGCGCGCGGTTGACCGGTCAGCAATGCCTTTAAAACGGGCATTTTTCGCTCCTTAAAATTTGCATGCGTTCTCCTTAAATCATAAAATTTAGGCACGGATTTTAGCTAGAAAAGAATTTAAAAGTTCTAAATTTTGCGGCGATTTTGCGCTAAATTCCAAGCGCGGGCTTGAAATTTAGCGCGCGGCGTTATTTGTAGTCGTTCGCGTCGTAACTTTTGCCGTCGTTAAAGTCGCTCAAAAGCCGCACGACGACGGGGCTAAGCAGGATGATCGCGATTAAGTTGGGGATCACCATCAGTCCGTTAAACATATCGGCTAGCCCCCAGACGAGGTCGATCTTTTGCACGCTTCCTATGAATACGAACGCGACGACCAAAATTTGCAAGAGCTTGACGAATTTTGCGCCGAGCAGATAGCGCACATTAATCTCGGCGAAGTAATACCAACCCAAAATCGTAGTAAATGCGAAGAAAAATAGGCAGATCGCCACGAAGCCGTAGCCGCCGCTGCGACCCAAAATTTGCGACCCGAAGGCTTCCTGCACCAGCGAGATGCCCGAAAATACCGCCTTGCCGTTTTCGAAGGTGACTACGTCGGTGCTAAGCACGACGAAAACGGTGATGTTAAGCACGATGAATGTATCGACGAAAACGCCCATTATGCCGAGCACGGCTTGATCTACGGGGTGTTTGACGTTCGCTGCGGCGTGTGCGTGCGGCGTCGAGCCCATGCCCGCTTCGTTTGAAAAGAGCCCGCGCGCGATGCCGTATCTCATCGCAGTGGCGATCGTAGCGCCCGTAGCGCCGCCCCAAGCAGCCGATGGATCAAATGCAGCTTTGAATATCAGCGCGATGACGGATGGAATTTTATCGAAATTTGAGCCGATGATGACGAGGCCAACGAGTACGTAGCAGATCGCCATTAGTGGCACGACTTTTTCGGCTACGCGCGCGATCGCTTTGACGCCCCCGAAAAAGATGACGCAGCAGATGAGCGCTAAGGCCGCGCCGCTCACCCACTTCGGAATCCCGAATGCGCCGCTAAAGCCGTCTGAGATGGAGTTTGCCTGCACCATATTACCCATAAAGCCCAAAGCAAAGATGATGGCTAGCGCAAAAAATGCCGCTAAAGGCTTGGCAAGGGGGCTTTTGAGTCCGCGACTGATGTAAAACGCGGGCCCTCCGATCATATGTCCACTGTCGTCCTTGGTGCGGTAAATTTGAGCTAGGCAGATCTCGGCAAAATTCGTCGCCATGCCCAAAAACGCCGCGCACCACATCCAAAATATCGCGCCCGGCCCGCCCATTATTAGCGCAGTGCTGGCGCCTACTAGATTACCCGTGCCTACCTGCGCTGCGATCGCCGTGGCGACGGCTTGGAACGAGCTCATGCCGCTTTTGCCCGCAGCCTCGCCGTGCAGGGAGAAGTTGCCGAAAAGCTTGCGCGCGCCCATTCTAAATTTAAAAATTTGCACTAAATGCAAGCGCGCCGTAAAATACGCGCCGGTGCCGCAAAGTAGGGCGATTAGAAAGTACGGACCCCACAAAAAGGAGTTGATCGCGTCAATTGTGGCGGTGAGTTTGTCGAGAAAATTTTGCATGATCTTTTCCGTGAATTTAAGATGCGAAAATATATTTTAAAAACTCTTAAATTCCTATAAATCGAGGTAAATTTAAGCGAAATTTTAAAGCGTTTTTATAATTTTACTCAAGCATTAAGCAAAGCAGTATATGCCGTTTGCTCTGCATGCCAGCTTGCCAGATAAGCAGCTTAGAATTCCCGCCTTAGCTGTCGAAATTTGAAAAGCAATCAACTGAAATTTTTAAGCCTATTCATCACCGCCGATTTTGAAAACGAACATCTTGCAAGCGTTACAAAAGGCGGGAATCAGGCTAAATAGGCGCCCTTTGAGGCTCCAGTGGCTTTTATACATTTTCAGCATTGCAGCCTCTTTGGCGAAGCAGATATGCGCACTATCCCAGCTCTGCACCTCTGCGCCGCCGCTAATGCCCATTTTAAAGGGCGCGTTTTGCATGTGCCGCATCGCGTCATGGCGCCTAGAGTCGAATTTCCTAACCGAAAACTCGCTCATAAAGTCGCTCAGCACGTAACCGCTAAATTTTTGCGAAAGCGCGATAAAAAATTCTTTAAATTCCTCTTTTTCAAAATACATACTCACCCCCTCTAAAATAAATATGTAGCCCGCGCTGCCGTGCTTTGCAGCTAGCTCGTCCATCCATGAGGGATCTAGCATCGAGTAGGGCAGGCTGAAATTATTCTTTGCTTTGGGTAGCAGCGCGTCGCGCACGGCTATGACGTCGGGCAGATCGAGGTCGTAAAATAGAGCGTTCGGCAGGGCGTGCTGGAGCCTAAGCGGGCGGGTGTCGAGCCCCGCGCCAAGCTGCACGACGATAGGGCGATCAAACTCCGTCGCGAGCCGCAGCGTTTCGTCGTCGAAAAATTTCGCGCGGATCACCGTGCCCGTTTTGCTAAGGCGCGCGTCGTCGAATTTCGCAAAATCATAATCGATCTGCTCTACGACGGCGCTTGAAAAGGGATCATTTAGGATCGGATCCGCGTCTTTGAAATCCAAGTGGCGCATATAGACATTGATTAGCAGCGTCTCGGAAACGTTATTTTTAAAATTTAACTTTTGCATAAAGTGCCTTTCTTACGGTATCATTGCGAGCAAAATACCGCTTATTTTTAATATGCATTATTATATCCTTGCTAAATAAAATTTCAATGAAATGATATGAATTTTTATTTAAAGACAGAATTTTAAATTCGCGCCACGGGTTTTGGCTATAATTTCGCCGCATAAGGCTCAATAAATTTTTGAAATTTTACGCGATGCAAAGCGCGGGTAAAATTAGAATTTTAATAGCTATAAAATTTATTAGCTTAGGCGACCTAGATGCGCAGCCATAGTGCGGATGGTAAATTTAATCCGCGCAGCTTTATCTTTGTCTAAATATTTCATTGTATAATTCTTAGCTTTTGGAGGTTATATGGAAAAATCGCGGCTAGGACTACTACAAACCGAGGCCATTGCCACGCTTAGCGACGAGGAGCTTGCAATGTTCGAGCACCAAGTCATCAAAAAAGGCTATGTTTTTTATAGCGAGGCGCCTAAAGTTTTTATTTTTAAAAGTGGGCAGGCGAAGCTTTCGTTTTTTGAAGACGGCGAAGAATTCATCATCAACTACCTAAACAAGGACAATATTACCATTCTTAATGAAATTTGCGCGCTTGAGTTTTTAGAGGACAGCGAGATTTATACGATCGATGCGAGCGGACTAGGGGAGATCTTGGCAAATCGCAGCTTTTGCGAGGCATATATAAAAATTTTAACAGAGATAATTCTGCTGCAGCGCAAAATCACACGCTCTATACTTTTTGAAAATGCAAAAGGGCGCATCGCGAGCTTTTTGATCGAGCTTGCAAACGAGCAAAATTTTCATCAAAACGGCTACAAATACGTCTTTTTGCCATTTTCGCTAAAGGTGCTTTCATCCTTCGTGGGGCTCAAGCGCCAAAGCGCGAGTACCGCGTTTAACGAGCTTGTAAAAGATAACGTAATTCAAAAAATCAGCCAGCACGAGTTTTTGATCCTAGACTACGACAGATTGCTTAGCTACTGTGTTTAGTGCAGGCTAGAGTTTTTAAAGCATTTATATGGCTTACGCTTACGGCTTAAGCGCGAAATTTTGTCTAAAGTTACGGCGCAGGATTTTACCTAGATTTACAGCGTAAAATTTTTATCAAGAGTTTTGTTTCAGAATTTCATCCCGAATTTCGTTAGGATTTCGTCTAAAATTTTAACTTATATAAAATTTGGGTTTGTGATCTCGTTTAAAATTTTAGCGCGTAATTCACTTTTGAATTTTATCCGCTATCCTAAAACGCAAAGCTTTAAAATTTTAAATTTAGCGACAGGCTATGGAATTTAAAATTTTGGATCGAGCGAAATTTTATGTATGAGAATTTTTAAAATTTTAGAAATTAAAAATGCGCGGCAAAGTGCCGCGCCATATTTTGTTTATATCGTGCTGAAGCGCGATAGATTAGTCTTTCTTTTTCATATCGTATTTATTGACCATAAATCCGACCAAGCCTACGAAAAATAGACCGCCGCAGATGTTGCCTAGCGTAACTGGGATCATATTTTTAACGATGAAATTTCCCCAGTTTATTGAATCTATTTGAGCTGCCGTTACACCGTGAAGCGAGCTTGCAAGAGCATTTACATCGCCACCAGCAGCTGCTAAATAGTGGCCTTTAGCGATGATACCTTCGGTTAGGATAAACATATTTGCCACGCAGTGTTCCATCGAGCAAGCTACGAATGCGCCGATCATCCACATAATTGCAAAGAATTTGCCTGATAGATTGCTCTCGCTGGTCGCAGTCCAGATAGACATACATACAAACACGTTACAAAAAATTCCGCGGATGAATAGCTCATGAAAAGGTGCGTTTATTTTGCCTGCTGCTGCAGGAATGAAGTGCTGCAAGATGTAGCCGTCATATTTAAGCGGAAGTCCTGAGTAATAATACATATACGCGATTAACGCGCCACCTACAAAGTTAAAGCACCAAACGATAGCCCAATAGCCGATAGTTTTACCTAGCGGCAATTTACCGTCGGCAGCAGGTACGCCCGTTAAAACCGAGCTGGTAAATAGATGCCCACCGTAAAAAACCACCATCATCAGACCGCAGCTAAAGGTAATACCGCCGATGAAATTCGATAAGCCAATAGATTGCTTTTCAGCCATTCCGACGGTCGAGTGAGCCCAGAAAATATCGCCCATAGCGATTGCAGCGCCCGCCATTATAGCTAGAAAAATTATGCTAATTAGCGGGGTATGCGCCTTGTGTTGCATCGAACTAGACACCGCTTGCGCGGTTTCTGCAGGATTTAACATTTACTCCTCCTCATTTAAATTTGAATCAATTTCTAAGATACGCTCATAAGCTTTTTGCGCGCTTTTTTTTGCGCTCTCGCTCAGTCCTTCTTTAAAATCAAGGACATTATCGAGCAGTACGCTTATGCCCAAAAACAATGTCTTTGGGCAAATTTTGCGCAGATAGCTTAGAAGCACCGGCGTAGGTAGGTTATGCGTCGAGTAGATATAGTCGCGATCATTGCTGAGGTCAAAAAATTCTATCTTATCCTCATCAAAGCCGCTCATCGCATCTACTACGATCAGAATTTCAGGGGCGAATTCCCTAAGGGCAGCAAATTCGTTTTCGGGCACATCCTGCCCATAAAAAACGCGCCAGTCTTTTAAGTTCGCCTCGACTATTCGCCCTGTTTCATTGCCCACGTCATCGTCGCCGCGAAGGGGATTGCCGATACAAAGCAACGCCTTTCGCATCAAAAATCCTTCCTTAGCACGAAGTATCCTTCGCGCATATTTTTTAGCAGATCTTTAAGCTCACATTCGCAAAGCTGAGGGATTAGCTTGGCTGCGTGCTCGGCAAAAATTTCAATCTCGAAATACTTGCTTAGGTTACCGATCTTAAATTTAACGTAGTCACCCGAGTTTTCGACGATGCGTTTAAATTCTTCATCGTCTATCTCAAGCACCTTTTCGCTAAAATCTATCGTACCCACGCCGTGACCGACGCAGGTGGAAAAAACCTTGATATCCTTTAGCTCTTTGGGTAAATTTTCGTTTTCGTCCATATGCCGCTTTGTAAGCTTAAAAACCTCAATCATCGTTTGCTCCAGACCTCTTTTTGCGGATCGATTTTAAATTCCTCCGCAGCGCGGGCGTATTTTAGATATACGTCATTGTGCAATAGTGCCATGCACTCCGCGTATCTAGGATCCTCTTCGGTATGGATAGCGTTAAGTAGAGCCTCGCGAGAAGCTTTTGGATCGTGAACGTCAGATGAGGTTTTGATCGCATCCATATATTTTGCGAATAAAATTCTTCCGAAAATATAGCTCATCAGCCTCTTAGCTTCAGCTTGCAGATCGCGCTCGAATAAAATATCGCCGATAACTGAACTCTTAACCGGTGGCGGAAGAGTACTATCTTGCTCGTAGCTCTTCTTTTGAAGCTTTTGATCGATGATGCCAAGCGCCATGCCAAGACCATAGATGATGCTAGCAGGATGTGGAGGGCAACCAGGGATATAAACATCCACCGGTACAATCTTATCGATACCACTCCATACGCTATATGCGTCATGGAAAATTCCACCAGTGCTTCCGCAGGCCCCAAGAGCTACTACGATCTTTGGATCAGGTGCAGCCTCATAAGCGCGGAGCAGCGGATAATACATCTGTCGAGTAACCGGACCGGTGCAGACTAAGATATCTGCGTGGCGAGGGTTGGCTACGAGTTTAAATCCGAAGCGCTCCGGATCCCACATCGGCGTGATAGAAGCAAAAATTTCGATTTCACAGCCATTGCAACTTCCGCAGTCGATACGATAAACGCTGAAGCTTCGTTTGATATTTTTCAAAAGCTCCAATTTTGCGGTTAGATCGTTTGCGTTTTTAATATTTTCGGGGACTTGATACAAACTCATTTTATTGCCTCCTCTATACCTTTGGTCACTCTTTCGACCGCTTGAGCTTTTTTGCATTCAGGACAGATATAGAGGTACTTTTTGGCTTCTTCTAATCTGCCTGGGAGCAAATTTGCAGTACTTAACTTTTCTAGCGTGTAATTGATGAGCCTTTTTGGGGTCATCGGCTTGCCGCAGCAGCTGCATTTTTCCATCTCAAGCTCGCCGTGTTGGATAAGCGCGCTTTTATCAAATTTTACCGCTAGCTCAAAGCTATTGCCTAGCCTTACCGCTCCCGTAGGGCATACTTCGTCGCAGCGACCGCAAAATATGCAGCGTCCGCAATCAAATTCCCAAATAAGCTTGGTTTGAGCTTCATTCATCTTAAGCTCGATCGCATTGGATGGGCAGGCGATACCGCACGCGGCACAGCCTATGCAAAGCTCATAGGTATATTCAGGCTGCCCGCGAAAATTCTCGGGCACAATGTATGGCTCAAACGGATAAGCATAGGTCGCCTTACCATATTTTTCGGTAATGTCGAATAATTTCATCATCTTAAATCCTTTTTGCTAACCTTGCCGTCTTGGCAAAATTTCTTAAGGTCTTTTTCGGTTAGAATTTTACTCTTTCCGCTATTAATATCGACTAAAGTTACGCGCTCGGTGCATGAGTAGCACGGATCCATCGAACATACGATTAGCGCCGCATCGGAGATGTTATTTCCGCGGAATTGAAATCGTAAGCTCGGCCAGTTATTATACGTAGCGGCGCGACATCTCCAGCGGTAAACCTTCTGCGCGTTTCCTTGCATGATCCAGTGGACATTTTCGCCGCGCGGTGCTTCGTCGTGACCTAAAGCGTAGTTTTCCGGTCTGATCATAGTCTGTGGATCGATCATTATCGGAGTTTGCGGCATTTGATGCAAGCACTGCCTGATGATGTGGATCGATTGTTTAAGCTCTTTATATCTTACGACTTCGCGACTGAATACATCGCCACCGTGCTCTACGGCTACTTCGAATTCTATCTTGTTGAAGAAATCATAAGGGTGATCGTAGCGGTTGTCGCGTTTAAAACCGGAAGCTCTCATATTTGGACCTACCGGGCTAAAATCACGCGCTACTTTGCGATCTAATACGCCCACGCCCTTCCAGCGACCGATTTGGCGTTTATCCTCCATAACAGCGTCCCAAATTTCAGAAATTTGAACATCAAGTTTATTGATGATCTCGCGGATTTCGTTGTCGGTCATATCGCGGCGAAGTCCGCCCATAATGACATTGCCGTAGGTCTTGCGGCCGCCGGTTACGAGCTGAGCTAACTCCATAGAGTATTCGCGCACCCTAAAGATATGCATGAAGGCGTTGTAGTTACCCGTTACCTCGCAGGCTAGACCGATATTTAAAAGGTGGCTGTGAAGGCGCTCGATCTCAAGGCAGATGACGCGGATAGCTTGCGCACGAAGCGGAATTTCAAGCTTGATGGCTTTCTCTGCTGCTTCAATACACGCAATCGCGTGAGCGTAGCCGCAAATTCCGCAGACGCGCTCTGCTAAATAGCCCATCTGATCGTAATTCATTCGGTTTTCAGCTAGCTTCTCCATACCGCGGTGTTGATAAAACAAGCGGTAGTCTGCATCGATAATCTCATCGCCGTCGCAAAATAGTCTAAAGTGTCCCGGCTCATCGCTCGTTACGTGAAGAGGTCCAAGTGGAACATCTACTACGCCATCACCGGTAGGAAATAAAAACTCTGCATTAGGCTCGTCTTTATGATCTACAGGATCGGGTCTATAGCGATAGTCCATCGCGTCTTTGCGAAGCGGATGAAGTCCATCCGGCCAATCGTCGCTTAGTACTAAACGGCGTTTATCAGGCAAGCCTTCGGCGATTAAGCCGAACATATCGAAAGCTTCTCTTTCGTACCATACGCAAGCAGGCACTAAAGGAGTAACCGACGGGAATGTCGGATCCGATCCAGGAATTAGCGTCCTAACGGTGATGAAGCATTTATCCTCTGCGGCAAAATCCTCCGCTTCGGTCATTTTGCCACCTTCCATAGATATCGCATAGTAAAGCGCGAAATTTCCGTTTAGCTCGCGCTCATCGTTAGGAATCATCGTGCTGATAAAACCGCCGATGTCATAATATAGCGTCTTAACCGCAAGCGGCAGATCATTTCTATCCACTAAAACGGTGATTTGATCCTCGGCTTGGCGGGTAACTTCTAAGACCTTGACTTTAGTCTTTAAAATTTCTATAAATTTATCGCCTCTCATTTTTAACCTCTCATCATTATTCTAACGCCGTTTTCGACGAGCATCCAAAAATCACCTACGTGCCATACGCCGAAAATTATCACTAAAGCGCAAAGCAAGATTAGCGGTAAATTTTCAAACAAGCTCATCTCTTTAGCATAAACCACTTCACCTTTAGGCGTACCGAAGCTCGCTAGATTAAAGTGTGCGAAGTCCGCAATGAAAATAATTACGAGCGCGATCGCAAATAATGCTACGGCTATGTATTGACCGCTGGCTATCGCGCCTTTGAAAACGTTAAATTCGCTTACGAATATCGCAAACGCAGGAACACCTACGAGCGAGCAGACCGCAGCACCAAACATTATCGTAGTAAGCGGAGCGATTTTTACCATACCGCCCATTCTAGACATATCTTTGTGACCATAAATTCTAGCGATATTACCGGTAGAGCAGAATGCAAGAGCCTTAGTAAAGCTATGAGCTAAGCAGTGAAAGATCGCGGCAAGCAAGCCAAAATATCCGCCGATACCTAGTGCAAATGCAATAACACCCATATGAACGACCGAGTGGTAAGCAAACATCCTTTTTACGTCGTGTTGGCGAACGAGGAAAATTCCTGCTATAAATAGCGTGATCGTACCGGAAATTAACATCACGGATTGAACGAAGTCAAAGCCTACAGCTTGAGCTGTGATAGCGTAATATCTAAATATCGCTAGCATCGCACATTTTAAAAGTACGCCCGAAAGCAAGGCTGAAATAGGAGCCGGACCTTCTGCGTGAACGTCAGGAAGCCAAGTGTGAGTAGGAGCAAGTCCTGCTTTGGTTCCAAAGCCGATTAGAGCGAATATAAAGATAAGCTTAGCAGCATCGCCGTTTAAATTTTTGGCATTATCCATAATGCTCGTCCAAAGCATCGAAGCCTCGCCGTCGCCTGTGATTTTGAATGTAGCCGCATATAGTAAAACGGTCGCATAAAGCGCAAACGCTAAGCCGATCGAGCAGATAACTATATATTTGTAACCGCTCTCGGTAGATTTTTTGTCTTTATGAATAGCGACCAAAAATACCGATGCTAGCGTAGTAGCCTCTACCGCAGCCCACATAAACGCGACGTTGTTGCAGATAACGCTAAGCGTCATCGTAAAAACGAAAACGTGGCAGAGCGCATAGTATTTTCTAAGATCGCTAAGATCCAGATGGCCGCCCTGTATCTCCCATTTCATATAGGTGGTGGAGTATAAATTTACCAAAAAGCCCGTTACGGCGATTAGCACTAAAAATACGCAGCCTAGGCTATCTAGGAATAGGAATTTATCGTATGCATAAAACGCCTCGGCATTGCCGCTGATAAGCTTGCCTACGTTACAGAGTAGTCCTGCGGATGTAACTGCAGAAATCAAAACGTGTAGCGAGCTTAGGAGCTTGAAATTCTTAGGGCATAAGAATAATATCAGCGCTCCGAGCAACGGAAAAATTAATATAAAAGCTAAACTATTCATCATTAACCCCTTAAATTCGAAGCTTTAGACGTATCAAGTCCGTCATAAGCTTTGTAAAATCTAATCGCCAAAACGCTCATAATAATAACCGCAAAGATTGCATCGGTTAAAATTCCAAGCTCGACTAGCTCGTGAGAGTTGTAAGCCATAAGCGCAAGGCTTAGGTGGATGCCGTTTTCAAAGAGGCAGTAGGCTAGAATTTGCTTGATGAAAGAATTTCTTAGCATGAAGCCAAAAATTCCCATCATAAATACGGTTACCGCCGCTATTAGAACGATTCTTTCTTGAATAAGAGAGAATTTAAGCAAGATCGGATTGATTGTCATCGCAATCGCTAGCGAAAATCCCATCGCAATAACGGGGCTTACGAAAAAGCCGCCTACCGGCTCATCCTCGCTGATCACATCCAGCTTTTTAACTAGCCAAAATAAAATTCCCGGCACGAAAATGACCTTCGTAAAAAACGCCACTATCGCCCAAATTCTAAGCTGCGGCGCATTGAAGTTAGAATACAGCATAAAAAATATGCTTACCAAAAGTAGCGTCTGAATCGCGTAAATTCCGATCGAAAGTTTTAAATTTCTAAGTCCGAATACCGCGAGTGACGTTATTATCATACAAATTGCTAAAATATCAATACTATTCATCTTAAAATCCTACTACGTAAAGCGTTAATGCCGCAAAAGCAATGGCAAGAGCGCCGCATGAAATTTTGCGCATGCTCGAAGTCATTCTGAAGCGTGGTCCAAAGTTGTCGATGAAAACGGCTGCTACGTAAAATACGCCGGTTTTTAGCACAAAGATTATGATCGCTAAAAGCGGATTGCTAAAATTCCACGGCTCAAATATCGTTAGGAATAATCCGATCATCGCAAATTGCTTCAAAATAAGCGCCGCTTGCACTAAGCCGAGATCGCTGCCTGCGTATTCGCCCAAAAGTCCTTCTTGAAGCTCTTGCTCGGCTTCGGCAAGATCAAATGGCTTTCTGCCGGTCTCGACATACATACACCATAAAAATGCAATCGAGGCGACGGCAAAGCTTGGAATTTGATAGCCGATCTGACCGCTGCGTACCATCCCCTGAATATCAACTAAATTTGAAGTTCCCGCAGCCATCATTACTACGATTAGGCACATTATCATCACAGGTTCGACAAAAACGGCAAGCATCTGCTCGCGTCCACCGCCGGTTGCCGCAAAAGGGTTACCGCTATCTAGCGATGCCGCACCGAATACGAAGCGCAAAAGCGCGCCTAGATATAGGATAACGAAAATATCCGAATACGCTCCGAAAAGAGTATCTTTGCTGTATGTAATAGGAATAGCCGCCAAAATCGCTGCCGAAGTAGCGAAAAGGAAAAACGGCGCCCATCTAAATACCCAGTGGCTGCACGCAGGAACGGTTCTGCCGCGCTTAAAAAGCTTAATAATATCGCGGTAAGTCTGGAAAAAATCGCTTCCTTGTTTCGACTGAAGTTTGGCTCGAAGTTTTCTAGCCATACCGTCGAAGAGTGGAGCGACTAGGACGATAACCGCGACTTGAAATATCATTAAAAATATAGTTTGTATAGTCTGCATCTTAAACCTCCTAGATCAAGAAATATCCGACGCCCAGTATCGCGCAAAGATAGATTAGGATGTAAAGCGTATATAAATTTGCATAGCCGCTTTGAATAATTCCTATCTTATCGGCGATCTTCTTACTCCAATCGATTACCGGTTGATAAATCATCGTCCACCAAATGTCTTGTGGGTGGTTGTGATACTCGATCGGTCCGAAGTAGCCGTTTTGCTCTATTCTGCGTTTATGACCTCTAAATAACCAGTCCATAATCTTTCTTAAATCGCCGGTAAAAGGACCGCCGGTCATCTGCATGCGAGGGCTATATTTAAAACCGCATGCCCAAGGATCTGTCTCACGAGGTTTGTCGCGATTTGCTTTCATAACCGCTAGGATGATAAACGGAAGCAGCATTGTAGAACACAAAATCACTGCAATAAGAGGAGTTGAAACGATACTTCCCAAAGGTGAAGTGATTGACGAAGCACCTAGGCTTGCGACAAATTCTCTATTGGAAGTGATAGAATTTACCGCTTGCATGATGTAATCGACTATGAAGTGTGCGCCTACGCCAAATCCCACGCAACCTATCATCAAAATGATCATTCCTAAAACCATTCCAAGAGGGCTTTCTTTTGCATTCTCCCAAATTTTTTCATCTCTTGGGGTTCCTGCAAAGATTACCGCATATAGTTTTAAGTGCATACCGACCAAAACGCCCGTAAGCGCAAGTGCGACTACTGCTAGCGAGAAAGCGTATCTAATGAAAATTCCGCTTTCCTTAGCGCCTTGAAGCATTCCTTGATAGGTAAACCACTCTGAGACGAAGCCATTTACTGGAGGAAGCGCTGCGATACCCATGATACCGATAAACATACCGACCGCAGTTAGAGGCATTTTTTTAGCTAGCCCTCCTAGCACGTCCATATTTTGCGTATGAGTAGCGTGGATTACAGAGCCTGCACATAAGAATAGCAAGCCTTTGAATATCGCGTGATTTACTACGTGGTAGCAGCCTGCTAAAAATCCGACTGCGGCTAGTGTTACATTGCCTGCTGCGACGCCGTAAATTCCAGTGCCAAGACCCAGCAAGATAATGCCGATATTTTCAACCGAGTGGTACGCAAGAAGCGCTTTAAAGTCGTGCTGGCACAACGCGTATAAAACGCCGAAAAGCGAGCTGGCTGCTCCTAGGATCAAAACTGCAAGTCCAAAATAGATGCTTAGCGGCAAAAATAACGTAAATTTAACAAGCGTAAAGAGCGCTACTTTAATCATAACGCCGCTCATTAGCGCAGAGACATTTGATGGAGCCGCAGGGTGAGCTTGCGGTAGCCAAACGTGAAAAGGCCACATTCCCGCTTTTGAGCCGAAGCCGACCAAAAACAAGATGAATGCTGCTACAGAAGCGCCCATCGGCATATTTACTTTTCCCCACTCCGCAAATTCGAAGCTGCCTGCGTAGTTTGCAATGATAAGTAATCCACAGGTGATACAAAATGCACCGATCTGCGCTATACCTAGATATACCATAACGGCTTTGAGCGTGCCTTTGCCATCGTTTACTATGATTAGAAATGACGAGATTAGCGTCATAAGCTCCCATAAAACAGCGAAGCAAAATACATTATCCGCACTGATGACTAAAAGCATAGATAAGATGAAGGTATTAAATAAACATGCAAAAACGCCAATATTTGCCTTTCCGATATATTCCTCAGCATAGCTCATACCGTAAACGCTGCTTGCAAAGCCTATAAAAACGACTACGAAGCTGAAGAAATTTCCAAGCGGACTTAAAGCAAATTTTGGCGCATATAAGAAAGTACCGCCCAAAACGAAGCTATCGCTTACGCCCATATTGGCTACGAAATGACACATCGCGTAAAAACAGCTGATAGCACCTAATCCAAATCCCACCTTAACGGCAGTTTTTGGAGCGCAGTATAAAAGAATACTAATTACTGCACTGACGATAAATAAAGTATAGACGCTTATCATTTTGCGCCTCCTTCTTTTTTGGCGACGCAACTGATTTCGCCGTTTAATACGTCTTTTGCAAAAGCATTAGCCGCATCGTAGTCTATCGCAAAGCCCAATTTATGCTTACCTTCTTTAGGATCTATCATAATGATAGCGCTGGTTGGGCAAACCTCGACGCATGCAGGACCGTTCTCGCGTCCGTTGCATAGATCGCATTTGATGGCGGTGCTTTTGGCGCCCGCTTGGCTTTCGATCTCGAGATAATACTTCGGCTCGACCGCATAATTTACTGACGGCATAAGCTCGGCATTCGAGCTGATCGCGCCATAAGGACAGGCGAGCGTACACATCTTGCATCCGATGCAAATTTCTTCGTGTAATTCGATATAGTTATTATCGAAGCGAAGCGCACCGGTAGGGCAGACATTTGCGCATGGTCCGTCATCGCACTGCCTGCACTGCGTAGGCATAACGCCGTAAGCCTGTCTAAGCACAGTAAGTCGCGATTTAGCAAGCTTGCCGCGCTCGTAGGCACTTGAGTAACAGGCCGCCATGCACGTCGTGCAACCGATACATCGTTTGTAATCGCAGATTACAAATTTATGTTGTTTCATACCTTTCTCCTTGACTTAAGGAATTTTAAAAATTTTTTACTAAAAATTTTGGTGTAATTATATTTAAGTCCGTAAAAAAATTCCGTCATTTATCTGACGATATTTGGAATTTATTTGATAAATTTGCTTTCAAAGCTTAAATTTAAAAACTAATTTCTTTTTTAAACCGGTTCGTTGATTATTTGCTTTAAAAGTCTAGTATATCACTATTAAAGTATATTTTAAAATTTAAATTACTACTTAAATTACCCCAACTTACTCCTAATTATAATTGAAAAAATTCTTTTAGCTTAAGACAAAATTTCAATTTTATTTTAGGTAAGAATTTATATAATTGTGCCGAAATTGCATATATGGTAATTTTGCATGTTTAGTATTTTCGAAAGGAGAAAATATGGCGAATAAAGGCAAGGTCATATGCCCTTATTGTGGCACAGGCTGTCAAATCGAGCTGACTGCGGAAGACAATTATATCAAATCCGCAGCCGGCGTAAGCGACAACCCCGTAAATCAAGGTTGTTTATGTTTGAAAGGTTATTACGGATGGAATTACGTAGGCTCTAGAGATAGGCTTACTACTCCGCTAATTCGTAAAAAGAATGGCAAATTCAGTAAAGACGGCGATTTGGTCGAGGCTAGCTGGGACGAAGCGCTTGATTTGGTTGCTAAAAAGATGCTCGAAGTTAAAGAAAAATACGGCGCCGACGCGATAGCCGGAAACTATTCCGCACGCTGTACGCATGAGGATAACTACGTAGCGCAGAAGCTACTTAGAATTTTAGGCACGAATAATATCGATCACTGCGCGCGCATTTGACACGCTCCGACTGTGGCAGGTCTTGCCAAAACAATCGGTAACGGAGCAGCTACAAATAGCTTCACGGAGATCGGAACTCACAGCAACTGCATTATGATGATCGGCTCAAACCCGGAAAATGGTCACCCGATCGTAGCTATGCACGTTCAAAGAGCGTTAAACAGAGGCGCCAAACTCATCGTCATTGACCCGGTTAAGACGGAATTCGCAAATCGCGCAGATATCCACCTCCAGCTTGAGCCGGAGCACAATATCCCGGTTATAAACGCTTTAATCCATGCTATTATCGACGAGGATTTGGTAAATCATGAATTCGTTAATAAATACACCAAGGGTTTTGAATATGTAAAAGAGGCGGTTAAGGATTATTCGCCTGAGGCCGTAGCTAAATACACTAGGCTAAACGCTGAGGATATTAGAAAAGCGGCTAGAATTTACGCTACTACGCGACCTGCGGTTATCACGCACGGCATGGGTGTAACTCACTTCAACCACGGCGTGGGCGCAGTCTGCGACATTTCAAATTTAATGCTCGTAACGGGCAATGTGGGCGAGCTCGGAAGCGGCGATCTACCGATCCGTGGACAAGAAAACGTTCAAGGCTGTTGCGATATGGGAATGCTTCCTAACGTATTTACCGGCTATAAAGCCGTAACCGACGAAAGTGCCCGTGATTGGTTTGAGCGCCAGTGGAATTTACCAAAAGGTCATCTAAATGGCAAGATCGGCATTCATAAAACCGAAGTGCCTGACGCAATTCTTGATGGTAGGGTAAAATTCTTCTGGACGATGGGCGAAAACCCGGTTATGACCGATCCGAACGCAAACCACTTCTTGCGCGCGATTTCGCAGGTAGAGATGTATGTGATCCAAGATATTTTCTTAACCGAGACGAGCCGCAAAGCAGATGTCGTGCTTCCCGGAGCTTGCAGCGGCGAGAAGGAGGGCACTTATGCTAATGCCGAGCGCCGCGTACAGCATAGCGAGATTGTAGTTGCCCCTCCGGGACAAGCTAGACAAGACTGGGCTATCATCTGCGAGCTTGCCAGACGTTTAGGTCTAGGAGATTATTTCACATTCCAATCTCCAGAGCAGATTTGGGAAGAGGTGCGCAGGGTAGCTCCACACAACTACGGCGGAATGAGCTATTACCGCATCAAAAAATACCACGGACTTCACTGGCCGTGCCCTGATGAGAATTCTATGGGCGGACCTGCATTGTACCTTGATAAAAAATTCTTTACCCCGGACGGTAAAGGAAATTTCGTCCCAGTTCTATTCGTGGATGATAAGAGCAAGATCGAAAGCGCCAAAGAGGAGTTCGCAAAGCATATGAATATGCCGAAAGATTATCCTGTAATGGCGGGCTCCGTGGACGAGAAGACCGACGAGGAGTTCCCGATCCAACTTCTAACTACGCGTAAGGTTTACGAGTACGCAGGAGGCGCGATGACTAGGCGCTCTAAGACCGTCGAGCAGGGCGGCGATGCAATAGGACCGATTGCGGAAATGAATCCGAAGCTTGCCGAGCGATACGGAATTTCGCAGGGCGATTTTATCGTCGCGTGGAGCCGCTACGGTTATATCGCGATTAAGGCGGACATCACCGAGTGTATAATGGATGGTATCATTCAGATGTCTTATCACTACTGGGAGAGCTGCTGCAACGAGCTAACCAGCGGCGGCTGGGATCTAATCGCCAAAACTCCTACGTTTAAGGCGGCGATTCAGATTAAAAAGATCGATGAAGAGGAATTTTTGCGTATCCGCGAGCTTAAGCGCATTAAGTTTCAAACCAATAAAGTCGTTTACGACGACTTCCACCACCATCCGATTAAATTCTAAGAATTTAATCTTATCCGTAGATTCGGGGGCTATGCTTCCGAATCTACTTTTTAACAATCAATTCAAATAATATGAAATTTTAGCGATTTAGCCGTCTTGCAGTATTTTAAAGATCAAAAATTTAAAAAATTCAATAAATTCTGCGGTACTTCAAATACGCATCTTTGCGTGGTCGCACTATCGATAGGATGGTGTGAAATTTATCTGCTATTGCGTTAATAGATGCGGCGGCAGAGACCGGGCATTCGTGATTTATCAAATCCTAATAAATTTGGTCTTAATCAGAGCGGCGCAATGGAGTAAATTTTAAAGATAAGCATGATAATAAGGCTATTTTATCGCGGCAAATCTTACCAAATTACATTATTGATTAAATTTTAACGCGCGTAGGCTGATTTTATGCGAATTAGCCTATATTGTCAAGTAGCGCTGTAATTTTGATAACGCAAATGCGATTTTGTGATTTTAATATATAAATGCAAAAGGCTCATAGGCTTTTAAAGCGCTAGACGCGGCTTTTAGTCTTAATGGTCGCAAATGCCGGTTTCTAGCATAACCGGAGTAGTTTCGCGCTCTGTCCGAAATCCATAAATTTTGATTTTAAAATTCCGAATTCCGTCGTGCTTGGAATTCATAATTTTTAGAATTTTGTTTTATCGCGTGTTTTTGGCGTTCTATTTCACGCGGGAGCCCTTTGCTGCGCTAGATAGCGCTGCTTGCGATGTTAAAGCTATTGCGCCAAAGCTGCTGCCTGCTTGCGGATGAGATTTATGAACTGGGCTCCGGCATTGAAGTTATTGCGCCAAAGCTGCTGCGGCAGAATTCCATCTACTTTATGCAAAAATAGTTAAAATTTCTGCCGCTTGTCGCGCCTGAGCTACTTATTGTGCCGGTCTGTTCGTCGCGCCTTAATTTTTATCGCTCATAGCGCCCGCTGCTTTACTTTGTCGCTCCTAAATTTTTGCTGTCAGTCGCGTTAGAATCGCTCGCAGCGCCGTGATTTTCGCTGCTTGCAGAATCTGAGTTTGTCGTACCGCTAGAGCCTACGGAGATTGGATTTACTGCACTTTCGCCCGCGATGCCGCTTACGTTATTTATGTAGGCTACGGTGCTTATTTTATTCCATTCTCTACCGATTTTCAAAAACGCGCGCTGGCTGTCTAGGATCTCTTTAAACATCGGATCTTTCGCCGCTTCTTCGTCTAAGATTTCATTCGTTGCTTTTTTAAGTGCAGCTATCACGTCCGCAGGAAAGTCGCGCACCTGCACATCCGGAAACTGCGCTTTTAGCTCCGCCCAAATGCGAGCGTTTTCGTAAAAGCCCTTATTTTGGAAGTTCTCGCCGGCAAGTCTTGCTGCAGCCTCTAAGATCGCTTGAAGATCCGCAGGCAGCTTCTCTAGCGCCTTTTGATTTACCAGCAGTTGGCAGTCTCCCATAGGCTCTTGCCAGCCTGTGTAGTAGTATTTAGCCACTTTGTGAAATCCAAGTGGCATATCATAGACAGGGCTTACCCACTCGACCGCGTCGATCGTGCCCATCTCTAACGCCATAAATAGCTCGCCCGTAGGCACCGTGTTTATAGTGGCACCCAGCTTGCTCATCACCTCTCCGCCTAGCCCCGGTATGCGGAATTTAAGCCCTTGCAGATCTGCGACTGAGTTGATCTCTTTTTTAAACCAGCCGCCCATTTGCATGCCGGTAGATCCCATCAAAAAGGTCTTTATGCCGTATTGCGCGAACATCTTATCGTTAAGCTCTCGCCCACCACCATAGTAATACCACGCGTGCTGCTCATCGGTAGTCATACCGAAAGGCACTGCCGTCCAGAGCATAGTTTTGGCGTCTTTGCCTTTATAATAATAAAGCGAAGTATATCCTAGATCGTATTGACCGCTTTTGACGAAGTCGAATATGCCAAAGCTTGCCTTGTGCTTGCTCGGCGTATCGATGCGGATCTGAAGCCTGCCGCCACTAAGGCTTTCGGCATAGTTTTTAAAATCCTCAGCAGCAGCGCCCAAAACGGGCGTAGTCGCCTCCCACGTACTAGCAAGTCTTAGGCGATATACCTTATCGTCGCCGAAAAGCTGCGAGCCCAAAAGCATGAGACATGCAAACAAAAAAATCTTTTTCATTTCTATCCTTTCATAAAGTTTTAAATTCATAAAATTTCAAAATTTAGCGCGACGTCTGCTTAAAATTTAATCGTGTTCTGCGTTACTGCTACGAAATTCTGCTTCACGGTGTCTATTTTATTGACACGTTGCTTTCTATTCTATTTTACGACGCTTCATCTTATAGGCACCTTGCTTTGCAGACGTCTTATTTCGCGATATTTTGTTTCTAAGCGCCCCGCCCAAGCTTTTATTTTACGATACCTGGCTTTGCGACGATAGAGCGCCGCGTTCGTTTAATTTCGCCATGTTCGGATGTTACCGCACCTGCGTCATATCTAGCGATAATATTTTATCAAGCGCGCTTTCTTAAAAGCCTCCAGCGCGGATCTTTTTCTCTTAGAAATGACAAAAGTATCTTAAAATGCCATTTCTGCGCTTTTGCAGATAAAATTCTCTTTTTCTTTCAAAGCGAGCTTTGTCATTATCGGCAAGCTTAGACGCTACGCCATTTCTTTGATCTTAGACGGCGGAATCGTGCTTTTAAATTTAAAATTCACGATCAGCACTCTTTGCGCCGCACTGGTAAGCGGAGAGTGCGCCTTTATATTTGAATTTTGCGCCTTAGTTGAGCGTAAAATTCCGCGCGGAGTTTTTGAAATTCCGCGCGAAGTCTAGATTAGAATTTTACGCAGAGCTGCCCCGCGTTGTCTAAAATTTTTTGCAAAATTCCGTGCCGCAAAATGCACTTAAAATTTTAAATTTGCTATTGTGCGGAATTTCTTAGCGTAAATTCTAAGCCTTGAAATTTTGCTCTTGTTTGACAGCATAAAATTTTAAAATTAAATTCTGCAACTGCCATGCCTTAAAATTTTATTTGCAAAGCCTGTCTGCTAAATTTTAAAATTTTAAGCCTAAGTCCGCAAAATTCTGCATTCCGCATTTTAGAAATTCTATTTCGCAAAATTTTATCTCGCAGATTTCGCTCTATAAATTTTTACGCTCGATGAAATTTTACTCCGCATAGTTTGCGCTTCGTAAAATTCTAGCTCGCAAAATTTTGCTTAAAATTTCGCGAGCTAGCCCTTATTTTCAAATAACTCCGCGTGTTTGCTACGCAAAAACTCGACCACGGCGATCACTTCGTCCGCGCCGCTAGCGTCCGAGTTCGCAAGCACCGTATCGATGTTTTCGATATACAGCTGCGCCGCATCAGCGAGCCGCTCGCGCTTCACGCCCGCGTAGAGCAGCATCGCGTCAAGCAGGATATTAATCTCGTAGATGAGGTCCTGCTCGGCGATTTTTTCGTCATTATTTTTCATCTTTTTCCTTTGGAATTTGAGTTTTTTTCTCGATTAGATCCACGATTTGCGCCTTTACGGCTTCGTACGAGCTCGCGTCCTTAAAGCCCGCAAACATCCCGCCGCTCGCGTTTACGTGCCCGCCGCCGCCGAGGAGCAGCTTTGCCATTTCGCTAACGTCGATTTTGCCGTCGGCGCGGAAGCTGAGCGTTTTTTTGCTCGTTACGTCGATGAAAAAATCGACATCGGGGTTTTGCGTCAAAAAGTCGTTGCCGATGACGCTTACGTTGCCGATATTGTAGGTCAAAATGCCCTTTTTATCGAGGTAGCTGATCTCAAAGCGCTGCTTTTGCGCGCTTAGGCGGGCGACTACGAAATGCGAAACGAGATTGCTTAGCGTATCGTCGCGTTCGCCTTTAAAAAATTCTTTCTTTATGCCGTGCAGCGCGCTATCTAGCGCGATGTGTGCGCTCGGCTCGTCTTGAAATTTAAAAATTTTATCCAGCAAGTAAAAGATATAATCCCTGCTCTCCCGCTCGAACATGATCTTATTGATCTCTTTCGCGCCCGAGACCATGCCGAGGCAGACCTTGCCGAGCTCAAACTCGCTCTCGTCCTTTAGCCAAATATCCACGGCGTTTACGACGCGCACGAGCTTATCCAGCCGCGGCGAGCCGCCGAACATCGCACTGAAAAAATCATAGGTGATCTTCGTAGCGCAGCGCGAAGAGTCTAGGAAATACCACGGAAATTTTTTCGCGCACTCAAGTCCGCTTTGATGATGATCCAGAAGGATCACGCGGGCGTTGCGGTGAGCCAGTTCACCGCTAAATTTCTCGCACTGTGCGGGCAGTAAATTTAGATCGGTGATTAAAACTAGGCTTTTTTCGTCTGCGTCTGCGGCAAGCCGCTCATCAATACGCTCAAGGATTAGTTCAAATTTTTCGTTTATCTCCTTGCCGTAGTTGGCGTTGAAAAATTCCACGTCGGTCAAATAGTGCGCCACGACGAATTGCGCGCCGTAGCCGTCCAGATCGGTGTGGCTGAGGTGATATATTTTCATTTGCGCTCTTTGCCGATGATGTTTGCTAGCGTGATCGTATCCATATACTCATCGACTTTCTCCTGAAGCTCGCCGAACATTAGATTGACGCGGCATAGCGTGCGACCGTTCGGGCAGGCGTCGATCCCCTCGGCGGTGCAGTCAAATACCGTCGCCTTGCGTCTTTCGGCGCTTTTGATGATCTCGCTTAGCGTGATCTCATCCGCATTGCGCGCGAGCACAAAGCCGCCCTTGGCGCCTTTGAAGGAATTTAAAAGTCCCGCGCGAGCTAAATTTTGTAAAATTTTAGCCAAAAAGCTGCGTGAAATTCCAAGCTCGCTAGAGATCGAATCGACATCCATAGACTCATTCTTGCCAGCGATGCAGATCATTGAAAGTAGGGCGTATTCGCTTGCTTTAGTAAAAAGCATTTATTTTCTCCTTTGGTGTCAAAGCGTGCATTTTACACAAAGAAAGCAAAAATTTAGGTTAATTAAGTATAATCGCTTCCTATTTTACCGATCAGGAGGTCATCATGGCTTTAGACACGGCTCAAAAAGCACAGATAGTTGCGAAATTCGCTAGAAGAGAGAAAGATACAGGTTCTGCGGAGGTGCAAATCGCGCTTCTTACCGAGAGGATCACGCTTCTTACCACTCATTTGCAAGCAAATCCGAAAGATTTTTCATCTCGCTTAGGACTGCTAAAGCTAGTAGGTCAGCGCAAAAGAATGATGAAATATCTTAAAAATAAAGACTACGCAGTTTATTCCAAGCTCGTTAGCGAGTTAAATTTAAGAGATAAATAAGCTCCTTTGCTCGCGGTGGCGTTTATTTCGCCCCGCGATTTATACACGGCGTCCGTCAAACGGCGGACGCTTTTTTTATACCCTAAATTTAGACAGCCACACTTTTTCAGTTTTTGAATTTTTTGAGAATTTTGTAAA
>NZ_CALIBF010000014.1 GCF_938045465.1 uncultured Campylobacter sp.
GGTTAGGTGGGGTTTGGGGCGGGAAGGGGAGCGACCTCGCAACCGGGGCCCCCTTCCCGCCCCAAGAAAAGCTTGGGGGGGGCGGCGCGGCGCACGGCATATCGCAATGATGAAGCGCAATAAAGCGATGCGCAAAATTCTAGATGACAGCTCGCAATGTGCAGTTCCGCGGTGCGGCGGAATTTTAAAATTTTATTCGCCTCAGCGCAGCGCGTTAAATTTTAGAATTTTAAAATCTATCGCAGCGGCGCCGTATCGCGAGAGATAAAATTTAAAATTTAGCCGCAATTTAGGGGTTTTCAATGCTTCTGTTTTTCTTTACGATCTTTCCGATATCGCTGATGCCGGGCATCAACATGACCTACGCGCTAAATCTCGGCATCGGGCGCGGCTATCTTAGGGCGCTGCCCGCGTTGCTCGCGCAGGTGCTAGGCGTCGCAGCTGTGGCGCTTGCGTGCATATTCGGCGTCGCGGGCATTCTGCTTGCGCACCCTGCGGCGCTTAGCGCGATTAAAATTTTAGGCGGCGCGTATATTTTTTATCTGGGCGTCGCGACCTTTTTGACGCGCGGAAATTTTAAGCTGCAAAAACAGAAGCGCAGCGAAAATATCTTCCTCCAAGGCCTCGTAGTCGCGGTCTCAAACCCCAAGGCGTGGATATTTTTCACCGCTCTCTTTCCGCCGTTTTTGGACGCGGACAATCTTTTCGGCACGCGCACCTTCGCCCTCGTGGCGATCTTGTGCGCCAGCGAAAGTATCTGCCTTAGCATCTACGCGCTAGGCGGAGCGGTGCTAAAAAATCTGCTGAAAACCCATTTGAAATACCTCGAAATTTTCTGCTCGGTGCTGATGTGTGCGATCGGGCTTTGGATGATTTTGGGCTAAAATTTTGATTAAATTTAGCGCCCGAGCTTTGATGAAATTTTTAAATTTAAAAGATAGATTGAAAAGTGGTATTGCTGCGGCTAAATTCCGAGAATAAATCCCGAAATTTAGCCGTTAGCTTTGAGTTAAAATTTTAAGCGATCGATCGCGTACGCTAAACGTCGCGGCAATTATCGTCCGCAACGAACCTACAGCGCGTTTAGGCGGTTTTGGCTTTGTGTAGCATCGCCTCGCCGCGTGCGCTTAAATTTTAAAATTTAATCTCTGCCGTGAAGCTCGCCCATATAAAATTTCACAGAGCCGAGACCCTCTTTTTTAGCCCATTCGTAGGCGCTTGAGACAAACTCCCAGTTGATACCTGCGTAGAATTTCTCCAAATATTTCGGGCGCGCGTTGTGCTCATCGATGTAATACGCGTGCTCCCAAACGTCCACGACTAGAAGCGGCACGAGCCCCTCAGTTACCGGCGTAGCGGCATTTTGGGTCGCTTTGATGCAAAGCTTGCCCGATTTCGGATCGTAAGCGAGCCACACCCAGCCCGAGCCGAAATGCGCCGTAGCAGCAGCCAAAAACTCGCTTTTAAAATCCGCAAAATTTTCCGCTAGCGCCGATTTTAGCTCCGCGGAAGCCTCGCTAGGCTTTGCGATGCAATCCCAGTAAAAATCGTGGTTGTAAACCTGCGCTGCGTTGTTGAAAAGCCCGCCGCTAGCCGCCGTTACGATCTCATAAAGCCCCTTGCCCGCGAACTCGCCCGATTCGGTAAGTTTATTTAAATTTGCCACATAGGTCGCGTGGTGCTTACCATGATGATAATCACAGGTTTGCTTGCTTACGACCGCGTTGTGCGCCGCATCGAACGGCAACTCTCTAAGTTTAAACATCTTTCTCTCCTTGAAATGAATTTTGAAGCGATTATAGCCTAAAATTTCTAAACGAATAATAAAATTTATTATTTAGGATTAATTTTAAGATGAATTTCAATCTAAGTTCGCTCCTAATATAATCGCGCTTTAAATTTAAAATTTAGGCGGTTTATGAACACCAAAGGCTTTGCTTCTGTCCTCATCGGAGCGCTTTTTGAGTGCGACCTGGCACACGAGTTTAAGCGCGCTGCTAGTACGCACGAATCGCTGCTCACCGTCATCTCCGTAATTGCGAGCTTTTTTATCTTTATGCTTGCTTTTAAATACATAGCGCGGCATTCACATACGCCCTATACACGGGTATCGGCACGCTTTTATCACTTCACTCTAAACGATCGTCGCGCTAAAAGAGGACTCGGAGATTAACCTGCTTCGCATATTTTTCATATTCACGCTAAGCTTATGCACAGGCATCGGCACGATCGGCGCCGTGATGCTGGGCATATTCGTCCGCTGCGAGAAAATTTCTGCACGCAAAGCGCCTGTTATTTCTCATAATTTCAAGCGCCGTGATGCTGAAATTAATTTAGAATTTTGGCGAATTTAGCTAAGCTTAGCGCTAAATTTAACGCAAAGGAAAACCATGAAAATCATCGAAGGCTCGCTTGCTCTTAAGGGCAGCGAAAAAATTCTAATCATCAACGCCCGCTTCAACCACATCATCACAGATCGCCTAGTCGAAGGGGCGCATGATGCGTTTTTGCGCCACGGCGGCAAGGAGGAAAATTTAAGTCTGATGCTGGTGCCGGGCGCGTTTGAGATCCCACTCGCGCTTGAAAAGGCGCTAGCTTCCAAGCTTTACGACGCCGTCGTCTGTCTAGGCGCGGTTATCCGCGGATCTACTCCGCATTTTGACTACGTAAGCGCCGAAGTAAGCAAGGGGATCGCGAATACCATGCTAAAATACGGCGCACCCGTGACTTTCGGCGTGCTAACTACCGATAATATCGAGCAAGCGATCGAGCGAGCAGGCTCAAAGGCCGGCAACAAGGGCTTTGAAGCGATGAGCGGTGCGATCGAGCTTCTAAGTCTATTTCGCAACATAAAGGCGTAAAATGGCCACCAGACACCAAGCCAGGCTCGCTGCAATCTCGCTGCTTTACTCCCAAGATATGAACGGCGACGGCGAGGACTTTGCGGACGAATATCTGGAAGAAAAGCGCATTCGCAACGAGCAGCGTAACTGGACGCTGGCGCTTCTGCGAGGCGCTAGCGAAAATCTCGCCGCGGTCGATGCGCTGATAGATGAAAATTTAAAGGAATTTAAGCTCGCCGAGATTTCGGCTCTGGAGCGCGCGATACTGCGGCTTGGGGCGTATGAGTTGCGCTTTACGGACACCGACGCGGGCATCGTCATCAACGAAGCGATTAACTCCGCCAAGGAGCTTGGCATCTCGCCAAGATTTATAAACGGCGTGCTGGACGCGCTAAAAGATAGCCCCGTAAACATCGCGGCGGATAAAATTTCCAAGCCAAATACGACGGCAAGCGTAAATTCCGAGCTATCCACGGCGACAAGCGAAAATTTCAAGCCCGCTGCGGCGAAAAATTCCGCTATTTCAGACAGCAACGTTGCGACAAAAAATTTCATCCCCGCAGACGCGGACGATGAGACGAAAAATTTTACCAAGGCAAAGAGGAGCGGCGCGCCGAAAAATTCTACGACAAGAAGAAGCGGGGCATCCAAAAAGCCCGCTAATTTGAAAACTCGCAACGCGCCCGCAAAAAAATCCGCCGCAAGCAAAAAATTTAAAACGGAGGGAAATTTTAAGACCGGAGATAAATTTAAGACGGAGAAAACGGGCAAAAATTTCAAAACGGGCGAGCGAGGTAAAAATTTTAAGGCAGGCGAACGAGGCAAAGACGCCGCACCGAAAAGAGAGAGCGCAGATAGAAATTTCAAGGCGAGCAAAAACGCGGCATCGAAAAAAAGCGCTGCGGGTAAAAATACTGCGCCCAAAAATAGCGCGGGGCGCAAAAGCTCTACCGCGCCGAAAAAATCTGCGGGCAGCAGAGGCGCCATCTCAAAAAGACCTGCGGGCAACAAAGGCACGGTACGCGGCAAGGATAAACGGTGAAGCTCTGCGTCGCGCTTGATCTGGGCTCGAAGCAGCAGTGCTTGCAGCTAGCGGAGCGGCTTGCGGACTTTTCGGATAAAATTTGGCTCAAAGTTGGGCTGCGAGCGTATTTGCGCGACGGGGCGGGTTTTATCGAAGAGCTAAAAAAGCTCGGAGATTTTAAAATTTTTCTCGATCTAAAGCTTTATGATATCCCAAACACGATGGCTGACGCCGCCGAGGAGATCGCTAAGCTTGGCGTAGATATGATAAATGTGCATGCAAGCAGCGGCAAGCGCGCGATGGCTACGGTGATGGAGCGACTGGGCAAGCTTAGTTCGCGCCCGCTAGTGCTAGCGGTTTCGGCGCTAACGAGCTTTGATCAGGCGGAATTTAGCGCGGTTTACGAGCAAAATTTGAGTGACGCCGTGCGCAAATTTAGCGTGATGAGCTACCAAGCGGGCCTTGACGGCATGGTTTGCTCGGCATTCGAGAGCCGCCTAATCAAGGACGCCACGAGCGCAAATTTTATCACGCTCTGCCCGGGCGTACGGCCGTTTGGCGAGAGTGCGGCAGATCAAAAGCGGGTAGCGGATCTAGGCGTCGCGCGCGAGGCGGGAGCTGATTTTATCGTGGTAGGTCGGCCGATCTATCAGGCGCAAAACCCGCGCGAAATCTGCGAGCGGATTTTGGATCAAATTTAACGCCCGCGCTTGCGTGAAATTTGGCGCGAAATTATTTTAAACAGTGCTCCGGTGCGAGAGAATTTTAATAAAATCACCTCGCGAGTGCGGCTTAAACGGCGAGCCGGCACGGCAGCAAGATAAAATTTAGCAAGCTTTGCAACGCGCACAAATAAAATTTAAAATTTCATTCAAAGCGGCGAGCTTGGCGGAATTTAAAAGAAATTTGAGGTAAATTTGAGCGATTTTAAGAAAATCCCATATGTCGGCGAGGCGACCGAGGCGGATCTACTGGCGCTCGGCTACGAGGATATCGCTTCGTTAAAGGGTGCGGATCCACACGAAATGTTTGAACGCACAAAGGCGCTCGGGCGCGGCAGATGCATCCTCTACGTTTACCGAGACCAGCTACTACGCCAATACGCCTCGTCCCGACAAAGCCAAGCTAAAATGGTGGCTTTGGAAGGACTAAATTTACGAATTTGACCCGCGCCGTTTATAAATTTAAACGGATTTACTAGCAACCGACGCGGCTGTATTTGCGGCACGAAACGACGCCGCGCAAAAAGCGTAAATTTAACGAGTGCTTTAATTCTGAGGGCGCAAATTGTAAGCGCGAGCTTTACAAGCACAATGCAATAGAGCGGCGCAGAGCGCAAATTTAACGGGCGCCGTATAATGGAGCGCCGCAAAGCGGAAGGACGGTTAAAATGAAATTTTTTACTCTTTTGATTTTATGCGCGAGCGCGCTTCTTGGCGAGACGATCAGTGCGAAATATGAGATTTCGTTCGGCGTTTTCGGCGCGGTCGGCAGTGCAAATACGCGGCTCGTGCGCGAAGACGATCGCTACGAGATCGTCATGGATGCCGTTGCGCAGGGCGTCGCGGGTAGCCTAAGCGGACAAAGGCGCGAGAGCTTCCGCTCGAAGGGGCGCGTCGTGGCGGGGCTTTTGATGCCCGATCTCTACGTCCACGAGGTCTCGCGCAAAAAGGGCAAAACGACGAAAAACGAGCGCAAAACCTACGCCTTCGACTACGCGCGCAAAACGATAAAATTTCAAAAGTTCAAGGGCGCGGGCGGCGAGCTACAGCTCGTAAGCGATGAAATTTTGCCCTATTTTGCGACGAACGACCTGCTGAGTTTGTTTTTCAATTTCTCTAAAATCCCGCACTCGGGCGATAAATTTTTTGTCCGAGCTGCGGGCGCAAAGAGCGCCGACGGAAGGATCGACATCGAAAGGCCGCGCGGAAGCGCCGCTGCAGATATCGCGAGCGAGCTTGGCGTCGCGCCGCCTAGCGATGCGGATGCAAACTCCAGCGCAACGGCAAGCGCAAGCTCTAGTGGAGCAGATACGAAAACCGGCGCAACGGACGCAAATTTTAAAGGGCGCGGCGCGGGCGCGGATAAGCAGGCTGCGGCGATTTACGTGGTTTTCATAAACCAGCCGATATTTTCGAGCAGCCGAGGCGAGCTGCACCTGAGCCTAAACGAGTGCGGTTACGCCGATCGCGCCGTTTTGAAGGACGTGCTGCTCTTCGGCGACATCCGCGCGCGGCTCGTGGAATGAGACTTCGTAAATTCGAAAAATGCCTGAGTTAAAAATTTTTAACTCTTAAAAGATAATTTGGCGCGTCTAGGTCTTTATTAAATTTTAATTTCATATATTTTTTAAGCTCGTTATATTCTTTATTAGTGGGGATAAATATAAAAAATTTATTGTAAAGCGCGTCTATAATTAAAGCATCGACAAACCTACATGAAAATAAGCCGCCCTTAAACAGATGAAAAATCATTTGCGGTATGAAAAGAAAGATAACCGCTCCCATGCAGCAGAATAACATTATGAAAACTATCATAGAATCATCAAATATCGCACCATAAATATAAGCGAGTACGTATATGGCAAGGCAGGTTTTTCCTGCGATTTTTTCCGTTTCCGTATATTTATGTGTTTCGCTTTCATAAAAAAATGCGAAAGTCTTTTTGAAATATAAAATCTCATCAAATTTCATTACGAGCTGCTCGCCTGATTTTATACATTTTATGCTTGAGTTTAAAAATATAAATTTCCCTCCGTAATGCTGCAAAAACCCTTAAGAGCCCTGGCAACCAAAGGTCCAGTAAGCAGAATATTCGCAACTTTTCTATCATAGGGAATATTAAATACTAAATTTATAAACATAGCAAAACAAAGCAACGCTACTATAGCTATAATATTTACGATCGGCATATAGTCTTTTATGATTATCGGCTCTTTGTCGTAATCACGAGTTTTAGCGCCCCGCGATGAAATACCGCCCGGGTTTAAATTTTGAAATTTTGCCTCATCTTTTGAGTTTAAATTCATGTCGTTTAAATTTCTATCTCGGAAATTTGCGCCGCAAAGATAATCGGGTTGCAATTTGGGGTCTGTTTGATCAAAATTCGTATTTTTAAAGTTTTTGCTACTCAAATTTGCATCGTTTGAATTTAATGATCTGCGATCCGCCGTATCGCTGAAATCCGTATCGTCAAAGATGTCAGCGTTAGCGCCTTTTCGCAGCTTTTGTTTTAAATTTCGGCGCTGTTCGTTTAGAAGCTTTTTAGATTCCTCAAGCCGCACTTTATCCAAAAAATATCCTTAAGCTTAAATCGCTTGTATTTTATAACTTTGGGCTTAAATCGCAATAAATCGCGCCCATTTCGTGAGCTTTTGATTTTATTTAAAATGTGTTTTGCATCGCGCCGCATGCGCGAAATGACGGCAGCAAGGCGCGCGGCAACGGAAACAAACTGCGTTTTTGGATCGATTTATTTCTTAAATTTTCTTATGAAATCGCTCGCGCCCCGCACTGCCATCGCTGAGCTCATAACGGCGATCCTATCGGCTCCCGCGCTTAGAACGGAGGCGAAATTTCGCGGCGTTATGCCACCCAGCGCGTAAATTTCGCCGCCATAAAACCCACGCACAGCGCGGATCAAATTTAGCCCCTTCGGCGTAAGCCCCGCCTTGCAATCGGTCGCAAAGATATGGCTCAGGCAGATCGCGTTCGCGCCCAGTTCCAGCGCCTCGCGCACCTCCGCCTCGTTGTGGCAGGAAGCGACCAGTTTTTTGAAATTTGCGCGCAAAAACTCCGCACCGTGCGCCGCGCTGAAGCTCCGCAAAACCCCGAGCGGCAGCCATAAATTTCTCTCGCCCTTGCGCAGCGCAAAATCTGCAAAATTATGCACAAAGACCGCGAGTGGGCACCTTACACTCTCTGCACTCTGCGAATTCTTTGTCCCTTTCGCGCTCTCTGCACTCTGCGAGTTTTCCGCCTTTTTCACGCTTTCTGAATTTTCTACGACCTCTTCACTTTCCAAATTGTCTGCATGCTGCGCGCTCTGTGAGCTCCCCGTATTTACTGCACCCTGCATACCCTCTGCGCCATTTGCATTGTCTGTACCTTGCGCGCTCCTCGTCGCGAGTTTTGTTTTGCATATGGCGCCGCGAAGCGAAATTTCGTCAGGTACGCTATCATTCTCGCAGTTTGCAGCGCCGATAAAATTTTCAGACAAAATTTCATCTAAAACGCAAGTGGAATTTTTATGCCGTGCCTCATCCATAGCGGCACCGTACTTGCGACCCGCATCCGCGCAAAGCTCGCTTTTGCTTCCGCCCGAATGGAACTTTTTTAACAAAACTTCGTCTGCGTCGCGCTCGCAGAGCAAAATTTTATCCGCATAAGCCGCGCTCGCGTCTAATTCACTTGCGAAAGCCTGGGTTTCGCCAAATTTAGCAGCACTAGCTTCATCTGCAAAAATCACGTTTGCGCAGGCTGTATCCGCACAAAATCCGTTCTCGCAGGCACGTAAAATTTTACCAAACAGCGCTGCGTAAGCTTTCTCGCTCAAGTCTTTTTCGCGTACAACGATCTCGCCTACGCCCGTTGCGGCAAAATCCGCTATACGCGCAAGCAGTGCCGTCTCGCCGCCGCAGAGCGCGCGATTTGTGATGATCGTAATGCGCGAAGCAAGCTCTAAATCTAGCATCCGCCCGCTCCTTTAGGCCCAAAATCCACGCCCGTGAGCGACGCCGCACCGAGGCTCAAAATTTTATTCACAGCGTTTAATTTTAAAATTTCGCCCGCAGCGCTAAGGTTTAAAATCTCATTCGCCAGGATTGAAGCCAAAATCCCTGCCTCTGCGCTAGAGCTTAAAATTCTCGCAGCGCCGCTAGAAATAAAATTATTCGCCGCCGCATCGAAAACTAAATCCATAGCCGAGGTGCTGGAGCTTAAAATTCTGCCCGTCCAGATGGAGGCTAAAATTTTGTTCGCGTCGCTAGAGTTCAAAGCATCTGCCGAACCATTAGATTTTATCGGCTTTGCGTTGCCGCCGCATAAGAACCTGAAGCTCGCGTCGTTTTTAAATTTAAAATTTACGCCGCCCGAGGGCTTGGAATTTGCGCTGCCTTTAAATTTTAAATCCACGTATGTGTTCCGAGGTCTTAAATTTACACACGCATTTTGTAGCACAAAATTTCCCGCGCCCGCTAACACGGCGCCAAAGCCTTTTTTATCTGCCATAGCGCCATCAATTTTATCGCCGTGTGCGGCGCTGTAAAATTCGGCGTAGTATTTTACGCTACGAATTTTGCTGCGTCTAGCGGCGCCAAATCTGCCCGCAAGTAACGCACCGCAAATCTTGCCTCTTAAAAAGGCGTTGTAAATTTTACCCATGCGAGCGCAGAATTTCGCCGCATAAAATTCTAAAAATTTCGCCGCCGAAGCAAGCCTCTCGTGCTGAAGTTTCGCGGCGCAAGCTCGCATATCCGCGCTTTTAGACATAGATATACTCGCTCATCAGCGGCTGCAGCCCGCCTGCGCGGATCGCCTCGCAGACCTCGCTTACGCTGCGCGCGTCGCTGATCTCGAACTGCTCGTCGCCCCTCTGCTCGCTGTGTCCGCCGATACCCACGCTCACGCCCGCCGAAATTTTACTCGCCGCGATTTTAATCGCATTATCGCGGAAGCCCGCCCTCTCGCGCGTGGAGATCGTGATCTGCGCACTTGGCAGCAGCAGCCGATACGCGCACATGACCTGCAGCAGCTCGCGCTCGCCGACGTCCTTCGGGTTTATTTTGTCGTTATTGATGATCGGACGCAGGCGCGGCACCGAAAAGGAGATCTCGGCGCGCGGATACTTTCGCTGAAGCAGCCACGCGTGCACGCCCGTGGCAAAGGCATCGCGGCGGAAGTCTCCGAGCCCCAAAAGCGCCGCGAAGCCCACGCCGCGCATACCGCCTCTAATCGCGCGCTCTTGGGCTGCGAAACGATACGCAAAAACCCGCTTGTTCCCCGCAAGATGCAGCTGCGCGTAGCGCGCGGGATCGTAGGTTTCTTGAAAAACGGTGACGAAATCGACGCCGCAAGCGTGCAGATAAGCATAATCCGCGGAATTTATCGGATAAATTTCGACGCCGATTACCTTAAAATACTGCCGCGCGAGCTCGCAGGCGCGCCCGATGTAGCGCACGGGGCTGTTTTTCTCGCTCTCGCCGGTGAGGATTAAAATTTCTTCTAGCCCGCTCGCCGCTATCGCCTCAAACTCCGCCTTTAGCTGCGCCTCATCGAGCCTTGCGCGCGCGATTTTGTTTTTGCAGTTAAAGCCGCAGTAAACGCAGAGATTGTCGCAGTAGTTTGAGATGTAAATCGGGGTGAAAACGGCGATGTTGCTGCCGAAATGCGCCGCTTTTTCGCGCGCTGCGGCTTGCGCGATCTGCTCCAGATGCTCGCCTGCGCGCACACTTAGTAGCGCGGCAAAATCGCGCAGAGTTCTGTTTTTCGCGCTGATCGCCCTTTGCACGTCAGCCTCGCTCGCCTCCTCGCAAAAGCCCTCGCGCAGAGCTAGCGTGCTCTGCATCATCTCGCTTCCGATATCCTCCATGCCCGCTAGATAGCCGGTTTTCATCATCTTTAAAATTTTCCTTTTAAATTTTCATTTAAATTCTATGCGACACATTTGCGCGTGCAAATTTACGCGCCGCAAAGTTTATTTTCGTTTGGTTTAGAAGCGCATTTTAGCAGGATTTCGGTAAAAAATTTTAAAACGGAGCGCCCCGTTCGCATTTTAAATTTTAGTGATTATTAAAAGATGAAAGAATATACTTTCGTAAAATTTTAAGGAGAAGTAATGAAAAAAATCATCTTAGGTTTAGCCCTGTTGGGCTCTTTGGCTTTTGGCATAACTTTTAGCAAAGAGCAAGTTAAACAATTTGAGCAAAATTGCGAAGCAGGTGATTTTGAGGCTTGCAGTTACGCCGGCGCTCTTTATAAAAATCCGACCTTGTTCGGGGGAAACGCATCCGATAGGGATTATAAAAAAGCACTTTATTATTACAAAAAGGCTTGCGACGGAAACGATTATGTAGCTTGCTCGGATTTGGGAGCAATGTATCATGGTGGCAAAGGGGTGAAAAAAGATTATAAAAAGGCTGTCGAACTATTCGATAAAGCTTGCGACGGCGGATATGCAGACGGCTGCAACAATTTAGGTTATATGTATGCAAATGGTAAAGGGGTTAAAATGGATATGACGCGGGCTATGGGATATGCCAGAAGAGCCTGCGATGCGGGAAGTTGGATGGCGTGCGGGAATTTTGCTTCAGTTCTTGAAGCAGGTGGCGACAGAGCAAGGGCGACACAATACTATCAAAAGGCCTGCGAAATGGGCAAAAAACACCCAGGGTTATTCGGCTACGATAAAGACTCTTTACGAGAATACTGCGATAAATACGACATACTAAAATAGCCCGCCGATCAATCGGGTTTCTCTCGATCGGGCTGCTTTCAGCCCGATTAAATTTTAAAATTTGATCGCCGAGCCTGCTGCGCGCTACACCGCTGCCAAATTATACTTTTCGCCACTACACTTTAAGATGCCTAGCGGAATGCGGAATTTATATCGTTCGGCATAGGGCTTAACAAAGTATGCTGAGATTTAACTCACATGGCGCAAATTTGCACGGCGCGAAATTTTAAAATTCCACGCCGCATCTATCGGCTGCTACGCCGAGCTTACGCAATATGTATCTATACAAACCCGAGAAAGGCAAATTCGGCGCAAAAAACACGGCTCGCGCAACCAAGCGCGCTTAAAATTTTAACCGCTAGCGCAAAAATCCCGTTAGCGGCGAGCTTGCGCTGGCCGTTTTGCAAACGGCGCCGAGCCCCGCCAGATAGGCATCGCGCCCCGCCTGCACGCCGAGCGCAAATGCCCGCGCCATCAGCGCCAGATCCCCGCTCGTGGCGATCGCCGTATTTACCATCACCGCAGCGCAGCCCATCTGCATCGCCTCGCAGGCCTCGCTAGGCGCGCCGAGCCCCGCATCTACGATGATCGGCACGTCGATTTCGTCTAGTAAAATTTCGATCATCCCACGCATCATCAGCCCGCGATTAGAGCCGATCGGCGCGGCCAGAGGCATCACGGCGGCAGCCCCTGCGCTTACCAGATCGCGCGCGACGCACAGATCGGCGTGCATGTAGGCAAGCGGCACGAAGCCCTCGCGCGCCAGGGCCTCGCAGGCCTTGATCGTCTCGGCGTTGTCGGGCAGAAGGTATTTGCTGTCGCCTATGATCTCGATCTTTACGAAGTCGCCGCAGCCCAGCTCGCGCGCGAGCCGTGCGATCCGCAGCGCCTCCTCGGCGTTTCGCGCGCCGCTGGTATTCGGCAGCAGCGTAACGCCGCGAGGGATGAAATCCAAGATATTGCGGCTCTTGCTTTCGTTCACGCGGCGCAGCGCAAGCGTGACGATCTCGCAGCCCGCGTGCCGCACGCAGGCGTCGATCATCGCGTGATCGAACTTGCCAGAGCCCATTATCAGGCGCGAGCTAAACTCCTTGCCGCCTAAGATCAGTTTATCATCCATTCTATCCTCTTTAATTTAAATTTTGTTTTCACATACGGCGCAGATAGCGCAATATCAGCGCGCTCGCGCGGTGTATTATACACAGCGCGAGATATGCGCGCTTTGCTTGCTTCTATTCGTCGCTTTACACGCCGCGAGGCGCTGCGCCCGAGCTTTAAAATCTCTCGTCAAATTTTACGCCACGACACAAAATTTTAAAATTTCACGCGCAGACTGTGGCTCGCTTTACTACACGAAATTTTAAATCCTACATTCAAAAGTAGCTTGCTCGCGCCGAATAAATTTTAAAATTTTACTTATCCGCGAGCTGCACACGGCAAATGGTTTAAATTTGCATATCGCGGCTAAATTTGCTCGGCGCGCGGTAAATTTCATACCGTTTTTAAACGCGCTGTATACTCGCCGAAACGCTCGCCGCTTCCTAAAAATAATCGTGCAAATCCTAAATTTAGCAGCGAAATAAATAAAGGCGCGTAAATTTAGAAACGCCAAAGCGCACGATGATAAGCGCCAAGCTAGCTCTCCTCACCCAAAATCAGTCTGAGCGCGACATTTGCCTGATGCGCGGCACAGATCGCCACGCGCGGCGCAAGCAGCCCCACGCCTTGAGCTGCGGCGCTTTTACGGTCGCCGCAGACGAAGACGTTTTTGCCGAGCCGCGTCGTGCGGATCTCGTTGGCGCCGCCGCTGCCCGCCATGCCGCTAGCGCAGATCAAAAAGCGATCCGTGCCGCCGAATGCGCCAAAAATCATCGCTTTCGCCGCCGCGTCGTCGAAGCACTCGCAAATTATACGCTCGTTTTTTAAAATTTCGGCTACGTTTTGCGCGGTAAGTCGCTCGTTTAAGGTTCGCACGCACACGAACGGGTTTATGCGCGCGATTTTTTCGCGCAGAGCGGCCGTTTTGGGCTTGTAGAGATCGCTGATCTCGTACTGCTGGCGGTTGAGGTTGGTCGGCTCGACGACGTCGAAGTCGATCAAAAAGAGCTCGCCCACGCCCGCGCGCGCAAGCAGGATCGCGACGTTGGAGCCGAGCCCGCCGAGCCCGCAGATCGCTACACGCGAGCCTTTCAGCGCCTCGTTTACTGAAGGGGCGTTGCGAGCAAACATCAGCTCGCGAAGCTCCTGCGGCGATAGCTCCGTACCGCGGGCAAGCAAAAAGAGCTCATCGCCCGCCTTCAGCTCGCAATTCTGCGTGCTCGCATAGCCGTTTATCACGGCGATCTCACCGCTAAATTTAACCTCGCGCTTCAGCCCGTCAAGATCGCTCGCGCCCGTTTCGTAAGCTTTGCCGTTTAATTTTATCTGCATTTTGATCCTAAATTTTATCTTTTTGCCGCTTAAATTTATCGCGCAAATTTAAGCGCGCGGCACCTCATATCTGCGCGAACATAGCGCGCACTGATGCGGTATTGCAGCGCGGTTGCGGCAAAAATTTGCGCGGCTACTACGCACCGCACAAACGCTCGCACGAGTCGTGATGTCCGCGGAGCGCACCGAGCGCATCGCGCATGACTTTAATCTGCAAATTTAATCCCGCTTTTAACGCGTAATGTTTCAAGTCTACTGCGCGCATTGCGTTCAGCTAATACGGCGCGTCGTAGAGCCTCTGTACGAAATACACAGCGCAAGCTAAATCCGTTAAATTTTAACGCATTAATCCCGCTTGTCGGTTAAATTTTAAGTCGCGAAGCGCTAGAGCGATCCGCCGAATTTAAAAGCCGCTAAACACTCGAATAAATCCACACTGCGGCTAAATTTAAAATTTCAAGCCGAACCGAACCGACGAAAGCGGTACGTTGTAGTATGCGTCGCAATGTACATGGCGGCAGAAATCTCGGGGTAAATTTTAAACCTCGCGCCCAAATCCCGCAACTTCGGCGTAAATTTTAATGCCCCCGCGCTCAAGTTTGCGGCGGCGGCGCAGTTTACAGCTCCACACCCAGTCGCTGCGGCTGGCGATGCAAATTAACGTTCCGCCGCCGAAATAAAATTTAAACTCTATCGCCGCGGAGCGAATTTTAAAACTCCTGCGTCGGTCGCCGCGGCTTAGCTCGCTTTCAAAATTTAAAAACTCACCGCGGGCGCTAAACCGCTCTGTCCTTCTAATAAATTTAAAAATCCAAACGCTGCTATCTCTCCGCGCCGCCGTATCACTTAAAATTTTAACGACGCGCGTGCAAATTTTAAGCTCTAACCGCTGTGTCGCCATGCCACTTAAAATTTAGTGGCCTTCGCGCGGATTTAAACCTCGGTGGCCGTAATTTTAACATAATTCAAAGCTCCGACCTCAGCCGCCGCCTACGAACTCGACGATCTCATATTTTTTGCCGCTTGAGATCTGCGTGCGCTCCCACGCCTCTTTTTTTAAAATTTCGCCGTCGCGCTCGAGCGCTACTAGGCGAAGATCATGTCCGCGCGAGCGCAAAAACTCGCTCACGCTCATATCCTGCGCCAGATGCAGCCGCTCGCCGTTTACGCAGATCTCAATCATCGCTCGCTCCCAAACTCTCGCGATACTCCTCGTAAGTGCCCCTAAAATCGACGATTTCGGCGTCTCCTTTGAGGTGTAAAATTCTATTTGCAAACGCGTCGATGAGCTCGCGGTCGTGGCTCACGCAGATCGCGCAGCCCGCGAAGTTATACAGCGCCTCGCCAAGTGCGATGATCGCCTCAAGATCGAGGTGGTTGTTGGGCTCATCTAGCACCAGCAGGTTCGGGCGTTGCAGCATTAGCTTGCTTAGCATCACGCGGTGTTTCTCGCCGCCGCTTAGACTGCCCACGCTTTTCTCCTGCTCCGCGCCGCTAAAAAGCATACGTCCAAGGCATTTGCGAATTTCATCCAGATCCCTATTCTGCGGGCTTTGTAGATATTCGTAGAGCTTGAGCTCGCCTGAAATTTTATTATTCGTATCCTGCGCGAAGTACCCAGGCTCGATCGTGGCGCCCATGTGCACCTTGCCGCGCTGCGGCGCGAGCTCGCCCATGATGATCTTGCAAAGCGTGCTTTTGCCTACGCCGTTTCGCCCGATGATCGCGATCTTATCGCCGTGAGCGAGCTTGAGGTTGAAATTTTTCAGAATTTCAACCTCGCCGAAGCTCATATCTACGCCGCTTAGCTCTAAAATTTCATTACCGATCTCGCGCGCGGGTTTAAATAAAATGCTAGGCTCCCTGCGCGAAGAGGTCGCAAGCTCGCTAAGATCGAGTTTGTCGAGCTGTTTTTGGCGGCTCGTGGCCTGCTTTGCCTTGCTTGCGTTGGCGCTGAAGCGAGCGATAAATTTTTCAAGCTCCGCCTTTTCTTTGAGCTTTTTCTCGCGCTCAAACTGCGCCTGCTTGGCGATGAGATTGGACGCGATGAACCAGTCGTCGTAATTGCCGCTAAATTCGCGCACCCGCCTAAAATCGACGTCGAGGATGTCCGTGCAGACGCGGTTTAAGAAGTGGCGGTCGTGGCTGATGACCACGAGCGTGCCCGTGTGGCGATTTAGCTCAAACTCAAGCCACGAAATGGCGTCGATATCGAGGTTGTTCGTCGGTTCGTCCAAAAACAGCACGTCGGGGCGCGGGAAGAGCACCTGCGCGAGAAGAACCTTAAATTTATCGCTCGTCTCGATCTCACTCATCTTTTTATCGAAGTCGTTCAGCCCCAGCGAGCTTAAAATTTTCTCGATCCGCGTTTCGTACTCGTAGGCGGGATCCTCTTCCGCACAGATCATCTCAAGCTCGCCTAGGCGCTCGTTTATCTCGTCGTTAAACTCGCCCGCTTCGTAAAGCTGCGTCTTTTCGCGCACGGCGTCATAGAGGCGCTTGTTGCCGTAAAGCACGGCGTCTTTGACGCTGAAGCTTTCAAAGGCGAATTGATCCTGCCCCAAAACGCCGATTTTAAGCCCGCTTTCGATCAAAATTTCGCCGCTGCTAGATTCGATCTGCCCGCTTAAAATTTTAAGCAGCGTCGATTTGCCCGCGCCGTTTGCGCCGATGAGACCGTAGCGCCTGCCCTTATCGAGGCTCAAATTTACGTTTTCAAAAAGTAGCTGTTTGCCAAAGCGCATCGTAAGATCTTTGATTTCAACCATATTTTTCCTTTTAAATTTCTATTTGCATTGCCTTGCGCGCGGGCTTCTGCCAGGTTTTGCGCGCAAATTTCATCTCGCGGTTTTATTGCGACTTTTACGCCGCGCGGAGCTGCGATAAATTTCTCCTATTGTAGCTTAAAATTCTGAAATTTCGCCGAAGAGGCGCGAGCCGGCGCGATTAAATTTAAACCGCTAG
>NZ_CALIBF010000015.1 GCF_938045465.1 uncultured Campylobacter sp.
ATTTTCCAGTGATACGCATAAATTTCTAATTTTGGGCTGCATTATTTAATCCTTTTAACGGCTAAATTTTAAATTATGAGATTATGCTATCTCTACCGATATTTGAGCGTCGATTTTGCCGCCATTTTCTTTTAAAATTTCAGGAAATCCCAATTTTATAATCTGCTCTTCGGAGAGGCTATAAGAATAGTGGATATTTGCCTCTATGCTCAGCGGGCGGACTATTTTCGCAACTTCGCTAAAAGGCAGCTTAACGTCCAATAATGCCACGTAAAAGGCTTCCGTATCGCTATCAAAGACATTTATATAGCAGCCTTTTATATTTTTATCGCCACTATTTGGAGCTTTGATTATTCTTTCATGGCCGGCAGAGGAACCAAAGAAGTATGAAAAACCGGGCTTAACCATATCAAGGCATCCAAAAGATCTCATCTGCTCTATGTTTAAGCTATAGCCATATACATAATAAGGATCGTCTGCATCCGATTTTACAATTTGTTTTATGTCTTCCAAATCAAGATCTATTTGCCGCGAATCGGCGTAGCTCTCATCGATACCGAAAGATGTTATATCATAATATGTCTTATAATACATATCGCGTATATGAAATTTAATTCGCTTATCACTTAAAAGCTTTGGATCTATTTTTATACCGAGTTTTTGCGCGTCCGATTTCGCAATCGATTCGGGCTCGAATATAAATTCTTTTCCAAAACGACCGCTTTGCCCTTTTGGAATTTTAATCCAATACAGTTCTCGTCCATCTCTTACCGGAAAAAGATAACGGAAAATACCTTTTACGCTTTTCATTTTTGAATCCTTCTTGTTTTATTTGCTTCTCAAGCCGCTTTAAATTTACGCTATACGCGCCTAAGATACTCTGCGCGTATTGAAATTTTAAAATCCGCGCTAAGTTCTTTCGCCCGGCGGCTAGTACTTTCTTTTTACTATGTCGTCCTTCTTTACAAAATACTCTTTTTGACCGCAAGGATAGTAAATTTTACACCATTTGCCTTCGCAGGATTGAATCGGGATGACCATCTCATCATAATAAGCAAATTCCTCTTTATCTTCATAGAAAATTTTACGAATAACGCTATCTTTAAATTTATATATAATTTTTTGATCTATTTTTTCGCCACATTCGCCGTAAAAGGCATCGTCTTTGTGTTTTGCAAAAGTGATTTTATGCCCTAAAATCGTAGGACTGCACCCATATAGGCATAATGCGACAAAAGATATAACAAAATTTCTCATCTCTTCTCCTACTTAAAATGCGCCCTATCTTTTATTTGGATACATTAGGCTATTAAATACCGCTATAGAAAATATGGCTGATACTAATGTCAAAATTCTCATCTTATTTTCGCTCCTTTATCGAAATTCTATTTATAACGCCTTATGATATTGCTTTTAAATACATACGCAATTTTAAAATTTTGTACCTTAATTGCGCCTATCTTTTGAATATTTTATTCCTCATCGCGCTGATTTTGCACCTTCTTTAGCCACTCCTCTTCAAATTTATAATATTTCTCAAGCTTTTTATTCTTTTCTGCTTGATTCCACTTTTCTATCTCGGCATAATCTTGCAGCTCGCCCCCGCACTTAGGGCAAACGCTCCTATCTTTAACGTCCGAGAAATTATAAAAATTCACTTCTCATATTTTTAAAATTTTACCGTAATTTTTCTACAAAATTTTACTTAAATTTGGCTTCAGTCGTTTAAAATTTTATCTCTTTGAAATTTAAATTTCAACCATTGTCCGGCGTTTTAAATTTCTCTGTTTTTTTAAAATGCGAGCCTCAAACGCCGTCTTAAAAATTTATGCAGATGCAAGCAGCGAGGAGCCGCCGCGATAAATTTAAAGTCAAATTTTATTTCTAGCCATCTTTTAATTTGTTTCTTATCTTTGGCGTATTAAAATCCCGCTTTGTTTCATTCGTAAATTTGAAACGTATCTTAAAAACAAGGAAGCCGATGAGCGAAAGAAATTCAGAAATTTTAGGTTGGGCGGGCACATGCCTGTCGGTCATAATGTACGTATCCTATGTGCCGAATATAATGGTAAATTTAGACGGCAACAAAGTCCCGTTTCTCCAGCCGCTCGCAGCCGCGATAAACTGCACGATATAGCTTAGCTACGGTCTTTTAAAGCCTAAAAAGGACTATCCGCTCGCCGCGGCGAATTTCCCGGGGATCATCTTTGGGCTACTAACCGCAATAACGGCGCTTTAAACCGCACTTTTAGCGGCTTGATAAATTTTAAAACCGCCCGCGCCACACCTTGTCTGCCGCGTCTGTACAGCGCGCCCACCTACCACGCTGAGTCCGAGCTAACTTGTCGCAAGCATACCCGCACCTCACATATCCATTACGACGCGGCTTTAAATTTCACAAAATCGTCCGTGCCGAATTCAAGTCTGCCGAATTTAAATAACTTTTATACAAAATTTGATAAGCTTATTTTGATTAAAATTTTATCTTTAAAAGGACGAAAAATGAAAAAGGTCATCACTTGCGTCGATCAAAATGCGCTTGCCCCAGCGGTTAGAGATTACGGAATTTACGTCGCTAAAACCTTGGGTGTCGAGCTCGTGTTTATTCACGTGGTTGAAATCCCAGAGCTTGGCGAGAATTTTTATGGGCTAGCCGCAGGCGGAATCGTCCTAGGAGAGAATGATATCCTTGCAAATAGCTACGGAAGTCCCACATTAGGCGGCGTGGATGTGGAAAAAGACCACGAAGAAGCTGAAGCGATGCTGGATGAATATATCTGCGCTGCGACTGCTGCGGGCGTAAAGGCGAGTAAGATCATCAAAGATGGCGATTTTATCGACGTTATCGCTGAGTACAAGGACGAAGCTGAAATTTTTGTACTCGGTATCAAGGGCTCAAATAACGAGGACGTAGGCTTTAACGCAAGCGTGCTGATAAAGGAGCTTCACGTGCCGTCACTGCTCGTGAATAAGGAATTTTCACCTATTAACTCCGTGCTCATTGCGTTTGACGGCACTGACGCGGCGAAACGCACGCTTGAGTTTATAAAGGGCTCAAAGCTTCTTGCGAGCGCGCATAAGCATGTCTTGCACATCAATGCGGGTGCCGCAGAGGGCGAGCGGATGCTGGATCTGGCGCGCGAAATTTTGGGCACTCAAAACGCCACTTTCAAATACATCCAAGCCGAAGTTCCCGCCGATGAGATCATCAAATATCGCCGCGCCAATAACCTCGATCTGATCGCTACCGGTGCCTTTACGAAGGGCTTTTTCAAAAAGCTCTTTTTAGGCAGCGTCTCCGAGGATATCTTGCACAATGCACTTGTACCGGTGCTAGTGCTATCGTAATCGCAAGACCAAACGCCGATAAACGCTAAATTCCGTCGCTTACGTTATTTTAAAGCGGCGGAATTTTAGAATTTTAAATTTTTCAATCCTTCGTTTTTCAAATTCATATACTTTTTAAAATTCATAGAAATTTTGCTTAATAATTCGTCAATAGATCTTATTAAATTCCGTTAAATTAGTAATTGCATATAAAATTTTATGATTTAGTTTATTAAAAATTTTATTATTATTTAAGAAGAATTGTAAGATAATCCCGCCAATAAATTGATATGGATTATAAAATCTAAAAAGGATTTTTATGAAAAAGGGCAAAATTTTACTTTCTTTTGCGCTACTTTGCTCGCCGTTTTGGTTTACTGCGGCGCAAAATAGCGGCACTTCTCAAAACTCGTCCGTCGCGAGCTCCACCTCTAAAATTTCGTCGTCACAAAGCTCACGTGCAGCCGCCGTATCACGGAACTCCGCGCCGTCTGCTTCAAATCCCGCCGCCAATAATGCGGCACCGAAAAGCTCTACGCAAGAGCCAGCGAGTTCTACCGCCACAAATTCCACGTCGCAAAGCGGTGGCACAGAAAATTCTGCGCCGCAGAGCTCAGACGGCGATAATCTCGGCACCATAAACGTTACGGGCAAGGCCGATCTATCCACTACCGAGGGCACCGGCTCGTATACGACGGGCAATATGAGCACCGCGACGGGGCTAAATTTAAGCATAAGAGAAACGCCGCAGTCCATAAGCGTCATCTCCAATCAGCTTTTAAAAGATCTGAGCCTGCACAACGCCGAAGAGGCTCTTTCAAAATACGCCACCGGCATTTCACTAAATAACGACGCGGGCGGCAATCGCATCGTCTCGCGCGGCTTTTATGTCGATAATATCCAAGAAAACGGCATCGCAAGCTCGGTTTCTAGCTCCGTGTTCGGGCCTCTGGGCTCATCGAAGGAATTTACCGATTTGGAATTCTATGATCGCGTCGAGGTTCTGCGCGGCGTAGCGGGTCTTACGCAAAGCAACGGCGAGCCCGGCGGCACGATAAATTTAATCCGAAAGCGTCCGAGCGATCAGTTCGGCTTTAATGCAAGTCTAAGCGGCGGTAGCTGGGATAATTATCGCGGTATGATCGACGTAACGGATGCGATAAATCAAAGCGGTACGGCACGCGCGCGGCTGATCGGAATTTTAAGTAAAACGGGCTCGTTTAAGGACTATCCGCGCAACGGCTATCGCGAAGGCATCGGCGTTTCGACGGAATTTGACGTGGCCGATAAGACGCTTCTTAACGCGGGATTTTTGTGGCAAAAAACCGTCGGCGTCTATGATATTTACGGCGTGCCCGTTTTAGACAATCATGGAAATTTACTGAATTTACCGCGCAGAAGTTACTTCGGCTCGGATTGGGACAGAAGCGAATATAAAAAATTTAACGCCTACAGCGAACTCTCGCACGAATTTAGCGATGATCTGAAAGCCTATGCGAGGCTCAATTATACCGATAGCGACAGCATGTTAAAATTCGGAGCGCTCAGCGGGGCAGATCCTTACAACGGCACTACGTCGCATACGGTGCGATATAGAATTTACGATAACGACTCCAAAGAGATCGGGTTTTAAACGGGGCTAGACGGCAAATTCGAGGCATTTGGGCAGAAGCACGACTTTTTCTTAAACGGCTCGCTTAGCAACGAAAAGCTTAATTGGCGCGAGACTAGAACGAGAGATTCGTCTATGGCGTCACTGGGGATGAATATTTATAACTGGGACCGCTCAAGGATTGCTCAGCCCGATTGGAGCAGTGCTGCTACATTTAAAGACCGAAGCTCCACTACCATAAAGCAGCGCGCGATCTCGCTCGGGACTAGATTAAACCTAACCGACGATTTTCACTTTTTGCTTGGTGGGCGCTTTTCGAAGGTAACCTACAGCAGGTATTATTATAATATTTTGCGCGGCACGGCTTCGCATAGCGCGAGCCCGAGCAAATCGGATTTCACGCCGTATGCGGGAGTGGTCTGGGACTTTGCGGATAATTTTTCGTGGTACGCAAGCTATGCCGAAATTTTTGAGCCGCAAGCCGCGCGCGACAAGGACGGTAAAATTTTGGATCCCGTCGTCGGCTATAATTTAGAAACCGGCGTGAAGGGAGAATTTTTTGATGGCGCGCTTAATACGAATGTCGCGCTATTTCAGATCATTCAGAAAAATAGAGCGATGACCGATCCTATCAATACGAACTACTCCATCGCCGAGGGCAAGGTGCGAAGCCGCGGCGTGGATGCCGAGCTGCAAGGCTCGCTTACGGATGATTGGAAATTATTCGCAGGATATACTTTCAACCGCAGCGTCTATTTAAAGACGGAAAGAACCTCCGCAGCGGTCGATTATAGCAAGGGCGCAAACGCCAAACGCTACATTCCGAAGCATCTGTTTAAGCTCTATACGAACTATGAAATTCCGCTCGGCGAAAATCGTAAGGTTACTTTGGGCGCCGGCATGCGCTATCAGAGCAAAACCGCTTCGATATATCGCGAAAGCGTTGCGTACTACGCCGCGCCGCAGAAAGCTTACACGCTGTGGGACGCAAATGTCGGCTATCATTTTGACAAGCACTTTAGCGTAAATTTTGCGGTCAAAAACATCACGGATAAGAAGTATTTTCAAAATACGCAAAATCGCGTCGCGGGGATGAATAATTACTACGGCGAGCCGCGGAATTTTATGTTGACGCTAAATTATACGTATTAGGTGCGGATGGAATTTTGCGCTTATGCGAACTCGGACTGACCGAACTCGCACGCGGCCTTGGATAAATTCCGCGCTTTATAAGAGCGCGGATAAAGCGAGCGCAGAGGCGCGAGACTAGGCTTTGTCGCAAGTAGCACGTAGCGAGGCGGGTAAAATTTGAACGAAGCCGCGGGATTAAAATTTAGCTCGCGATTTGGTTGATTAACGATTGATTGGCGCGGGCGATCGCGGGCGATAAAATTTAATCTCGCGAAATTCCAAGCGAATTAAACGCGCAGACTTGCGAGCATAAAATCCGCTCGCGAGGCTGCGGGATCAAATTTAATCCCGCGATTTCGCTGTAATCGGCGCTAAATTTTAAAATTTAAAGAGAAAATTTGAAAACCCTAAAGCATTTTTTTGAAATTCTACGTCCACACTGGTTCGGCAAGGGCGCGGCGAAGCTGTGGGCACTGCTGCTGCTCGCGCTTGGTTTTAGCCTAGCTATCATCAAAATCAGCGTGCTGATGAACGCGTGGGACAAGCGCTTTTACGACGCGCTAAGCGAGCTTAAAGGCGAGCTCATTCCCGCGCTCGTGGGCGAGTTTTTGCTCTACACTGCGCTCATCGTGCTTTTCATCGTCTGCGGCAGCTGGCTTCGCAAACTGCTCGTGATCGTCTGGCGCGAGCGGCTAAGCGCGATGATGGAGCGCAAATGGCTACATAACGCAAACTTCTACCGCACGAGCCTTGATAGAAATTTTAGCGCCAGGGGCGGATCAAATTTAGAAAAACCCGGCGACGTAAATTTAAATGAGCGTGCAGAGTGTTCCGCAGCCGAAGCGGGCAGTGCGGCTTTACATAAAGATGCAAAGGGGTTTGAAATTTTACCGAGCACGGCGGAGCAAAATGCAGCAGAGCAAAGCGGCGCAAGCGAGAATAAAAATTTAAACGATCGTAGCGACGAGAATTTTAAAAATTCAAAAAACGCCGATAATACTAAAGCATATTTGGAGCAGGATACGGATGGCTTAAACGAATGCGTGGGCTCTGCGAGCGATCGCGCAGAGTATCTTGCAAGCGAGGCGAGTGGCACCGATGTGAACGAAAATTTAAACCAGCAGCGTAAGGAAGATTTTAAAGAATATTCAAGACGAGATACGGGTAATTTAAACGAACGTGCGGCGTCCGTGAGGGCGCGGGCTGGGTGCCCCGCAACCGAAGCGGATGCCAAAGGTTCGTTTAAAGCTTCCGAAGACCGGGGAATTGCAAAGCTAGACAACCCCGATCAGCGTATCGCCGAGGACAGCTTGCTGCTCGTGCAAAAAAGCGTTGATCTCGTAAAATCGCTCGTCTACAATCTCGCCAAGCTCATCGCCTTCGTCGCGATCTTGTGGCAGGTTTCGAAGGTGCTGAAATTTGAAATTTTCGGCATGCACTTTGCGATCGAGGGCTTTTTGCTCTACGTCGCGCTTATTTATACTCTTCTTTGCTCGCTGATTACGCATCTCATCGGGCGCAGGCTTAGGGGGCTAAATTTCACCAAGCAGCGCGCTGAAGCCGACTACCGCTCGGATCTGCTGCTAGTGCGCGAAAACGCGGAAGCCGTAGCCTTTATGCGCGGAGAGGATGCCGAGCGCGGCCGCTTCCGCGCGAGCTTCAGCGAGATCATGAGAAATTGGCGCAGCATTATGAATACGGAATTTCGCCTCGAATGCTTTTCGGCAAGCTACCTAAAAATCACAAATTTGATCCCGATCTTTGCCTGCTTGCCACTGTATTTGTCGCGCGCGATGAGCTTTGGCGACATGATGCAGGCGCGCTCGGCATTTTACAGCGTGCAGAACGGATTTGCGTGGTTTATGGATTATTACAAGCAGATCATGGAGTGGGCGGCGAGCGTGCAGAGGATCTATGAGTTCATCTCGCGCATGGACGGCGAGAGCGCAAATCTGCGTGCTTGCGTCAAACAAAGCGACGAAAATTCCGCTCGCTGCGAGGGCTTGTCGGTCTTCACACCTGCGGGCGAGCCGCTGATCGAGGATCTACGCTTCGAGCTTGCGCCTGCGCAGTTTATAATGCTGCGAGGCAAGAGCGGTGCGGGCAAAAGTACGGCTCTGCGCTACGCGGCGGGGCTTTGGCGATATGGCCGCGGCGAGATCAGTCTGCCGCGCACGGGCGTGATGTTTATCCCGCAAAAGCCCTATCTAGCGCCGCTTAGCCTAAAAGAGCTCATTTCCTATCCGCAGACGACGCACGCAGACGACGCGGAATTTTTAGAAATTTTACGCAGCGTAGGGCTTGAGAAATTTGCTCGCATACTAAACTCGCGCGCCGATTACGTTAAAATTTTAAGCGGCGGAGAGGCGCAGCGGCTTAGTTTCGCACGTATTCATTATCACAAGCCGAGCTTTGTTTTTGCCGATGAGATCACGTCCGCGCTCGATCTCGCCTCGGCGCGCGAGCTACTACTTGGTCTGCGCGCGGATATGTCTAGCCTCGGCATGCTAGCGATCGTGCATCAAACGGGGCTTGAAGAGATATTTGAGCGGACGATAGAGCTTTAAATTCGGCCCTTTAAATTTCACTCCGCAGGGATTTCGCCTTTAAATTCATATCTTTTTAAATCCAGATTTATTAAAATTACTCGTTTATATTAAACGGCGATAAAATTTAGCCTAGGCGCTAAGTGTTCGCATACATGGGCATCGGCACCCGCGCGGCTAGGCGCTCGCACGCAGTCGGCGGCATAGCACCGCCGTAGGTAAGTATTTACGGCGTAACGAGTAGCTCGGAAGTCGGTCGGCAGTGCGCGATCGCGGTTCTGTACGGAAATTTAAGTCGATAAAATTTAAACGCAAGATGATCCGCCAAGAAGACGCCGCCTAGATAAAATTTTAAACCGAGCCGTGATCGGTAGTGTAACGGCGTGCTAAATGCGCGGGCTGCGGCAGCGGCACGATGCGCGGGCGTCGCGATAAGTCGGTAGCGCGTCGGATGGCGCGTAACACATCGGCGGCGCAGACGGCACGCCGTAATCGAGAAGCGGAGCGGTGATACGTACCTACTCGGCGCCGTGTGACATAACCTTCGCTCGGGCAAATCATCATCGTAACGGCGCTACGATCGAAGCGAGCAGCGCGGCCGTGACGGCGGATCGGCAGCACAAGGGCGCGGCGCGATTGCGGCGGCGACAGCATAAAATGCCGCAATATGGCAACCGCGATCGACAGGATGCGTATGCAGGGAAAGCGCAGTGCAAGTAGCGCAAACGTCGCGATACGATGATGGCGATCTGCGGAGCGTATAGACAAGCAGCAGTGCGGGCGGCGCAATAACGCCGAGGCGATACGATAGCGGCGACCAACGAGACGTAACGCCGCCGTAGCGTTCGCGTGCGCTACGCCTAAGCCGCTAAATTTTAAAAACGAGATAAGGAGATTTTATGCTTAAAGCAGGGATTGTTTATAAATTTGTGCTCATCATGTTGCTAGGCTGCGCGCTTTGCATTTTGGGCTTTTCGGGCGCCTACTTTGCGCGCGGCGAGTACGACGAGACGTGGATGAGCCTGCATAAGATCGCGGGATTTGGCCTGCTTTGCGTCGCGATCTTGCATATAATCACAAGGCGAAAGAAGCTCGTAAAGCTCTGGAGCGAGTTTTTGGACGTGGTTTTGAGCCGCAAAAATCCCGGCTTTTGTAATATGGATCGCATAATCGGCGCGATCGAGCGCTATAATATCAGAGAAATCGCTAATAAAATGGGCTTTGAGCCGGACGAGCTCGCTGAGATTTTGAAATCAAACGGCATCAAGCTTGTAAGCGCAGATCAAGGCCTGCGCGAGCTTGCGAAGTTTAACGACGAAAAAATTTTCTTCATCTTGGTGCTTTTGATCGAGGCAAAATTTGGTAAAGCGGGTGGATGTAAGGTCTAAATTTTAAAAGGCTCAATAGCCCGCGTTTGCGATCGCCTCGGCTTGAGAGTGCGCGATGAGCGGGTCGATGATCTCGTCGAACAAACCGCCCGCCATGATCGCGTCTAGGCGGTAAAGCGTTAAATTTATGCGGTGGTCGCTGATGCGGTTTTGCGGATAGTTGTAGGTACGAATTCGCCCCGAGCGGTCGCCTGTGCCTACCTGATCCTTGCGATCTTTGCGCTCTTTTTCAAGCCGCTCCTGCTCTTGCATATCGTAAAGGCGCGCCTTTAGCACCTTCATCGCCGCCTCTTTGTTTTTGTGCTGGTCCTTGCCGTCTTGGTTGGTGACGACTAAACCAGTCGGGATGTGAGTGATACGAACGGCGCTATCGGTGGTATTTACGGACTGCCCGCCGTGGCCGGAGCTGCGCATAACGTCGATGCGAAGATCGTTCGGATTGATCTGTATCTCGCTATCCTCGATCTCGGGCATGACGGCGACGGTGATTGCAGAGGTATGCACCCTGCCCTGGCTCTCCGTTTCAGGGACGCGCTGCACGCGGTGGGTGCCGCCTTCAAATTTCAGCCGCGAATACGCTCCCGCGCCCTTTACGAGCAAGATCGCTTCTTTATAGCCGCCGACGCTGCCTTCGCTAGTGCTTACGATCTCGCATTTATAGCCGCGAAGATCGGCGTAGCGCAGATACGCGCCGAGCAGATCACCCGCAAATAGCGCCGCTTCGTCGCCGCCCGTACCGGCGCGGATCTCAAGAAAGATATTTTTATCGTCGTTGGGGTCTTTTGGAAGCAGCAAAATTTTGATTTTTTCTTCGAGCTGGGGCTTTTGCGTCTCTAAGCTTTTAAGCTCCTCTTTGGCTAGTTCGCCTAGATCGGCATCGCTTAGCAGGGCTTTGTTTTCTTCGATCTGATTTAAAATTTTAAGATACTCGCTAGCTGCCTCTTTGATCGGCTCGATATTGCGCTGCTCCTTAGATAACGCCGTCATATTAGCGATGTCTGCGGTAACTGCGGGATCGCTAAGCATGCGCGAAAGCTCGTCGTAGCGATCCAAAAAAGGCTTTAGTTTATCGGCTAGCATTTAAATTTTATGCGTAAGGGGCGCTTACGCAGCGGTTTTTAAAGAATTTACAAGTTTGGCTAGGCGGCTTACTTTTCTGCTCGCGGTCTGTTTTTTCAAAAAGCCCCTGCTTACGAAGCTGTGGAAGCTTTCATTAGCCGTTTTTAGAGCCTGAGTCGCTGCGTCTAGATCCTTGCTCTCGACCGCCTCTCTTACAGCTTTTGTGATATTTTTTACTCTGGTGCGATAAAATCTATTTCGCTCCGTTCTTTTTATGGTTTGTCTCGCGCGTTTTTCGGCGGATTTGTGATTTGCCATAACGTCCCTTTCGGTTAAATTTGAACCTGCGATTATACGTAAAAAATATTTAATCGACGCTTAATTTAAGCGGTATTTAAAACTTGTTTTGCTCTCAAATTTCTACTAGCCACCAATCGTAATTCGTAGCATGACTAAATATATACGCTATGACGATAAGGATAACTGCAAATATTACTCTATTCGAAACGTATAAACCTAAAGATACACACAATATGACTATCCAAAATATCAGCCTATACAATTTAGCTCTTCTTGTTTTTGCAACAAGTTTACTTTTTAAATAAGCGGCTCTTTTATCAATACAAATAAAATCGTCAATTATACTGCCATTAACGACTCTTTTACCTATATTTACCGCTATTGCTCTACAACTATGTATGGTAAAATAATGTGTTCCTCTTCCGCTGTCGCTCGTTTCTTCCCCCGTGGATCGAAAGTATTCTACTTTTACAAGTGCGTTTGCTCCAATCATTTTAGCTCGATTAATCATATCTTCTTTCGCTTCGTTAGGATTTCTAGAGCTACCCATTACCATCCATTTCGAAAATTCAAGAATTTCAAAATCTCTAAATTTATCCGTTACACTACAGAGAAATTTATCAGGTGATGCATAACCTACAGCTCCTTTACCTACCACCTGTATCTTTGTGGCTACGTATCCTTTTGGCGTTGCTTTTGGATCAAAATCTACCAGAAGTTTTTCACATATTTTACTTTTATCCGTATCATCAAACGACGAATAACGAAAAAAGTAATCCTTGCCGTCATCGCCTTTTATAAAACCGTATTGTTTTTGATCGAGATGCGTTTTGATGATTCCTCTCAAGCACTGGCTCCTTAAAAATTTGTTTGATAAATGATAATTATACAAAATTTTTGCTAGAATAAGAAAAATTTATTTGAATTGAGGATTTGATAATGAAACTTTTCGGGACGGACGGCGTACGCGGTAAAGCGGGAGAATTTCTAACC
>NZ_CALIBF010000016.1 GCF_938045465.1 uncultured Campylobacter sp.
CATTCGCTTCAGCCTCGCTTATATGGACGTTTTTGGCGACCTTTTTAGAAAAAAAGTATGTGGCGATCAGCACCGGCAAGGACACTACCGCGCCCATTGCGATTACGAGCAGTAGATTGCCGCCTAGACCTACGGCACCTGCTGCGGCGATCGGTCCCGGAGTCGGCGGGATGAATACGTGCGAGGCGTAAAGTCCGCCGGAGAGCGCTACTGCAAGAGCGACCGGATTTTCGCCGATTTTTTTGCTGATCGCTTCACGGATTGGGTTTAAAACGACGAAGCCGCTGTCGCAAAATACGGGGATACCTACGATCCAGCCCATTATGAGCATCGCAAGCTCGGGGCGCTTTTGCCCGACTACGTTTACGACCATATCGGCGAGTTTGAGCGCCGCGCCCGTCTTTTCGAGCACGGTGCCGATGAGCGCGCCGAAGATTATGACGATACCGATACTCTTAAACGTGCCGCTGAATCCGTCGCCGATAATCGCGGGGATCTTGGCTAGCGGTATGCCCGCAACGATCGCGAGCGCCAGGGAGATAAGCATTAGCGCCAAAAACGGGTGAACGCCTGCTTTGGAGATCAAAAAAATCATCACGACGACCGCTATGGCGAAGCAGATGATTAACGCAACACCGCTCATAAAAGCTCCTTGAATGGATTTAATTTGCTCGCAAGCGGTTTAAGCTAAGCCGTTTGCGCTTCAAATTTAATGCGGTAATTTTAGCGAAATTTTAATATAAAGCAAGAATGGCGGCGTTAAATTCATGAAAATTTATGATTTATGCGTGAATGATGGACTAGCTAGCGGAGTTTGTCGGTTGGAATTTATCGGTTGGAATTTATCGGTTGGAATTTATCGGTGCCGCGCGGCGAGAGGCGGTTTAAATTTTAAAATTTGCAGTGTTTGGCTTGACACACGTTGCGCGGCGGCGGAAATTTTATCGCGGATCTGTCGTCGTAGCGCAGCAACGGGGCGGTGCACTTGCGTCTTACACGTAGGTTTGAGAGCTTAAAGGGCGTGAGCTACGAGGACGGCTTTGCGGCGCTTGCTGCTGACAGCGGCGATCGAAGGCGTAGTATCGGCGACGGCAGCAGTGAGGCGGAAACAATGGAATTTTGACATAAGATCGGCGATGATAGAATTTTTGATCGTAATACTTGCAGCGGCGATAAAATTTTTAATTGAAACTATCGATAGAAGCAGCGGCTGAATTTTATTAAAACTATTGGCGCAGCGGCGAAATTTTGATTTTAGCGGCGCCAGAGAAGCTGTTTTGACAAGATAGAATTTTAATCAAAGGCAGAAGCAGCGTCGGCAGAGCTTCGATCAAAAACGGCGCGTAGCAGCTCGGATAAAAACCGGCGACAATGCCCAATCTCTAAAATTTTAATCAAGAATACTCGGAATGCTAGAATTTCTAGCGATAATCTTAGCTCGCCCGAGTTAAAATTTTGATCGAGAGTATCTGGCGATAGAATTTCATTCAAAGCTAGCAATGACGAAATTTTACGGCTCCGAAAACGACAGGAATTTTACTATTTGAAGGCAACGGGAGGAGGGGGGGGTGCAGCTTTTTATATGATTTTTCTGCGAGCCTGCCGTGATCCTTTACAATTTTTTAAAATTCCAGACGGTATTTGCGCGGTTTATATGTGACGAAATTTTACGGTTCGGTAAATTTATAGAGCAATTTAAATTTACAAAGTCGCTTAAATTTATAAACTACTGCGCCTCTTTTTGAGCGCTCTTTGCGCGCATAAATTTAATCGGCAGTTCTATCTAATCCGCAAAATTTTAGTTTTTGAAATTTTATATATTCTCGAGCTTGCGTTTTGGCTGAAATTTTGATCCACGACCTGATCTGCCGCCGCTTTCGCCCAGGCTTCGTCGAAGTTTTGCCCGTTTAGATTTGCGCTGCTGGAGTAGAGCCAGTCAAATTGCCTCAAAAACTCCTCGTGAGCGCACTCTTTCACGACGCGCACGGCGGTGCCGTTCGGGTATAAAAAGGTCGTTTTCCTCGCGCGGCGCACTAAATTTTTAAATTTAGCAGGTACGCGAGCGAGGTTTTTTAACTCGCTAAGCTTCGCCGTCGTTACAAGGCAGGGTTTATCCGCAGGACGGTGTTTAAGCGCGTTTATCTCGCGAAAATCTTTACTCAAAAACCCAGCCGTCGTATCAGTCTGCGCCAAATAGATCATCTCTCCTCCAAATTTACGCCTTTTTCCTATCTTTAGCCAGCAAAAATATGCACGAGATAATGAGCGTAAAGCCCGCAAAATCAAGGAACACGAACTCCGTCCCCAGCCAAAAATAAGCAAACGCCGCCGCGCTCACCGGCTCGATGCACGCGATCATGCTCGCCCTGCTTGCGCCTATTATCTTTAGCCCCGTCATGTAAAAGCTAAACGCGCATATCGTGCCTAAAATCACCACCGCAGCAAGCGCCGCAAAGCCGTCCGCGTCGCTCACGCCGCCCAGCTGCCAAACCCGCGTGTAAAGCGCGAGCGCGCCGCCGCCGATGACCATGCCCCAGCCTAAATTTAGCGCGACGGGGTATTTTTGATTTAGCTTCGTTGGGATGAGGCTGTAGATCACGACGCCAAGCGCGCTAATGAGGCACCAAACCAGCGCCCCCGCGCTGATAACCAGCGAGCCAAGATCGCCGTGGGTGGCGAGCAGCACGACGCCCAGCACCGCGAAAATGAGCGCGATGAGCTCGACCTTTTTAGGCGCGCGCCGCTGTGAAAAGCAAACGACGGCAAGGATGAGCGCGGGCGCGGAGTACTGGATCACGGTCGCGACGGCGGCGTTTGAGAGCTCGACACCGCAAAAGTACGAATACTGCGTCATCATAAGCCCAAAAAACGCGTAGATGAGCAGCTGCGGCAATAGCGCGCGATCTTTTAGCGGCGCGAGAGCTGCGCGCGGCGAACGCGCTAAATAGTACGCCACCATCGCAAGCCCCGCAAGGCCTAGGCGGTAGGGCACGAGCCAGTCGGCGCTGACGCCTTTTTGCGTGAACAGATACTGCCCGCAAACGCTGCTAAAGCCCCATAATACGCCGCCAAGAAGCGTGATGAAAACGCCGAAAAATTCGCTCTGTGATCTCATTTGCCACCTTAAATTTAAAGCCAAAGTATACAAGCTTATGCTTAAGCTGGGGTTAAATTTGGGGTTTGGGCGCGGCGCGATGAGCAAGGTAGGCGGAATTAAATTTAGACAAATGTAGCAAAAATAGGCAAAGATTTAAATTTGAGCGGATGGATAAGGAGGGCATTGTAAAATAATCTTCGAGGTTGTATTGTAAAATTTAAATGCGACAAGATGTGCGAAAATATCGCGCGGCTGGACGAGGCGGTTTTAAATTTAATCGCCCCCCCCCCCCCCCCCGTTCTTACTTCAGCCTTGCATTCGCAGCTTTTTAAGAATTAGTTCGAATGTAGCTTGGTGTTTCCTCTTGCTTGTAAACTGTTTTAGCGGAGTGAAAAAGATGGCAACAAACGCAGAGAACAAAAAATAGCCTGTGAATCTCAAAATTTTAAAATAGCAACGTATATTTTTTTGCGGTTTCAAATTTGCGAAGCAGAAAGCGAAAAGCGCACTAAAATTCAAACGCTTAAATTTTAAAATTTCAAACTCTCTTGTTCTAATAGTCGCAAATCCGAAATCTTTCGCCTAAATTCGGCGAAATTCGCGTCTAGCTCGCGTTTGCGCTTTAGAGCGATATCTATAAACTCGTCCTCTTTTTCGATACCTACGAATTTTCGTTCTAGCAAATTCGCAGCTACACCGGTCGTCGCAGAGCCTGCAAAAGGATCACAAACGACGCTATTTTGAGTGCTCGCCATTAAAATTAACCGCACCAAAAGCGGTAGCGGTTTTTGCGTCGGATGCTTGCCGCACGCCTTCTCCCACGGCGCGATCGCGGGCAAGTTCCACACGTCACGCATCTGCTTGTCGTTATTTAGCTTTTTCATTAGCTCATAGTTGAAAATATGCTTAAATTTCTCACTTTTTCTTGCCCAGATGATCTGCTCCGAGCCGTGCGTGAGATAGCGGCAGCTGAAATTCGGCGGCGGATTGGTCTTCGCCCACGTGATGACGTTTAGGATTTTGTAGTCCAGCTTTTGCAGCGCCCGACCGATCGAAAATATATTATGATACGTCCCGCTTATCATTACGCTGCCGTTATTCGTGAGTGCATCTTTGGCGAGCGCAAGCCATTCGAGATTAAATTTATCTATCTCATTGATGCCGTAGCTTTTGTCCCACTCGCCCTTGTTTACGCTTACGATTTGCCCGCTTTGAATACTAAGTCCGTCATTTGAGAGAAAGTAGGGCGGATCGGCAAAAATGAGGTCAAACTCGCCTTTAAATTTAGGCAAAATATTGAAGCAATCGCCTTTAAAAAGCTTAAAATCATCGGCTAACTTAAACATTTTTAAGCTCTTTTATAAAGTAATAAAGCGTGGCGAGATTATAAATTTTAACGCTTTTGTAGGCTTCTTCCAGTTTGTTTTTAGCCGCCAGCCACCCCTGTCCGTCGGTTATCCAGATAAATTTAAATCCGCCACAAAGCGCGATCTTTTGTGCTATTTCGATATAAGACCTTGCGACTTCATTTAGCTTCGAGCCACCCGTGCCGTAAAAATTCGCCTCGATCAGATATGTTACGCCGCCTGCGCTAATGACGAAATCGAAAATCTTTTGATCGCTTCCTAAATTTAGAGCAAAATTCCTACTGCTGACCTCGGTTTGAAAGCAGATATTTTCACTCTTTTCGGGCAAAACAAATGGTGTTTCGATGTGTTAAATTTACTCATTGCCGTTCGCGATAAAAACACGGACGTGATAGCGACTAGCGGTGAGCTAACGAAACTCGGAACGTATTTTAAAAGTCCCGAAAAAATTTATGAGTTTTGCCAAGAAAGCGGACTAGATAAAATTTTTACGGACGGAAAGGTTAAAAATTTGCACGATTACGTATTTGGCGTGGAAGTTGGACTCGATACAAATGCGCGAAAAAATCGCGGAGGCGTAAATTTCGCACGAACGATTTCAGAGTATCTTAAAAGTGAAAATATCTGTTTTCAAATCCTTTGAACCGAGTAAAAAATCAAGCGTGTGGAGCTTGATAGAAACGGCTTTTAGATTTTTGCCGCATTTTTCAAAGTCGGTAAAGTAGTCAAGGCTTGCATTTGTTTTTCTAAGTGAGCGTAAAAAGTCATCGAATTTCGTTAAATTTGGTTCCATAAATTTCCTAAATTTCAGTTTTCGGCTCGTCCGCGATCGTCGCTTTAAAGTCCGCGCAGACGAAGTTCTCTGCACTCAAAACGATCTCGCAATTTTCGTAAGCCGTCTGCGCGATCTTACACGCTTCTTCTTTATTTTTCGCTTTAATTACAACCTTTTTAGCCAAAATTTCGGCAATCTCTACTTCAAATTCTTTCATCAAATCCCCATTTTTATTTTCGCGCTCTCGTTTTCTAAGTCGTATTGTTTAGCGATACTTTCGTAGCTCGCAAATTTTACGCTACCAACAATATCTTTGTATATCGACGCGCTTATCACGCTTTGAAACTGCCTTAACCTGTCCTCATCCGCGACGACAAACATTTTGGCATTAAAGTCCTGAAGTTCGTAAAATTTATTGAGAGAATTTTTAAAGTCTGTCGAGTGCTCAACCTCGAAAAACGCGTAAGGTAGATTTCGCTCGTTAAACCAGATCGCATCGACGCTGCGCGCCTTATTTAGTATGCTCGGGTAGGCAAATTCGTAAATCGCCTTTAGCGAAGTGAGGTCGTCCAGCTTTTTGCTTGCGATGAAGCTTTTATTTTTATCCTGTGGCGGCACGTAGGTTTGAAATTTGCGCAGGTTGCC
>NZ_CALIBF010000017.1 GCF_938045465.1 uncultured Campylobacter sp.
ACCTAAATAGCCCTTGTAAGAGCTCACTGGCGTTTGCGAGCCGAAAATTTCATGCGTCGCCGTAGATTCTGCGACGTCGCCCTGCTTGGTCGCCGTAGCATGAGCGTTTACGTGCCCGATGAGATCCGGCGAGATGGCGGCGTCTTTGAGCGCCAGCTGCATCGCCGCGCGCATAGTTTCGCTCTGTGGGCGGGTAATATGCGTGCCGTCGCAGGTCGTGCCGAATCCCACTATCTCGGCGTAAATTTTAGCGCCGCGCGCAAGTGCGCTTCTGAGGCTTTCCAGCACAAACATAGCACCGCCTTCACCTAAAACCAGCCCATCACGCGCTATATCAAAAGGCGCAGGGCTGAGAGTAGGGGTGTCGTTTTTACAGCTTGTCGCGTAGAGCTTATCAAATACGAATGCCTGGCTCGGGTGCAGCTCGTCCGCGCCGCCTGCTAGCATCATATCTATCAGGCCGAATTTTATCGCTTCATAGGAGTAGCCTATCGCCTGAGACGCGCTTGTGCACGCAGAGCCTGTGGGGATGAGCCTGCCTTTTAGCCCGTAGTAGATCGCGATATTCGCAGCGACGGTGTGGGGCATCATCTTGACGTATGAGTTGGCGTTGAAGGTGCTATCCTTGCCGTGCAAAATATCTATGACCTCGCCCGTAGCCTTCGCATCGCCGCTACAGCTACCCGCTGCGACGCCCATACGGCCGTCCTTTATGCGCTCATCCTCTAAAAGCCCCGCATCCGCCAGAGCTTCGCCCGCAGCATCAACGCCGAACATCGCTACCTTGCCCATCGAGCGGGTATCTTTGCGGTTCCAGTGCGCGGGCGGCGCGTAGTTTGGTATCGGCGCGCCCAGCCTAGTGTTTAGCTCCTCGCCGAAGATATCCCATTCGCTCATATAAACTACGGCGCTTTTTTGCTGCGCCAAATTCTGCTTGATGCTTGCCCAGTCCCGCCCGAATGCACAGACGTTGCCAAAACCCGTAATGACTACTCTATTTAACATAATCCACCGTCTATTTTAATAACCTCTTTTGTGATGTATGCGGAATTTTCGCTTAGCAAAAACTCCACCAAATGCGCTACCTCGCTCGGCTCACCGATGCGACCTAGCGGGATCGCGCTTAAAATTTGCTCGCTTGCGGCTTCGTTTATACTCTCGCTCATCGCCGTTTTGATGAGCCCGGGAGCCACGACGTTTACCGTGATCTTGCGGCTTGCAAGTTCTATCGCTAGCGATTTTGCCGCGGCGATTAGGCCTCCTTTGCTAGCGGCGTAGTTGCTCTGGCCGCGGTTGCCGGCAATTCCGCTAACCGAGCTCATCACGACGATACGCCCGCCCTTTTTGGCGCGGATCATCGGCATCAGCGCGGGCTTTATGACGTTATAAAACCCGCCTAAATTCGTATCTATCACGCTTTGCCAATCCTCGCGCTCAAACCACACGAAGGAGTTATCCCGCGTGATGCCCGCGTTTAGCACGATGCCCCAGTATGCGCCGTTTGCCTCTATGTCTGCTTCGATCCGCTCCTGCGCCGCGGCAGTGTCTGCGACATCAAATTTTAAAATTTGAACTTCCGCCGCGCCCGCGTCCAAACAGCGCTTCGCTACGTCATTAAGCTTTGCTTCGTTGCGCCCGTTTAACGCCAAGCCGTAGCCCTTTTGCGCTAAATTTAACGCGCACGCCTCGCCGATACCGCCGCTTGCTCCGGTAATTAAAATTCTCTTAGCCATTTATACTCTTTATCATTTCGTCGCTCGCGCGCATTACACTTAGCGTGGCGCTTGCGATATGTTCGCCGCCGCAGCGGATCTCGCAATCGAAGATATATAGCCCCTCGCCGTCGCTCACGCTCTGCCTCGCCGTCGTAATCACGCGCTCGCCCACCTTTAGGCTTGCGCGCGAAATATCCAGGTTTCGCACGCCCAGCAAAAACCCGAGCCTTGCCTCGCCGCCGTTTCGGTGACCCGAATAGGCGCC
>NZ_CALIBF010000018.1 GCF_938045465.1 uncultured Campylobacter sp.
GAGCGCTGGTCTCATAAGCCGGAGGTCGAGAGTTCAAGTCTCTCTCTTGACACCAAAATATTATTTCGCGCCCAAGCGCTTTTTTACGATACCGAAAAGCTCGCCGCCTTTCGAATATATTTATTATTTTACAAAAAAATTCCTATAGTTTGGCTTTGTATTCGTTTAGATTTGAAAATAAATATTTATAAATTCTTAAAAGCAAATGGTAAAATTACGCACTCGATACTTTTGGCTAAAATTTTACGGGAGGGATCATGAAATTTAAAGATTTTAAAGCTGCAAACTGCGCTAACTACGACTTTTTCACCGCCGAAGAGCTAAGCCATAAAGAATTTATCAGACTAAGTTTCGGCGAGTTCGCCCGCAAAAATCCAAGCTCTAACTGGGCGCTTAGCATCGACGATAGGAGCTTTGATTCGTTTCCGAATTTTACTCAAAAGCATCCAATCTGCTTATCCGATCTAAATTTTAAAGATAGCATCTTTCAGTTTAGGATCTGCTCCGAAAACAGCGTCCAAAGCCTAGGACACCGCATTTTCACCTGCCTAGACGGCATTCACAAGGACTTCGTCGCAAGCGAGATCAAGCAAACCGACGAAGTGATGATGAAGCTAAAAACGGGCGTTTTGAAGGACTTTACCTGCGTCTCGAAGTGCGGCTGGTGGATAACTGACGTCTGGCGCGATATGTATCCGGTGGCGGATGAGAGCGAGAGTGAAAATTTCGTCGCAGATATGCTTAGTAGCGAGTTTTCGGCGCAAATGCGGCTCATAAACGAGCGACTTTTGAGCGCGCAAAATAGCGGCGAGCTTGACGGGCTCATCGCTGAGCTGAGGACGCAGGAGTAATTTTTAAAATTTGCCCGCGCTTTGTCCTTGATACAGCGGGCGTACTCCCGTATTTTACGGATAAATTTTAAAATTTACCGCCTTAAATTTATCCTAGCTTGCCGTTTGTCGCACAGCTATTTACGGGATACGGCGTGAGTCCATAGTCTGCGGATTCGACATTCCAAAAGTCCAAATTTGCGCTGCGCGAGACGATATACTCAAAGCCCTTTTGATTCAGCTCGATCAAAATTTCAAATTCTTCGCCGTTTTTGCAGACGATACTTTCGAAAAAGTGCGAAAAGCAGGCGATTTTAGCGTTTTCTTTCTGCATCGATTGATTTAGCATGAGCTCCATATTGCTTAGAATTTTAAATACCGTCTGGCTCGTCTCAAACCTGCCGAAGCGCGCGTAATACTTCGCTAAATTTTGCTCATTTAGCGTAACGGCTTTGATGCAGTTTTGCGTTATCTGTTCGTATATCACGCCGAAAAGCTCAATCGACGCGTTTTGATTATCTATCGCCTTGTTTTCGTGGTTTTCGATGACAACAAAGCCGTCTTTTATGCAAAATTTCTCGTTTTTATAGTAAAAGCTCACTCTTGCGATCTCTTGCTCGAAGCGCTTTTTATAAGCGAAGGGCAGATACGTCGTAACGCCCATTTTATCGATGATCGCAGAGCTTTTGACGCCTCCGTCCAGCTCGTGCTGCATAAAGTAGCGGATGAAGCTGCCCTGCTCGATATCAAAGCTATTTAAATACTCGATCTTGTCCAGATATGCGCAGCGGTAGAGCCGCACGAACTCGGAATTTAGCGAGATATTGATCTCGTCGGGGATGTCGCCGTATTTTTCGCTTTGCGGCGCGTCGATGTGCTCTATAATATTCATCTGTTTTTCGACTTTGTCTTTTACGAAAATAGTGATTTTGACCTGCTGCATCTCATAAAAGCGCTTTATCGTCTCGGTAGCGCTTTTTGTGATATCGGTCTTAAATTTTTTCGCTAGCTCCGATTTTTTGAGCGTCAGCGAAAAATCGCCGTTTTTTAGCTTGTTCTGCGAATACAGAAGATAAAGCAGTTCTTCATAAATCATCAAATGCGAGTAGGTTAAAAAGGTATTATCCACGACTATGACATAATAACAGCGCGTTACGGAGTATCTTTTGTTGTCTCTTAAAAAGTCGTTGTAAATTTTTAGCTTGCTCGCGTTTTTCGATACCTTAAATACGTCGTAAGATTCTAAAAATATATTTTCCATATTCCGCCTTAGGTCAAGATACTTTTGAAATATTACACCATATTTGTTTTAAGTTGTTTTAAATTTTATCTTAAGGATAAAAAATATTAGCGAGTAAAATAATTTGTAAAATTTCAGCCATATCTTTAATAATAGCTTAAATATAATAAAATAATTTATAAAAATATATTTTTAGTAGGAAAATTTTATAGGAAAAAATTTAATATGAATAGAAAAATCTATTTTTTAAACTAAATTTAATAAATAAAATTATATTATTTCTTTAAGAATTAGGCATGCTTAGGATTAAATTTTATTAGGAAAGGACGGTTTGAAATGGAATTTCTTATTTTGACGCTATTTTTGATCAGCGGGCTTATACTATATTTTAAGCCGCAGAGGAAAAATTTAGCTACGGGTTGTGCTGCGGCAGGCTGCGCGATACTGATCGCGCTTGAGTTTTACGTAAATTTATGGGTCGTCGTGCCGATAGGCAACTTTTAGGAGGGCGATATGCAAAATTTAGAACAAAATCAAATTCCCGTCGCCGAGCGAGGATTTTTTAACCTAATGTCGCTAGCCATCATCGCCCTCGTGGCGCTTCCGGTCGGTATAGCCTGTTTGGTACTGGGCTTTGGTATGGGAGATAGCCCGTGCGTTATGTGCTGGTCGGAGAGGATCACGATGATAGCCATCAGTCTTATCGCGCTTTTTATCCTTAGATACGGCCTAAGACCCGGCTACATCGCAGCGCTTTTACTGATGGCTTGTTGGGGGATGTTCAACGGCTTTATCCATTATAGCCTTGACGGTACGTTCGGCGGCTACCTCGACATAAAACAGGGCTTCGGACTTGAAATTTTAGGTGCACATACGCAGCTTTGGGTCATAGTCGTAGATTTTTGCGTGATCGCATTTTTAGCGGTCATATTTTTATGTAGCAAAAATTTAGGCGAGATAATGAAAAAGAGCACGAGCGGCGAATACGGCGAGTTTTTGCGCTATCTGCCTCTCGGTAAGATCGCAAATTTAATCTTCATCGTCATCATCGCTGCAAACTGCGCGCAGGCTTTCATCGTCTCAGGCCCGCCGCCGTATCTGGGCTCTAGCACGCCGGCTAGATTAAGTCTTGATCCCGCCAAATGGTTTTGGGAAAAAGATCACTGGCAAAGCGCGCTTGATTTTAGATTCGATTGGAATCCGGAACTTCCGGATCTGCCAAACTAAGGAGCAAAAAGATGAAAAAGCTGATGATTTTTACGGCGCTAGCGGCTCTGGCGTTTGGATTTGAGTTTAATCTCGATAGCAAAGCGGGCGCGCTTGAGGGCGTGAAAGAGCTCGGTACGCCGAGTGCGGAAGTGAGCTTAAGCTTACAAAACGACGCGCCGATTACGGGAGCGGACTACGACGCAGATAAAAAGCAGTTCGCGCTGGTTTCTAAAAATAACGAATTCTACGTTGCAGACGAAAATTTAAAGCCGCTTAGATACGGTAAGCACGATCGCCACTTTATAATGGAGATGGAAGCGACCGTAGGTGCTGCGTGGTATAAAAATGAGCTTGGCATGATAAGCTTTAATAAAACTTTCGTATTTTATGAGCCTGCGGACGGGCTTAGTGCAGAGGAGCAAAATAGCCAGTGGAGGCACTTGACCGAGGGCTGGGATAAATGGAAGCTAAACGATCTTGGCAACAAAGGGCGCTTCTCCACGCTTCGAGCAAAGCAGCAATATATCCTCGGCTGGGATTACGACGCGGCTACGAATAAATTTATCGTTGCGTCCGTGCCTAATGACGTGAGGGATTATTGGAGCGTGGCGGTGTTTGACGGCGACGATAAGATGATTTTGGAGGAGTTTATCCCGCAAATAGGCGGAAATTTAAGCCTAAAAGATAAAAGAAGCCTTGGCGAATATTACGTCACGGGCATCGATGCTCAGCCTGACGCCGTTTATCTTTTGAGTAAAAATTTCTCGACCATTTTAAAGTTAAATTTACAAACGCATGCAATTGAGGATGCGTATAGTTTTAGCGGAGCGGCAAACGCAAGAGCGCTTGCGGTGAAGGACGGCAAATTCTATGTTTTTTCGCGCGAAGGCAAAGAAAATAAGGTTTTCATATACGATATGAAATAAAGCCCACATTTAAGGAGAAGAGATGCAAAGACGTTCTTTCTTAAAAGGCGCGGGAGCGGCTCTAGCTACGGCGGGAGCCTCTCCAAGCCTATTTGGTATGGAGCAGTTTGAGGTGGATTTTAAACCGAAATCCTATAAAAACGAGCAGGGCGTAGAGTATCACTATCTTACCTGTCCTAGAAACTGCCGCGACGCCTGTTCGATGATCGCAGAGATCAAAGACGGTAAGATGGTTAGCATCAAGGGCGATCCGAAGCACCCTCTAACGCAAGGCACGGTCTGCGTCAAAGGTCATACCTACGCAATGCACCTATACAACGCCGATCGTATAATGTATCCGATGAAGCGCGTCGGTAAAAAGTGCGAGGGTAAATGGGAACGCATAAGCTGGGATCAAGCGCTAAAAGAGATAGCCGCGAAGCTTACTGAGATCAAAGCAAAATACGGCGGCGAGGCGCTGACGGAATTTGTCTATTCGGGCAACGAAGGGCATATCTCAAAGACTATCGCGCCTGGAAATTTCTTTGAAAAATACGGCGCTACAAGGCTTGTGCGTAACCCGTGCGACTGGCCGCGCTATGCAGGCACGCCAAGCGTCATCGGCACGGACTTTTCAAAAGACGCATTGGAAGTCGATGAGAGCGATATGTATATTAGCTGGGGCTCAAACGAAGCCTACACGGCGGTGCACTGGATTAGATTTGCCCACCGCGTCAAAAAACGAGGCGGCAAGATCATCGTCATAAATACGATCAGAATTCCGCTCGCAAACCAGGCCGATATGTTTATCCAGCTAAAGCCTTCGAGCGATCCGGCATTTTGTCTAGCGGTCTGCAAATTTTTGATAGAAGAAGATCTATATGATCATGAATTCGTAGAAAAATATACGATGGGCTTTGACGAGCTGGTTAAAGAGTGTAGCCTCTACACCTACGGCGAGCTAAGCGATATGTGCGGAGCAAGCGTCGATCAGATCAAGGTTTTCGCGAGAGAATACGCCCACGCCAAAGCGCCTGCCATTATGCACGGCGACGGCGGGCAAAGGCACTTTAACGGCGCAAGGCTGGTGCGCGCGGTTACCTTCTTGCCGGTACTTATGGGTTGCCTTACAAAACTTGGCGGCGGATTATTTTGGGCTTACGTGCACGTAAAGGGCTGCTTTAACTTCGATAACTGCATGCCAGATCTTTCGCCGAAAGACGCGGAAGGCAAAAAGATAGAGCGCCAGCAAATAAGCTATATAGAATTTGGCAAAGGTATCCAAAAGGAAAATCCGACCTATCTAGGTAAGCCGATAAATACGGTAATTCGAGCCTGTATCAACTACAACTCGAATTTGATGGTAACGGCGCCCAATACGAATTTAATCAAAAAACGCGTGATGGACGACGATTTTTTCTTGGTAGTCATCGATCCTTACGATACCGACACCTGCGATTACGCTGACTACGTATTGCCGGGCGTTACCTTTATGGAGAGCGAAGATATTCAAAACGATCAAATTTCGGGCTACGTCTGCTACAACGCCCAAAGCGTCAAGCCGCTGGGCGAAGCCAAGACGAATTTGGAATTTTTTAACGCTCTAGCCAAGGCGATGGGATATACCGAGGAGTGCTTCGACTGGGATAGCGAGACGGTTTGTAGAAGGTTTTTAGATACGGAATTTGCTAAAAAGCAAAATATCACCTACGAAAAGCTAAAGAGCGTAGGCTGGATTAAGCCGTTTAGAACGCCTGAGACGATGAAAGATCAGTTTCCTTACTACCCTTATGCGCCGAAGGACAAGCTGGTATTCGGCACTAAAAGCGGCAAGTGCGAGCTCTACTCCGAAGCTTTCAAGGACGCAGGCTATCACCCGGTGATCGATCTTGACGACGATTGGGATTACTACGAAAGGCATAAAAATTTCGGCAAAAATTACTTGAAAAAGTATCCGCTTTATTTCATGACGCCGGGTACGCAGCTTCAGGATAACTCAAACTGGGGCAATATGCCTTACATCCTAAAACGCGTCATAGTAAAGGGCAACGCCGAGCTATTTATGACGCGCGAGGATATGCTGGCGCGCGGTATCAAAGAGGGCGATACGGTCGAGGCTACGAATGAAAAGGGTACGGCGATATTTACGGCGGTCGAGACTAATCAGATGCAGCCGGGCATCGTCTATGCATGGAATAATATCTGGGTCAAAGTCACCAAATCTCGCACGGGAGCAAATATCCTTTGCTCGGACGGAGTGAGCGATTTGGGTAACGGATCGACCTATACTGCAAGCTTTTGTGAAGTAAAAAAAGCTGCAAAACAGGAGGCATAAAATGAAACGAAAACAAGGATTTTTATTTGATTACAACTTTTGCATAGGTTGTAAGGCGTGTGAAATTTCATGTCAGGTCTATCATAACCAAGACCCCGACATCAACTGGCGCCATGTCGATATGATGCTCATCCATGAAGATGAGATCGAAAAAGAAATTTTCATCTCGCATTCGTGCCACCATTGTGAAGAGCCTGCGTGTATGGATGTTTGTCCCGTGGGAGCTTACATTAAGCTTGAAAACGGCGTCGTTCAGCCGCTGCACGATAAATGCATCGGCTGTGGATACTGCATCGTAGCCTGTCCTTATGGATCAATAACCAAAGGCAAAGACGGCAAAGCGCAAAAGTGCAACCTCTGCGCCGAGAAGCTCGAGCGCGGCGAGGAGCCTGCGTGCGTAGCGGGCTGTCCTTGCGACGTGCTAAAGCTAGTTGATAGCGATGTGAGCGATAGTGCGGGAATGGAGAAAGAGATGCCTGGCTTTAAGCACTTTTTTACAAAACCAAACATCCGCTTCTATCCTAGGATGAAGCGCAATGAGTTTATCCACTAAGGATAAAAAGATGCGTAATTTAAAGCAGAGCCTTTGCGTCGAGGACTTTTTGAGGCAGGTATTTTTGGTACCTCTTACCAGTGAAAATTTGGACGAGCTTTTAAATTTGACGCAGGATTTTGCGCCTAAGCTTAAAGAGCACAAATTTATCCTCGAATTTGCCGAATGCAAAAGCGAGCCAAGCTTAATCGATGAAATTCGTTACGAATTCAATAGGCTCTTCGTAGGTCCTAAGCGCCCCAAAGCCGAGCCTTACGAGTCGGTGTATTTCGACTATCAAACGATGTTCGGGGCAAAGACGATGCAGGTGCGAAGCTTTTACGAGAGCTCTGGGCTAAAACTCGAGGATGCGCAGCTTGATAAATTTCCCGACGATTTCATCGGATACGAGCTGCAATATCTTTATTTTTTAAGTTTTAGCGCGCTAAAGGCGGAGGATGAGGCTAAATTTAACGAATTTTTGCGTAAAAAGGCGGAATTTATCGCCGCTCATCCGTCGCAGTGGTTTTGCAAATTTGCCGCTCGTTGCGATGAGCATGCAAATTTAGACGTTTGGAAGAGTTTCGGGAGCTTTTTAAATCTCTATCTAAATAGCGAGATGGATACACTTAAAAGTGCACTAAAAGATCCTGAAATTTTTAAAAATTTAAAGGAATGACAATGGTACAGACGACTTGGGGATGGCTCATAGTCATCTATTTGTTTTTAGGCGGTTTAGGCGCCGGGGCGTTTTTGTGCTCGGCTTTGGCTTACAAGGGCTTTTTGGGCTCATTAAACGAGAGGTTTTATAAGTTCGGCTTTCTGCTAGCACCCGTTGCGGTAATAATAGGAACCGCACTTTTGCTATTTGACTTGGCACCGAGCGCCGCGATAAATCCTATTAAAATTTTACAGCTCTATACGCGCCCGGTTTCGATGATGAGCATAGGTACGTATCTACTTACGTTTTTCATCATAGTCAGCGTTTTGGTGCTTTTGCAGATCAAAAAGAGCGGTAAAATTTGCGATATTATGCTCACGCTCGGAGCTATCTTGGCGCTTGGGGTGATGGGATATACGGGGCTACTACTTTACGTCGTAAAGGCGATCCCGCTTTGGGCTAGCGTGTGGCTACCGATTTTATTTACGATCTCCGCGATCTCTACGGGGCTTAGTGCAAACGCCGCCGCTACGTTAAATGCCGGGCACGGACTAAGCCACTGCGCGCATAAATTTCACGTCGTGCTAGTCGCGCTCGAGATCGTTGCGGTGCTAGCGCTATTTGCTAGCGTGAGAAGCGAGACTGCGGGCATGGCTAGCGTGACTAAGATAGTCAGCGGCTCGCTTGCGCCGATGTTTTGGATAGGCTTTGTCGTGTTTGGGCTTGCTCTGCCGCTGCTAGGCGGAAGCAAATTTATGCTTCGCAGCTGCAGCGTTAATGCAGACGGTAGCGTCTGCGCGCACGGCAGCGAGGAGATAAAAAGCTGTGTTTATAACGAATACGGCGTGCTTGTGGGCGGCTTTTGCCTAAGGGCGTTTATCGTGCTCGGCGCGGTCTATATATTTTAACCCCTCCTTTCTGATACCGGTCGGGCGCAAGTCCGACCTTATTAAATTTTAACTTTAAATTGTAATTTTTTGATAGACCACCGAAAACGATGCAGCACCACACAACATTTGACTTTAAAATTTGGGTTAGAAACCAATCCAAATTTGACGGCCACACCATTTAAATTTACGTACGGCGTCACAAGTCCACTCAAAGAGCATGGGCGGAACATCGGGCTTTTGTTTATTATCAAATTTGTGTTTCCTTACAGGTCTCCCAAGTGGCTAAAAGATAACTAGCCAATGATCCAGATAAATTAACAGCCAGCTCGGCATGACGCGATGCAGGTTTCGCACCGACTTTTCCTTTGCCGTGAGCATCGCTTAGACGGTTACGAAGTGTTCCTAGTCCCTCAATAACGGCCGTGCAACCACCAAGAATTTGTTTGAATACTTCTTCCGTGTGCTGAGATGGAGCAAGATTTAAAACTTTTGCGGTTTCTTTATAAAGTTTGGGTAAATCCACCGTGTCATCATATTGTACATTCATATCATCAAGGATGTGCTTACAGACGGTTTCTATTAGCGTTCGAGCTGATGTAATTGCGCCTTCTGGATCGTTTGCTCTTCTGTCCAATGCTTTTGACCATGCTGTTTGCACGTGAGCAGAATCAATTTTCTTTATACCATTGGTCACAAATTCATCAGACGGAGCCAAGCCGCCTCGTTCTAGGACTTCTAATAATGAAAAAAACTCAGACCATATATAATCCCGACGTTCAGCATAACTGCCGAACTTATATTTTATAAACTGCCAAAATTGATCAAGATTTCTACAAGTTTTTATAAATTGAGGAACATATGCGTCAAGTGCTGTATTTGCAAGGACTGTCTGTCTTAGACGCGTGTATTCAACATTATTTTCTCGCCCTCCAGTGGCATGAGAAATCAAAAGGTTTTGTAGTGTTTTGGCCTGAATGAATAATTCGTTCATTTATTCTCCTTAAAATCAAAAATTATGTGAGTAGCTTAATAGGAATTTCAACTAATTTCATAGCTAGTAGCAGTTTTTAGGATTTATTCTTTCATTTTTGCCCCTTTTGGTTAAATTTACAATGCATTATAACAAAATGGATTTTAAGCGACTTGGTAAAAGTTGTTTGACAAATATAAAGAACTCTTTTATAAGAAACATCACTTCGTGTGTGCTTCGCTTATTTTGTATCTCTAAATTCACACTCTTTAAGATGAAGCAAGAAATTTTCTTTTTTAATGCCTTTAAATTTAGATAATCTATGTTTAGCATAACCCCAGAAGTTTTCTATACCGTTTTTATGATTTTTATCGTTAGCAAAT
>NZ_CALIBF010000019.1 GCF_938045465.1 uncultured Campylobacter sp.
GAGGAGATAAAAAGCTGTGTTTATAACGAATACGGCGTGCTTGTGGGCGGCTTCTGCCTAAGAGCGTTTATTGTGGCGGTCTATATATTTTAACCCCTATCTTTTGGTATTGCTAGGGCACAAGTCCGACCTTATTAAATTTTATCGCTCTTTTGCTTTTGCAAGCAAATCGCCTACTCGATCGCTCACATCTGCTAACGGCGCAAATTCACACTATTTAGATAAAATTTTGATATAATCTCCCGCTTTAAAAGCTAAAATTCAAAGGAAACATATGAAATTTATTTCTCACAAAATTTTAAAAAGCGCGGTTTTGCTGGCGGCATTGGGATCTTTTGCGACTTGCGGCGCCGAGACGCAGCAACCTAACGGCTACGTCATAAGCGGCGCGGCACTATCAGCGATAGAGGAGGACAATAGAGCAAAAGAAAATTATCTAGTCATTGACGTTAGAGCTGCAGATGAGTACGCTGCAGGCCACGTGAAGCACGCGATCAACATCCCGCTTGAGCAGCTGGAAAGCAGACTGGACGAAATAAACGCCTATAGGGATAAAAACATCGTGCTTTATTGCAATACGGGCAACCGCAGCGGCAAGGCGCTTGATCTGCTTAAACAAAAGGGCTTTAGCATGCTTATGAACGCGCCCGGCGTGAAGCAGTATGACTACGAGCTGTATAAGGTCGGCAGCATAAACGCGGAGGGGTTTTTGAAAATAGCGAATAATCCGAACGTGCTGATTATCGACGCTAGGCAGAAGCAGGACTACGACGCGGGGCATATGAAGGGTGCGATAAATATCCCATACGGCGAGCCTTTAGAAAACTACAAGGACGTGCTTGAGGCCAATAAAGACAAAAAGATAATCACGCACTGCTACAGCGGCAACCGCAGCGCCAAGCTCGCCAAAGCCCTAAACGAGCGAGGCTACAACGTCACAAATCTACTTGACGGCACGAAAGAGTATAATTACGAGCTAGTGAAATAAATCGGGATTGGCTCTTGAGGTAAATTTTACGACCATTTTTTGTATTCGCCGCGTCTTTGTAATATGCAGCTTCGCGGCATCCGATAAGACAGGCGCCGCTAAATTTTAAATTATTTGCTCCGCCTGCTCATTTAGCGCCTACTTTGCATAAGATTTGCCTTTGATGTAGGACGTAAATTTTAAATTCTCCATACCGAGGCGGCAATAGCGCTTGGGGGGAGGGGGTTAATTCCTTTTGGAGAAATTTTTCAAAATTTAAATCATAAAGTTGTAACAGAAAAGCAAGTATTTAGAGCTAAAAAATAGAATTTTACAAGCTAGCGCGGGTTTTGTGGGACGCGAAATTAAAACGAGCTCTATAAAAGTTGCGTAAATTTTAAATACAGCCAAATCGCTTAAAAATTTTACTTCCGAAAATGGAATTTCGCGCTAGTGGTGCGCGCGTTTTAAATAGCCCCACCAATTTCGATAAATTTGTGCTTTAGGAGAGGCAAGCAAAATCAAAGCCGAATTATAAGAGCAAATTAAGCCCGCAATGTATTTCTCGCTCCATCATTACAATGAACTGAATTTTGCGCGGAAACCAAACGCACGAATTAAATTCTCCACAAAATTTTATTCAACCAAGAATTCCTTCTTATCGATCGTGCCATGATAAAAAATCC
>NZ_CALIBF010000020.1 GCF_938045465.1 uncultured Campylobacter sp.
CGCCGCCTGTAGTCTCCCCGCTCGCGCCTTGATCGAGCTTCGCCGCTACGGCATCCACGATGTCGCCAAGGGTTTGGATGTTTTTAAAATCATCTGGCATCAGCTTATAGCCCGTGTTTTTCTTGACGTAATCGACCAGATCGATCGCATCGATGCTGTCGATCTGCAGATCCTCGTAAATTTTAGCCTCCGGCACGACCTTGCTCTCGTCGATCTCGAAGAGCTCCACGAGCGCCTTTTTTAAAATTTCAAAAATTTCATCTTTACTCATTTTTACTCCTATTTTCGGCGATATATTGCGCCAAAGACGCAACGGATGAGAAAATTTGCTTTAAATTTTGGGTTTTTGAGTTAAGCACGATGCCGTATTTTTTCTGTACCAAAAGCCCGAGCTCCAGTGCATCGACCGAATCGAGCCCCAGCCCGTCGCTAAAAAGCGGCTCGTCGTCATTTATGTCGCCTGGTGCGACGTCTTCGAGGTTCAGCCCCGAAATGATCAGCTCCTTAAGCTCCAAAATTTCTTCGTTCACAGATTCTCCTTTTCATATAGATTTGATATTTTTTCATAGAGTTTGCGCACTCGGATCGGGTTTGGACGATCCGGCTCGAAGCCCGTTAGATCAAGCGCGCACAGCTCGTAGAGGTCGTATTTCATCCGAACCTCGGGCGTATCGTACCATACTTGTCCTTTTTTTAGGCTTTTAGGATCCATTTTTATCGCGATGCAATTCATATTTTTTGCGAAATTTATCGCGATGTAAAACGCCGCTTTGTGCATGGCGATGCGATCCGCGGTGCGCGTGCCCTCTGGGAAGATGATTAGGCTTTCTCTTCGCGCAAGGGCGCTTCGGCACGCATCTATCATCGCTTCCGAGCCGGTGTTTGGGATGTAGCCCGCAGCTGCGATGGCAGCGGAGAGGAAGGGGTTTTTGCACAGGCTTTCCTTGACTACGCAGTTTGCGCGCCGTACGTGGGCTAAAAAGATCACCACGTCAAGCAGGCTGGGGTGGTTTGCGATGATGAGAGCACCGCTAGGCGGGAGCTTGCAGCGCCAGCTTACGCCGATGCTGCCGTAAAGTCGCGCTAGCAGCAAAAATATGCGCCACGAGATCATTATAAAATCGCGCACGAAATTTCGTACGACCTCTATGCGGTTTAGCCGCAGCAGCGCTACTGGGAGGAAGAGTAGGTTGCCCATCATACACAGCGCGCCGAAGCTTGCGAAGGATAACGCGATGCCGATCTGTTTGAGCTTGCGCCTTAGCGGATCTGTCTGTTTCATCGCTCGGCGCCTCTTTCGGCGGGGATTTCGCGGTTCTCGTTGGAGATTTTGCGGCTTTCGGCGGGGATTTGATGGCTCGTCATGCGGGCAGCCCCGATAAAATTTCTACGGCTTGCCGCTCGTCGCATCGCAGCGGAGTTTTTGCGGCTTTCTGTGCGCGATATTTCGGCTTGCGGCATGTGTCGAGGCAATAGAGCTTTTATGGTCTGAGCAGAAGCTCTGACGATCTCGACGCCGCGTATATACCGAGGCAATAAAATTTTTGCGGCGCGCGGTAAACTGCGATTTTGTAGAATTCTTGCCGTTTGCCGTGCGTATTGCCTCGGTGAAATTTCTGCGGCTTGCCGCATGCTTCGTCGTGCGTGCCATTGCGATGGAATTTCTGCGAAGCGCCATATACGCTGCTTTGGCGCCGCCATACGACGCGCCGTCTGATTAAATTTATAGCTCGCGGCGCAGTTAAATTTAAAATTCATCGCAACGCTTTGTCGTGCGCATCTTACCTGAGCGGCTATTCGGTTCATCACGCGGCTAAATTTAAACTCGTAGCCCAAGCCTTGATCTGCTAAATTTATGAAATTTACAGCCTGCTTCGCGTACCGTTTTAGCTCGCCGCATCTGTGTTTATAGCGAAATTTTACGATGTCTTCCATGCGCCGCTGCGGTAAAATTTTTATGGCTCGCAGCTCGCATCGTTTAGGCGGATTTTTTTTGGTTCGTTGCGTATGCTTCGGCGGCGTATTTTCGCAGTGCGCCTCATTGCAACGCGATTTGGGGGCGCACGGCACGCGCCCTTTCGGCGTGCTTTTAAGATGCGCCGTTTGGGCGAGTTCGTGTTTGGTAGCGCGGCTAAATTTAAAACTTTCACCATATCCGCGTTTAGCGGAGCGGCTAAATTTAAAGCTCGTCGTTCTCGCCTTT
>NZ_CALIBF010000021.1 GCF_938045465.1 uncultured Campylobacter sp.
GATACGGCGCGGATACGGTGCTTCAAATTTTATGGGCGGCGAAAACCATCCAGCCGGAGCTTTTTGCCGACATCGACGTGAAAGCCGAAACGAAAGCGTTTTATAAAAAATTTATGAATTGCGAGCTAAGCGACGCGGAGTTTGGATATATTTTAAAAGGACTTAGCCCGGATGGTAAATAGCGCGCGGCACCGAAGCAACGGCATCAGCGCCGCACCTAGTAGGCAGCATCCATGCCGAATGCTCATCGTGTAGTAGGCGGCGAATACATCGGCACAGAATGTTTCATCGTGCGGCGATACATCGGCGCCGAGCAGACCGCCCGTCCTATCTCGACACCGGATAGACAAATCGTCTAGTCATACGGGCGAGCGGGCGTCGTATCGTCAAAACAAGCGCCGCTATCTCGCATTTTGGCGCGTTGAAGTGCGAATGCCACCCACATAAAAGCGCAGATCACATCGGTGCTCGGCACGTCGATACCTAAATGACGGCGTCGCTATCGTATTGCCTTACCGAAGCGGCATCGGCGGCGGGCGCGTGCCGAGCAAACATAGCCGCAGTGTGTCAAACGGGCGGTGCGAGGCGGGGTAAATTTAAACCCACGACAAGCAAACAAGGGCAAAACGAAGCTGCGAGATAAAATTTAAAGCAAAGGAGGCGGTCATGGAAATTTCATTTTTTACGACGCTTAAGCCTCCTCTAGCGGGCGCTTGGATACCCTCATTTGCGATGGTGCTGATACAATTCGCGTATATGTTTATCTACAAAGAGGTCGGCAAGCGCGCCACCGATACCTCGTGGTACACGCTCGCGGACAAGCGAAATGCGATCATAAGCTCGCTGCTGCAAGTAGTGCTGCTTATTTTATCGGTGTTCGTGCCGCTTAAGACGGGCAGCGCATGGTTTTGGATCGGAGCGGTGATCTACGTAACGGCTTTCGCGGGCTTTATCAAGGCGTTTTACGACTATGCGGCAGCGCCTGCGGACAAAGCCGCACAAAGCGGCATCTACCGCCTATCGCGCAATCCGATGTATTTCTTTTATTTCCTCGGCATGGCGGACGTTTGCGTCGCCTCGGCGTCGCTATGGCTACTCATAGCGATAGTGCCCTTTGCCATATACAACCATCTCGTGGTCCTGGGCGAGGAGCGCTACTGCGAGCGAGCCTACGGACAGGAGTATCTAAAGTATAAACGCAAGACGCCGAGATATTTTTTGTTCTTTTAAGAGAATGGCGCGCGATTGAGCTTTAAAGCAGAGGCGTAAATTTAGACGGTATTTTTAAAATTTTAACTAGATTTGCGGACTAATTTTAAAATTTCGCTCGAAATTTTAAGGACTGCGAGGTATGGGCTTAAATTTAGAACTAAATTTAAGCCCGAAATTTCAAATTCATTCGCTATCTAGGCTAAATTTAAAATGGCTCGGTATCTAAAGCGCCCATTAAATTTAGGCTTGCATGTGCCGCGACGCTCATCAGCGCGCGACTCCGCGAACGCCAAAAATAACTATGACGACAGCTACTAAGCAAAGCTTAATTCACGCTTATACCCGCATATGCCGCTAATTTCCGCTTGCATACGCAGATAGGGTACCCGGATCCTCAGGAGCGAACCGATCGTCCGAAATAAAGTCCTCCTCGCCCGAAAGCACGCTCATCGCGCTGATACGCGAGATCAGCAGGCGGTCCTCGGCGATGTCGGC
>NZ_CALIBF010000022.1 GCF_938045465.1 uncultured Campylobacter sp.
ATTTTTAACAGACATCTTAGCTGAAATTTTAAAAAACTACCCAAAATGGCAGAAAATTTACGACTATCCGAACGAGACGAAAGGTGATTTCATGCCCGACATCTGCACGCCGCAGGAGCTTAGCGAACTATTGGAGCTGCAAAATATCTATATCATAGACGGCGCGAAAATCGGCTTTGAGTTTAGCTGCTCGTGGGATATAGAGCACGGCCTAGGCGTGATGACGCGCAAAGGCAAGGTCGTAAAAATCGGCGGCGGCGAGACGGCGTTTGGTTTTTAGCATTTTTAAGCACAAGCCGTCAAATCGGCTATTCGTCAAAAGTTTTATTTTTCGTGCGGTAAAGTGATAGGTAAATAAACCCGAGCGGTGCGATAATAAAACCATAACAAATTAGCATGGTTATAAAATCTATCTTTGAACGACTAAAATTTGACGTGCTTGCTAACTAACAAAGTCAAATTTTACTAACGAAATTTTGGCTTAAAATGCCTATTAAATGGGGCTTTACCAACTAGCGTAATTTATGTTGGTCCATTATCGGCGATACTTTCGTAAAACAAGGCCTGGAACAAATTTGATAAGAGAACATATCAAATCGGTTTATTTTAATACACATACAGCTCGCCGTCATCGTAGCTAAATTTGGCCGCATTGTTTTGCCGCTTGACGCTATCACCGACGAATGCAATGGGATTATAGTCCTGCCGTAGCTTTTGCGCATTGGCTTTCCAGCCGCAAGGCAGGTAGCCTAAATTTAAGATTTTTAGCAAATTCATATTGAAATCTATGCGAAAATTCGGGCAAAATTTACGCACGCCAAACTCCTGAAAAGCTCGCAAAACGATCGGAAGTACTGAGTAATCGTAGGTTTCTATCGGCAAGCCGCGAGAGAGAATCTTTTGTGCTAAAAGTTCTTTTTAGGAGATAAAATTTCTCGTACGGCGCAAGCAAGCTCGTCCATAAGCGAATATTGCCGCAAAATTTGATCGCTAAAATGGCAAATTTCAGCGAAGATATCAAGGTCGATATCGCACCATTCGTTTGATTTTAGCAGTTTTGAGAGCCGTTTAAAATCTGCAAATTTAACGCAAAACGGAGTGAAAATTTGATCCGCGTCCACCGGCTGTTTGCCGACGTTTTTAAATCAATCTTGCGTGTTTAACTCGCTTTTAAATTCACGCTTCAAACCTTCAATATCTAGTTTCATTTCTATCCTAATTTTTTAAAATTTGAACTATTTCATTGGCCAACTCGCCCGCTTCGCCATCCAAAATATAAGCAAGCATTTCTTTAAATTAGGCGTTTTGGCGAGACAAATCTGCTTTTAAAATTTGCCATTCTTGCGCCGTGAAATTTCGCAAAAGCTTGCGAGCAAAAATAAAACTCTCGTCATAAAAATAATCCACCGGATCGGCCAAAATTTTATCAAGCTACGCCAAATTTGTGTCGATTTTTGCCAGCTTATAAAATTCATTTCGCACGTCAAATTTAGATTTTATCTTGTACTCCGTGCTGTCAAATTTAAAGCAAATTTCATCCGCGTGTAGCAGCAGTCTAGGCGCTCCCGTCGTCAAAATACGTCCTGTCTCGCTCATCTTTTTATCCAAAATTTTCTCTACTTGCGGTCGCATAAGGCCATAGAGCGGCTCGCCCAAAATACTATGTTCTACGTGGAACAAATGTAGGCGAATTTGATGCTGTCTGCCCGTGAGCGGATAGCACTCGATCAGGCTCGCGTCAATATCCGAGAAGTATTTCAGCGGACGGATCAACGTAATCGCCTCCTTGCCGTCCGCGGCGATCTTCATACGGATTTTGATATCCGCAAACTCACCGCTAGGCGCGATCGGAGCATCGATCACGAAGCCTTTAAACCCCTCTAAAAATTTCAACTTTTCGCTAAATTTAGCGTACCTCGCGGGCTCAAATTCTTCCAAATTTACGCCTAAAGTATCGGGCACAGATTTAGCCGTCGTCAAAGCGCAAGCCTCATATACACCGCCTGTATCGCCTGTCGTGGTGACCAATATAAATTTATCACCTGCGCCGCCGGACAAGGTTTCAAATCCAAATCCGCCGCTCGCGCCATCAGCCGAAGCGCGCGCATGCTCCAACTCTAATATGCCGCCCATACTCGCGGTCTCATACGCAAATTTCGATCCGCGGATTCCATCCAAGCCGGGCGCGCCGCGATCCTCCCGCGCACCATTGCGTACCTTGCCCTGCAAACGCCCGCGCGATCCGCGCCGCAAATCTCCGCGCACGAGCGCTATGTATCTTTTCATCACGGATCGCTGTTCAAAGCGGTCCTTCAGCTTCCGCGCCGCATTTTTATCTTTTGCGACGATCAAAACACCGCTGGTTTCGAGATCGAGCCTGTGCGCCACGCACGCATCCTGCCCGTATAGCGACCAGATCTCGTCGTACATATTATAAGGGGAGTTTCTGCCGCTGGGGTGGCTTAGGATGCCACTCGGCTTATCAAACGCCACGAACTCGTCGCACTCAAAAATCGGCTTCAGCCCGCGCGGCTCGCATTTGTAATCGATCATAAAAATTTCGCCCTGTGCAACAGAGTTTTTGTGCAAATTCAGATCGTTTGCGTCGACGATTCTGCGCTTGTCGCAGATGCGCTGCGCGCTTTT
>NZ_CALIBF010000023.1 GCF_938045465.1 uncultured Campylobacter sp.
TTTAAAATTTCATCGCGTTTTAGCACGAAGCTGTTTTTGTTGGCGATGAGGTGCGCCGAGCTTTGCATTATGGTTTCTGCGGGCTGTAGCCCGTTTTGTTTCATCGTAGCGCCGGTCTCTACGACATCGACGATAGCGTCGGCAAGCCCTATGAGCGGGGCTAGCTCGATCGAGCCGTAGAGTTTGATGATATTTACGGCGACGGCCTTGGAAGCGAAGTATTCGCGAGTGATGTTGGGCATTTTCGTAGCGATTTTTAGGCTCGGAGCGCCGTAGTTTAGCTGAGTGCCCGCATGTACGCCCACGCAGACGCGGCATTTTCCGATTTTAAGATCGAGCAGCGTAAGTACGTCGGGCCGGTGCTCCTCAAGCACGTCAAGCCCCACTACGCCGATATCCGCCGCACCTCCCATAACGTAAGTGGGGATATCTTGGTTGCGGACGTAGAGGAATTTAAAATCGCCCTCTTGCATTATGAGTTTGCGATCCTCGAAAGCAAAATCAAGCCCGAAGATGGTTTTAAAAATTTTAAGCGTATCGTCGGCTATGCGGCCTTTCGGTAGCGCTATGGTTATCATGCTAGCCCCTTTTTTGCGATCAAGCTTACCATCGATTTAAAGATCAGATCCTTTTCGTAGATCGAGTTGCGAAAATACCGCATCAGATAGGCTCCGTCGCCGCCCGTGAAGTAAATTTTATTATTGCCCGCGATGTTTTCGATCGTAAGCACGATAGGCTTTAAAATCCCGTAATTTACGGCGTTTACGGTCTTTTGCGGTAGCGGGTCCAGATCGATATTGGTTGAAAGCGTTACATCCAGCACGGGCGCGATGCTCGCAAACGACTTTAAAAGCGTGCCGATACCAGGCATTATAAATCCGCCTAGGTGCGAGCTTTTAAACATCAAATCCACGGTGATTGCGCTGCCCGCATCGACGACGACGCCCGTCGCTACCGCGGAGCACGCCGCTATGCGGTCGATCCCAAGCCCGCGGTAGGCGGTTTTTAGCTCAAAGTGCGGCGCCAGATCGACAAACAGAGGGTTTTTCAGCTTTTTTTTCACGCTATCATTGACGTTAATGAAAAAAATTCGCTCCTTCGGCTCGTACCGCATAAACTCCGCTACGGGCATACTTTGCGTTACGCCGCCTTTATAAAATTTAACCCTGGAATTTCCTACGTCACACAAAAGCATAGAGGCTAAATCCGTTTTCTTTTAAAAATTTCGCGCTTTTAGAGCACATCTGCGAGTTGTAAAACAGCACGCGCTTTTTTACGACCTTGCCTAGGCTTGCGCTAATGTCGCTTGCGAGCGAGAGCAGAAATTCCGCGTCGCGCATTACAAAGCGAGATTTTGCGTCGCGCATAAACAAAAGGACGTTGTAGTTTTTTAGATCCACGCCGAAATACGCGCCATATGAGCGCGAGCGCGTGAAGCTAGCGATATCTAGCGTTTGGAATTTTTGAAGCAGAAGCCCTTCACGAACGCAGAGTTTTGAAATTTTATCTAGCATCAAAATTTAAAATTTTATCGTCATAGTAAAACGAGCTGCCTGCGATAAAGGACTTATCCTCGAACTCGCCATTTAGCTCGTAGATCGCCTGACCTTCTAAATTTTCGTCGGTACGGATCACGTAGCCGTTGCGCTCGATGATATACAGATAACCGCCGCTAAGCAGTGCGCCGCTAAACTGCGCGAAGGTGAATTTGCGCGATTTGATCAAATTTAGCCCGCGATCCAGTAGCTCGACTCTGCCGTCTTTTAAGAAAAGATAAATTCTATCGCCGCTAAAAATCACGTCTTTGATGTCTACGTTATGGTTTTTATTGCCCGCAGGACTTACCAGCATTAGCCTAGTGGCAGTTACGGCATAAAGGTTATCGCCCTTGTTTTCTAAGGCGATAATGTTGTTAAAAAACGGCTGGTTGCTCACGACGAAATCGCGTGCCGAGCGCCCGCCTACGTTTTCTGCGATGCTGATTAGTCCGTCTAACGCAGGATAAGCGATAAGTTGGTTGATAAATAGCGGTGACGCCACGCGCGAATCGATTGCGAATGCATCGCCTACTTTATGATCGAGTACCACTGCGCCCGAGCTTAGCTTGATAAGCATAATCGAATCATCGCTCATCACTAAAGCCAAATCATCGCCGCGTATATTTGCACTGAGCGCTTGTCTGCCGAGGGCTTTTTCAAATTTTACGGCACCTGTGCTACCAACTACTTTAAGCGTGCCATTGATGTCGGTTACGACGAAATTTCCGTCATATTCGCCTAAAAATTTCTCACTTTTTAAGACTTTGAAATTTTTCACCAAGCCGTTTTTAGAGATGACTTCGCCGTCTTTTAGCGTAGCACCATCTTTACTAACCGCTACGATTTCTGATGGCAGTAAGCCGTTAAATTTCATATCACCTGTGATGTTTTCGTCGCTAGGTTCGAAATACTGGCGCTTCGTCGAGCAGCCTAAAAATAAAAACGATAGTAAAAGCGTAAATATCAGCGTTTTTTTCATTATTTATTGCCTCCATAGTGTTTCAAAGCAAGTGCGATTTGACGAACTGGCGAGTTGAGCGGAATTTTATCTAGCTCTGCGTGAGCTTGCTCGATTTTGCCCTCTTTTAGTAGGTCGTAGCCTTTGAGCAAAGAATCGTAATCGGCGAGTAGCACTCCGCCTTGTTTGCCGTTTTGTAGATTTATTATCTCTTTTAGCACAACATCGATGCCTTGGGTATTTTCTAGCGCCGCTCGCTCGTCTGCAGAGCCGTTTTGCAAAATATAAAGAGCGTATAGATTTATATCTTTTTGCTTAAGCTCGGCTAACTTAGCGTCGTCGCGCTTGTTAAGCAGCTCGTCATAGATCGCATTAGCACTTGCTATGCGGCGATCGCTTAGAAATTCATTTGCGTAATATCCGATAAACGCCACGATCAAAACCGCAGCCAAAAATATCAGCGGCTTTTTGTATTTTTTTACGAAAATTTCACTTTTTATGACGCTTTCTAGAAACTGCTCTTCGGTGCCAATTTCTTTTTTCACGCCTTCGATGTCGTCTTTTAAAGCCAAAATTTAGTCCTTTATTTGAGAAAATCGGCGTAATTGTAGCATAAAAAATTTTAAATACCGCCTAAGATAAAGAATTTTTATGATATAATGTCGCATTTATCAGAAAAAGGAAAGTTATGATAATAGACGATGCCTTGCTAAGCAAGCTGGAAAGGCTATCTGCTCTTAAAATTCCAGATGCTAAGCGAGAAGAATTTAAAGGGCAATTAAATAATATCGTAGATTTTGTAGAAATTCTAAATGAGCTGGATTTACAAAGCGGCGAGGCGGCTATCACTACGCTAAAAGGCGGTACTCCGTTTCGCAAAGATATCCCACGCAAAAGCGACATCGCAGAAAGCGTCTTAAAGCATGCTCCGCAGTCCGAAGGCGGCTACTTCGTAGTACCGAAAATCATCGATTGAAAGGAATTTTATGGAAGAAGTTCAAAGAAATTTAGTAGATATCGAAACCCTACTAAAAACCGTCGTTTTTAACAAAGCGAGCGACCTTCACTTAGTTTCGCGCTCGGCGCCTCAAATACGTATCGACGGAACATTGCGCCCGCTTGCCATGGATCCGCTTAAGGGCACGGATATCGAGTATATCTGCTACGCGCTCATTACCGATGCGCAAAAAAGTGCGCTCGAGGAAAATAAAGAGCTCGACTTTGCGATCGAGCTTCCTAATATCGGACGCTTCCGTGGTAACTACTACTACACTATGAACGGTGATTTGGCTGCCGCATTTCGTATTATTCCTATCGATATTCCTAGCCTGGACGATTTAAAAGCCCCTACGATTTTTAAAGAGGTGGTCAAGCACGAAAAAGGCATGATTTTGGTTACCGGACCTACCGGTAGTGGTAAATCAACTACTCTTGCCGCGATGCTAAACGAGATCAACGAAAAAGAGCGCAAGCATATCATCACCGTTGAAGATCCGGTCGAGTTCGTCCATACCAATAAAAAAGCGCTTTTCTCTCACAGAAATATCGGCACCGATACCCATTCCTACGCTAATGCGTTAAAATTTGCCTTGCGTGAGGACCCGGATATTATCCTAGTTGGTGAGATGCGCGATAGAGAGACTATCTCGATTGCCATTACCGCGGCTGAGACCGGTCACTTGGTATTTGGTACGCTACACACCAACTCCGCGATGCAAACGATCAACCGTATTATCGATAGCTTTGATGGCGGCGAGCAGCTCCAAGTACGAAATATGCTCTCTGTCTCACTTACCGCGGTCATCTCGCAATCGCTTTTGCCGAAGCTTGGCGGTGGACGTATCGCGATTCATGAAATTTTGCTAAATAACAATGCCGTAGCGAATCTAATCCGCGAAAACAAGGTGCATCAAATTTACTCTCAAATGCAGCTAAATCAGCAATCTACCGGTATGATAACTCAAACTCAAGCGATGGTTAAAGCGATCCGTGCAAATCAAATTTCAAAAGACACGGCATTTAGGTATTCGACTAACCTACAAGAGCTAATAGGCGTGGTGGGTGCTTGATGGAGGGTATTAATTGGTTCGACGTCGGCTGTTTGGTACTCGTAGTGCTCTTCGGACTACGCGGTATCACTAATGGCATCGTAAAAGAAATTTTTGGAATTTTGGGTCTCATCGGCGGTCTTTTTGCCGCGATGCGCTATAAAACTATGGCAGGCGAGTGGATTGCAGCAAAAATTCCAGCTTTGCAGAATGCAAACGGCGTGCTTTCGGGCGACACGACGCAGGTTCTCATCGGCTTTATCGCTGTGCTTTTTGGCGTATGGATCTCGTGTCTGATTATAGGCGAAATCATTTCAAAATTCTTTAAATGGAGCGGACTCGGATTTGTCGATAAGATCGGCGGGTTCGTGTTTAGCGTAAGTAAAATTTTCTTGATTTTTGCCGTTATTGTTACACTTGCAAGCGGTCCTATGTCGATGAACGAACAGACCAAAAGGTATTTTGAAAGCAGCAAAACTGCGCCGATTTTTTTAAAAATCGGAAATTGGATTTTAAATCTCAAAGACGATCCGAAGATCAAACAAAGCTTAGATTCTATCGGTTCTAAGATGGATGATAAGCTCTTAAAAGATCAAAATTCTACCGCCCGTATGAACTCGGATCAAAATCAAAGCACTGAACCTAGCGATTTTAACGCCAGTTCAGAAGTAAATTCTACAGAAAGGACAAAATTATGAATGCAAAAATCGAAAATTTAGAGTTTGACGCTCTAATTGTTGAGTTTAAAAAGGCACTTGCCGCTAGCGGTCTAAAATATACCAAGCAGCGCGAAGTTTTGCTCCGCACGCTTTATAACAATAACAAACACTTCACGCCCGAGGCGCTTCATAACGAGATCAAAGCGAAATTCCCCGAACTAAACGTAGGCATAGCGACGGTGTATCGCACCCTAAATTTACTAGAGGATTCGGGAATGGCGACATCGATCTCATTTGGCGCGCAGGGCAAGAAATTTGAGCTTGCAAATAAACCTCACCACGACCACTTAATCTGCAAAAGCTGCAACAAGATCATAGAATTTCAAGACGCGACTATCGAGCGCAAACAGCTTGCCGTCGCCAAAGAGCACGGTTTTACGCTTACGGGACATATGATGCAGCTGTATGGAATTTGCCCTGAATGTGCGGCAAAAAGGAAGTAGATTGTTCGACTCCCAACTAGAAAATCAAAGGATAGACAAGGCGTCGGAACTTCGGGATTTAGGGGCTAATCCCTATCCGCACTTTCTAAAAAAAGATATGAGTATAGCCGAGTTTAAAGAGAAATTCGGCTACATAAAAGATACCGAAGATAAAAAAGCGAGCGAGGAGGTAAGCCTTGCCGGAAGGTTAAAGCTAAAGCGTGTCGCGGGCAAATCCACCTTCGCAAACATAGAAGATCAAAGCGGCAATATTCAAATTTATTACTCTCGCGACAGCATAGGCGAGGAGGATTACGCTAAATTTAAGAAAAATCTCGAAGTGGGCGATATAATTTTGGTGCGCGGATACGCTTTCGTCACCCAAACGGGCGAGTTTTCGATCCATGCCAGCAAAATAACGCTCGCATCCAAAGCGATCTGCCCGCTTCCGGAGAAATTTCACGGCCTTGTCGATATCGAGATGCGCTACCGCCAAAGATATCTTGATATGATAATGAACCCCGAGGTCCGCGAGGATTTTATCAAGCGCTCGATCATCGTGAGCGAGATCCGCAGCTTTTTTGAGAAGCACGGATTTTTGGAGGTCGAAACGCCGATGATGCACCCTATCGCGGGCGGCGCGAATGCTAAGCCTTTCATCACGCACCACAACGCCCTAGACGTCGATCGCTACCTACGTATCGCTCCGGAGCTGTATCTTAAGCGCCTCGTCGTAGGCGGCATGGAGGCGGTCTTTGAGATCAACCGAAACTTCCGTAACGAGGGTATGGACCTGACGCACAATCCGGAATTTACAAGCATAGAATTCTACTGGGCGTGGCATGATTATAACGACGCGATGAACCTAACTGAGGAGCTATTTAAAGCGCTGTTTAAGAGGCTCGGGCTAGGCGAAATTTTAACTTACGATGAGCGTGAGATCGATTTTTCAAAGCCTTTTGCGCGCATAAAGTATCTAGACGCGCTTACGCAGATAGGCGGCATTGAGTCGCAGATCGTAAATGATCGCGAAAAGATCATCGCAAAGCTCGAAGAGGATAGGTTTGAAGTCAATGAAAAGCTCGATCTAGGCCACCTGCAGAGCGAACTTTTTGATAATTACGTAGAAGCTAAGCTCATAAATCCGACCTTCATCGTGGATTTTCCGATCTCGATCAGCCCGCTTTCGCGCAGAAGCGACGAAAATCCGCAGATAGCCGAGAGATTTGAGCTCTACATCGCGGGCAAGGAGCTAGCCAACGCCTTTAACGAGCTGAACGATCCGCTCGATCAATACGCTAGATTTAAGGCTCAAATCGACGCCAAAAATGCAGGCGACGACGAAGCTCACGAGATGGACGAGGATTACGTCCGCGCGCTTAGTTACGCGATGCCGCCGACTACCGGCTGGGGGCTCGGCATCGACCGCTTGGCGATGATTTTACTGAATAAAAAATCGATCCGCGACGTGATTTTATTCCCCGCGATGAGGCCGCTAAATTTAGAGAAGGAGTGAACGTGTCAAATTTAGAAAAATTCGATAATAAAATTTTTAGTTTAACCAACAAAGAGCTTGCCCGTCAGTGCGATTATTTGGAGATGATCGCGAGCGAAAATTTTACCTATCCCGAGGTGATGGAGGCGATGGGCTCGGTGCTAACGAACAAATACGCCGAGGGCTATCCCGGCAAGCGCTACTACGGCGGCTGCGAGTTCGTAGACGAGATCGAGCAGATCGCGATCGATCGCTGCAAAAAGCTCTTCGGCTGTGAGTTTGCAAACGTCCAGCCAAACAGCGGCAGCCAAGCCAACCAAGGCGTATATGCCGCATTTTTGAAACCTGGCGATAAAATTTTAGGCATGGCGCTTAGCCACGGCGGACATTTGACGCACGGCGCGAAGGTCTCAAGCAGCGGAAAGATGTATGAGAGCTTCGAATACGGCGTGGAGCTCGACGGTCGCATAAACTACGATAAGGTGCTTGAGATCGCTCAGATTGTAAAGCCGAAGATGATCGTTTGCGGTGCGAGTGCCTATACGCGCGAGATAGATTTTGCTAAATTTAGACAAATCGCTGATAGCGTAGGCGCGTTTCTTTTCGCCGACGTAGCGCACGTCGCAGGTCTCGTCGTCGCAGGCGAACACACGAATCCGTTTCCGCACTGCCATGTCGTAAGCTCGACTACGCACAAGACGCTTCGCGGTCCGCGCGGCGGCATCATAATGACCAACGATGAGGAATTTGCCAAAAAGATTAACTCGGCGATCTTTCCAGGCATCCAGGGCGGCCCGCTAATGCACGTCATCGCCGCTAAGGCGGTCGGCTTTAAACACAATCTAAGCCCTGAGTGGAAGCTCTATGCCAAGCAGGTCAAGGCAAATGCTAGAGTTTTGGGCGAGACGCTGGTTAAGCGCGGCTTTGATCTAGTAAGCGGCGGCACCGATAACCATCTGATTTTGATGAGCTTTTTAAATAGAGATTTTAGCGGCAAGGACGCTAGCGCCGCGCTTGAAAATGCAGGCATTACGACGAATAAAAATACCGTGCCGGGCGAGACGCGCAGCCCGTTCGTCACCAGCGGCATCCGCGTCGGAAGCCCAGCACTTACGGCGCGCGGAATGAAGGAGAAAGAATTTGAGTTTATCGGAAATAAAATCGCCGACGTGCTAAGCGACATCTCAAATTCCAAGCTTCAGGCGCAGGTCAAAGAGGAAGTGCGGGATTTGGCGCACCGCTTTATCATCTACGACCGCGCGATGTATTAAATTTAATAAATTCGGGTAAGCTTACCCGAATTATTTATTTCGTAAATTTTGCGTGGTAGAATTTACAAAGTAAATAATAATCTTAGGAGAGAGTATGAACGACAAAAATTTCGATATGAGCAGCATAGACGACATAGTGATCAATAATGGCAATGTCGATAAGAACGCAAATTTAAAAAAAGGTCTTACCGTCGCAGCCGGCATCGTAGTTTTATTCTTAATAATTTTAATCATAATGAAGGCTATTAATAAAGACGATATTGATACTAACGCAGGTCTTACTATGCCTAGTGAAGAAGAGCTTGCCAAAGCGGAGCAAAAGCCTGCCGTACAAGTTCAAAAACCTGAGCCTTCGCAGCCTGAGCCTGTAGAAGTGAAATCAGAACCCAATACAGCATCTGCAGCTCCAACCAAAGTAGAGATAAAAACCCAAGAGCCTAATTCCGAAAGCAAGGTCGTCGCAAGCGCTCAGCCTGAAGCACAGAAAGTAGAAATCCAAAAGCCCGAAATCAAAGAAGAGCCAAAAAAATCCGAAGTTAAAATAGAAAGTAAAAAGATTGAGCCTAAAGACGAAGCCAAAAAGTCTGAAAAAACGGACGTAAAAAAGTCCGAGCCTAAAAAAGAGTCTGCAAAAGACGAGATCAAAAAAGAACCTTCTAAAACCGAAATTAGAAAAGTCGAGCAAAAAGTAGAGCCTAAAAAAGAACCTGAAAAACAAGCAAAAACAGAAGTTAAAAAAGAGCCTTCAAAAACGGAAGTTAAAAAGGAACATGCTAAAGCAGAGACCAAGAAAGAGCCAGCAAAACCTGAGCCTAAAAAAGAAGCCAGCAAGCCGGAGTCTAAAAGCGAGAGCGTAAAAGCTGGCGTTGCAGCAAAGAGCACCAGCACCAGCGTGGCAAACGGCAGTTATGTGCAGGTTTTCGCATCAAATGCCTACGATCCAAACGGATCTGATACCAAAAAAATAACCAAAAAAGGCTATAATCCGATCGCTCTGCAAACTCACGTCGGCAGCAAGAGCGTGACTAAAATTTTAGTTGGACCTTTTGAGGGTGAGGCGCTACAAAAGGCACTTAGCGATATGCGCAGCATCAATAGCGGAGCGTATATCTACCGAGTGAAATAGTGGACAGATTTGCGGTTTTCGGCAACCCGATCGCCCACTCTCTCTCGCCGCTACTTCATAATTACGCGATAAAATTTTTGGAGCTGGACGCCTACTACGGGCGAGTTTTGCTGCAGTGCGGTGAGGGGCTGCGAGCTAAATTTGAAGCCTTAAGGCTTACGGGCGCGAACGTAACCGTGCCTTTTAAGCTCGACGCATTTAAAGCATGCGACCTCCTAAGCGAGGCGGCGCAGAAGATAGGCTCGGTAAACACCCTGGTGCTAAAAGGCGGCGCGCTGCACGGCTTTAACACCGACGCCCAGGGGTTTTTCTGCGCGATCTTGGATTTTGGCGAGATTCGCAACGCGCTTATTTTAGGCGCGGGCGGCACGACGCGGGCAATCGGCTACGCGCTAAGCAAAAACGGAGTGAAATTCGACATTCTAAATCGCAGCGCAAAGGATTTTGACTTCGGCTGCGAGGAGTTTTTTACCTATGAAAATTTTAAATCCAAAGACTACGATCTGATCGTCAATGCCACTGGCGCAGGGCTAAAAGATGATGCGCTACCTGCGCCCGAAGGGGTAATAGATGAAATTTTATCCCGCGCAAAATTTGCTTTTGATGCGATCTATGGCAAGCAGACTCCATTTTTACAAGCCGCGAGCGCAAAAAATCTACCCGCAAAAGACGGCAAAGAGATGCTGATAAATCAGGGCGCGCTTGCTTTCAATCTCTTTTTCGGCGGCAAATTCGACTTAGTAGAGATTGTGGCGCTGATGAGCCATGCTGCAAATTTACGCTAAATCGACTCTTAGGCTTTTCAATTATCCGCCCAGTCTAATGAAATGTTTTAAATTTTGCGTCGAGTTAATTATGCGTTCTTAAATTTTATATCGTGTAGCTTTGGGCGTTTAATTTTAAAATTCTTACGTCTGCTTTCAGCCGAGCCGTATTAATTTGCTTACAAAAAATTCTGTTTAAAATTACTACGAATTAGGCACAAAGATGCTTGGTAAAGTCTCGAGTATTTTTCTGCTCGTTTCTTGGATGTTCTATTCTAAAATTTTGCGACGAATCTAAACTAAAATTTTGTGCAGTTTAAGTAAAATGTGATTGTTTGTGAATTATACAATAAAACTTTACTTGAGCGAGAATGACGCAAGACCGAGGTGTTTATTAAAAAGATAAAATTGCTACCAAAATTTCAAAATTTAAAGCTAAATTTTAATTAATTGTTATACAATAAAAAATATAAACTAATAATTGCTAAAGGTTGAAATTTGATGTTTTTCGGCAAAATTTTAAAATTTTACGCGCACGGATTTGCTTCGATGAAGCTTGGCAAAACGCTATGGGCAGTGATTTTGATCAAGCTATTTATAATTTTTGTGCTACTTAAATTTTTCATTTTCGACGAAAATTTAGATTCTAAATTTAAAACCGATCAAGAAAAAATCGATTTCATCTATAAAAATTTGACTAAGGAGTAGGAATGCAAGAGCTTGCTAGCGTGGATTGGTCGAGGGCGCAGTTTGCGCTCACGGCGCTTTATCACTTTCTTTTTGTGCCCCTAACGCTGGGGCTTAGCTTTATCGTGGCGTTTATGGAGAGCCTATATGTCGCGACCGGCAAACAGGAGTGGCTCAAGATCACTAAATTTTGGCTGCGCCTTTTCGGTATAAATTTCGCCATCGGCGTCGCGACGGGTATCATAATGGAGTTTGAATTCGGCACCAACTGGGCGAATTATAGCTGGTTCGTGGGCGACATCTTCGGCGCGCCGCTTGCGATCGAGGGCTTGCTCGCGTTTTTCTTAGAGGCTACCTTCTTTGCGGTAATGTTTTTCGGTTGGGATCGCGTAAGCAAGAAATTTCACCTTCTCTCGACCTGGCTCGTGGCGATCGGATCAAATTTAAGCGCGTATTGGATCCTAATCGCGAATGCCTGGATGCAAAACCCTGTTGGTACGAGCTTTAATCCCGATACGATGCGTAACGAGATGAGTAATTTTTTAGATATCGCGCTATCTCACTTCGGAGTGGCTAAATTTTTACATACCGTCGGCGGCGGCTACATTACCGCGGCGCTTTTCGTGCTCGGAATTTCGGCGTTTTATATGCTAAAAAACAAAGACTTCGCGCTTGCTAAAAAAAGCTTCATCGTAGCGGCAAGCTTCGGTATGCTAAGCTCGCTTTTCGTGCTATTTAGCGGCGACGAGAGCGCCTATCAGGTCGCGCAAAAGCAGCCGATGAAGCTTGCGGCGATGGAGGGTCTGTATAAAGGCGAAGTAAACGCGGGCATCGTCGCAGCGGGAGTTTTAAATCCGAACAAACTTCCCGGAGACGACAAGGAGCCGTTTTTATTTGAGATCAAGGCGCCTTATGCGCTAGGACTGATGGCTACGAGAGGACTTGATAATTTCACTCCTGGCATCGATGATTTGGTATTTGGAAACGAAAAATTCGGCATCGAAGGCGCCGATAAAAAGATCGAAAAAGGCAAAATCGCCCTGCAAGCGCTAAAGGATTATAAGATCGCCAAAGACGCTAATGATACCGCTGCAATGCAGCAAGCGCGCGAAATTTTATTTGGCAACCAAAATATGCAAAATTTAGGCTACGGCTACCTTGACGACGCGAAGCAGATCGTCCCTCCCGTGGCGCTTACCTTTTATAGCTTCCACGTGATGGTGGCTTTGGGAAGCTATTTTATCTTGCTATTTTTCGTGACGCTATTTTTGGCGATGCGAAAAAACCTCGCCGAATACAAGAAAATTCTATGGCTTTGCGTCTTTAGCATTCCTCTGGGATATGTCGCGTGCGAGGCGGGCTGGATCGTAGCCGAAGTAGGGCGCCAGCCGTGGGCGATACAGGATCTCATGCCGGTGGGCGTCGCGGCTACGAGCCTAGCGGGAACGAACATAATGATCTCGTTTGCGCTCTTTGCGGTTTTATTTACGGTTTTATTCATAGCCGAGATAAAGATCATGCTAAAACAGATAAAGATAGGATTTTAAGATGCACGAAATTTTTCAAATTTATTGGTGGTGCGTGGTTTCGCTTCTGGGCGGAATTTTGGTTTTTATGCTCTTCGTGCAGGGCGGTCAGACACTGCTTTTTACGCTGGCGAAAAATGAAACCGAGAAGGATTTTATAATAAATTCCATCGGCAAGAAATGGGAGCTTACATTTACTACGCTCGTTATGTTCGGCGGAGCGTGCTTTGCGGCGTTTCCGCTATTTTATGCGACCAGCTTCGGCGGGGCATATTGGGCGTGGATGGCTCTGCTTTTTTGCTTTATAATCCAAGCCGTCGCCTACGAATACAGAAAAAAGCCCGATAATTTCTTGGGCGCTAAAACTTATGAAGCCTTTCTTTTCATAAACGGCTCGCTGGGCACGATCCTGCTTGGCATCATCGTCTCGACGCTTTTTAGCGGCAGCGAGTTTGCGCTGGGCGATAATAATTTCGTGCAGTGGAAAAACTCCGCTCGCGGGCTTGAGGCGTTAGCAAATCCGTTTAATTACATCTTAGGGTTTGCGCTATTTTTCTGCGCCAGAACTGGAGCGAGCTTATATTTGATGAACAATATCGCCGAGCCTGAAATGATCGCTAAGCTCAAAGCTTCGCTTAAATTTAACGCTAGCGCGTTTTTGGTATTTTTCATCGCGTTTTTAGCGTGGGTATTGCTAAAACAGGGTTACGCAGTAGGCGCTGGCGGCGTAGTAAGCCTTGAGAGCTTTAAGTATCTGCATAACTACCTAAGCCTGCCTGCGGCGCTAATCTTGCTACTGCTAGGTGTCGTGCTGGTGCTGGTGGGGATATTCAAAGGCGCATTTACAAGCAGCGTGCGCGGGATATTTTTCTACGGCATGGGCGTCGTATGCGCGGTAACGAGCGTATTTTTGATCCTAGGACTAAATCACACGGCGTTTTATCCGTCAAATTTTGATTTGCAAAGCTCACTTACTTTGGCAAATGCAAGTTCGAGCCTCTATACGCTTAAGACGATGTTTTACGTGTCGTTTCTAGTGCCTTTCGTACTCGGATACATCAGCTATGTTTGGTGCGCGATGGATGCTAAAAAGCTCGATAAAGAGGGGCTTTCAAACGAGCATTATTAGGCGCGCCCGCTCGCGCGGATGAGCATGGCGCATAAATACACGCCGCGTAAAATTTTATTTGCGTGCCTAGAAAGCGCCAAATAAGCTGCTCGGGCAACGCAAATGCCGCTTGCCGTAAGGTTATCGCGGCGCCAAACGGAAGTCGGCGGCGCAAGGCGCACGCTGCTTGAAATTTAATGAGCGTCAAGTAGAGCGTAGCCGTGCTAAACGGCGCGAAAGCCGAGCTTCGAAGGCGCTAAAATTGCACGAGTTTCGCTTTAAATTTAACCGCATAGTGGCATAGATGCCGTCTCGGCGCGATTAGAAGCTTTCGGACGCAATCGTGAGGCTGCTCTAGCGCGGCGTTTATGTTCGCCTTTGCGCTTGGTTAAATTTCATATCGGCGGCGCTTTTTATGCGCCGCATCTATAAAAAATTTTAAGGATTAAAAATGATCAAATCTTTAGTTTTCATCGCGATTTGGATGATCTTGCTCGTAGGAAGCTATAAATTTATAAAGCTAAACATTACTCATCACGAAAAAAGAGAGCAGTAAAAGGATAGAAATTTTAAAAGCTTGCGGCCTGGGATTTCACTTTAAATTTAGAAAGTGAAATTTTGGGCCGCAAGATACGGGCGAAATTTTATCTAGCCCTTGTA
>NZ_CALIBF010000024.1 GCF_938045465.1 uncultured Campylobacter sp.
GATCTTTGCAGGATTTTTGGGGCTGTTTGACGACGGCGCGGGCGGCATCAAGCGCGCTTTGGCTCTCGTAATCGCGCTATATTCGGCGCTGCTGCTTGCGGGCTTTGCCAGCGGCGCGAAAGATTTTTCCAGACCGCTTGGTAATCTAATCCCGCAAAGCACGAGATATTCCAGCGGCGGCCCCGGCGGCGAGGGCTTGCAAGCGAGCGAAATTTCTCGCGCTAAAAATTTTAGCGGCGCGCATTTTTCGTTTGTGCACGATCTGGCGCAGCTGCGCGGCGAAATAGAAAATTCCAAAAAGCCTGTGATAGTAGACTTTTGGGCTAGCTGGTGCAAAAATTGCGAGCAGAGCGAGCGAGCATTCGCAGATCCCGCTCTTGCTGGCGCGCTTGATAAATTTAGCCTTTTAAAGATCGATCTTAGCGAAGATAGCGAGCAAAATAGGGCGATAAAAGCGCATTTTAACGTATTCGGTCCACCTACGATTCTGTTTTTTAAAGAGGGCGCCGAGATTGTGAGCCTGCGCCAGATCGGTAGCGTAAATTCCGAAAAGCTGGCTCAAATTTTAACCGAAATTTAGTGAAATTTAGATAGATTTCAAACAAAATTTAGTTTTAAGGATTGCGCGATGATAAGCAAAAATAGGGCTACGAAAGAGACCAAAATCGAGCTTGAGCTGGAGCTTTACGGATGCGGCGCGGCGCAGATACAAACGGACATCGGTTTTTTTGATCATATGCTTAGTGCGTTTGCCAAGCACGCGTGGATCGATCTAAACCTGCGCTGCGAGGGCGATTTACAGGTTGATTTTCACCACAGCGTCGAAGACTGCGGCATCGTGCTCGGAAGCGCGATAAAAGAGGCGATCTATCCCGCGCAAAACATCGAGCGCTTCGGCGATAGCGTCGTCGTGATGGACGAGGCGGCGGTTTCTGCAGCGCTTGATTTTTCCAACCGCGCGTTTTTGGTATTTGACTGCCCGAGCCTAAAGCGCGGCAAGATCGGCGAATTCGACGCCGAGCTCGTAGAAGAATTTTTCCGCGCTCTGGCTTTCAACGCAAATTTAACGCTGCATCTAAGCCAGATCCGCGGCGAAAATCTACATCACGTCGCAGAGGCCGCGTTTAAGGCGTTTGCCGTCGCATTTCGTCGCGCGATAAGTATCAACGAGCGCGCCGGCGTGCCTAGCACGAAGGGCGTTTTATAGCGGTAAATGCGCGCTAAATTTAGTAAATTTGGCAATTCGCGGTTTTGAAATTTTATCGGCGTTTGAAATTTTACTCTCGCCGCTCGCTTAAAATCCGCGAAATTCCGTCTTTGCTAGAATTGATTTGCAAAGGCGCGCCGCTTGGCTGAAATTTTAAAACAGCGGCGTGCGTATAGGTTGTCTAAAATTTTGCGCTCGCATTGCGTCGAAATATCGCTTTACGTATTAAATTTTGAAGGTGAGATATGGATTCTTTCTCGATTTTTATTTTCCTTTTGTTCGCGCTGCCGATCGTTTCGTTTATTTGGTTCGTCGTGCGTTTAGTAAAATTTATCAGATCAAAAAACGAACCCACGCGCCGCAGAAAGGATAAAATTTTTCTGATCCTTTCTGCGCTTGCGCTTGCGTGTTCCACGGGCGCGGTGGTCGGCTTTTTATGGCTACTTGACCGCGCGCTTGCGCATATGTGAGACACAAAATGAGCGATGAAATTTTTCAAAAAACGATCGCTGTAATATTTACGGCTTGGGCGATTAGCGTTTGCGCGCTAGTGGGGGCGGCGCTATATCTTCAGAGTAAATGCTCGATCATCTCCTATATCGCAAACGGCAACTAAGATGAAGCGCACATCTATCGTAATTTTGCTGCTGCTTAGCTTGACGGCTTTCGATTTTGCGTTTTACAGCCTCGTCGTGAAGCGATACATAAATCAAAGCAGCGCCGAGATGCAGGCCAAATCGATCGAGCTGCATAAATTTCTGCCGTTTGAGCAGGGCTCGCAGATCGTGCGCGCCAGCTCCGGCTTAAAACTTAGCGGCGATCTGCCGATAATCGACGGCGCAGCGGCGCTATATCCCGTGTTTTCGGCATTCGTCGCGGCAAACTATCCCAAAGAAAGCGTGGAGTTTGACGGGCAAAATTTTACCGATGCTAGCAGGCTTAAATTTAGCAACACTCGCGGCGCATACAAGGCCATAAGCGACGGCGAGGCGGATCTGATCTTTGTCGCCGCCCCTTCAAAGCAGCAGCTTGATTACGCGCGAGAAAAGGGCGCGCGCTTGCGCTTCGTGCCGATCGGGCTGGAGGCGTTCGTCTTTATCGTAAATGCAAATAATAAAATTTCAAGCTTAACCGTGGATCAGGTGCGAGGGATCTATTCTGGGGAGTTTGACGACTGGTCGCAGCTAGGCGGCGAGCACATGCGAATAGATGCCGTGCAGCGAAACGCAGGTAGCGGCAGCCAGAGCGCGTTTTTGAAATTTATGGGCGAGACGCAGCCTAAGCGCAAGATCACGGGCTTTTTCGGCAGTGCAATCGGCTTTTCGTTTCGCTATTACGTCGAGGGGATCGTGCAAAACGGCGGCGTGAAGATGCTTAGCCTAAACGGCGCGTATCCGAATAAAGAAAATATCTCTAGCCGCAAATATCCGCTCGTAGCCGAAATTTACGCGGTTTACGATGAAAACAACAAAAACGAAAATATCCGCACGCTGATAGATTGGATCCTTTCGCCGCAGGGGCAAAGCATCATCGAAAATAGCGGCTACGTGCCGATTAAAGGCTAAGATCGCAGCTTAAATTTATACGGCGTTTGCCAAAAATTCAGCCAAATTTCGTTAAAATCACAAAATTTCAAAAAACGGAAAACGAAGTGATAAAGATCATATTTTTAGACGTAGACGGCTGCCTTAGCGACGGCGGGCTGTACCATTCAAACGGCGGCGAAGAGATGAAGAAATTTAACGTAAAAGACGGGTTCGGTATCCAGGAGTGGCAGCGGCTGGGGCTAAAGGTCGCGATCATCACCGGCAAAAGCTCGCAAATCGTCGCAAACCGTGCGCGCGAGCTAAAGATCGATACGCTCTTTCAAGGCGAAAAAGACAAGCTCTCAAGGGCGGAGCAAATTTTAAAAAATTTGAACCTAAGCTTTAATGAGGCCGCCGCGATCGGCGATGATATAAACGACGCGAAGCTTTTAAATGCGGTCGCGATCAGCTTCAAGCCCGCCGATGCGCTAAGCTCGCTAAAAGCGGACGTCGCGCTAAGCAAAAACGGCGGCTGCGGCGCGGTGCGCGAGATGATCGAAATGCTCGTCGATAAAAACGGCATGCGCGAAGAGTGGAATAGCAAATGGCTGTAGTTTCGCAAGCGCGCGCGATGGGTAAAATTTCGCGCAGATCAAAAGGGACAGAGCGATGGTGATAAAAATTTTCTACGTCGCGATTGCGATCTTTTGCGTCGCGATGGTGTTTTTAAGCGTACAGACGCCGTATTTTAGCGATATGTTTAGGCAGGATCTAAGCATTGCGAATATGGAGATGAAAAAGATCGTCGATTATCAGATCGGCGAGCGCGTGGATGCTAAATTTACCGCGGACGGCGGCACTCGCTATAAGGATCGCGACGAGTTTAAAAATTTCAAAGCCGAGGAGATTAGCGCGGATATGAATCACACTTTGGTTTCAAAGACTGCGACGCGTGCCGGCGAGCTGATAAAATTTACCGGCGACGCGCATTATATCAACACGGACGGCTTTGATTATACGGCGCAAGAGATCATCTACGATACGAGTAGCAAGATCATCCGCTCCGACGTGCCGTACGTGCTGCGTCAAGGCGAAAATAACATCACGGGCGCAAGCATAAGCTACAACACCAAAACCAAACAAACAAACTCAAAAGGAATCCACGCATGGTATTTAATAAAAGATCAAAACTCCACAAACTAATACTCGTAGCCGCGCTAATTACTAGCTTTGGCGCGCCTAATCTCAGCGCCGCGCAGGAGCAGGTCGAGGTCACGGCGGATAATTTTTTCGCCGACGAGATCAAGCAGATCAGCGTGCTGACAGGCAACGTTCGCATCAAAAAGGGCGCTTATGATACGCTAAATTCCGATAAAGTGACGATCTACTTCGACGCCAAGCGCCAGCCTACCAAATACGTCGCGACGGGAAATGCAAATTTTAAAATTTTACTCAATCAGAAGCATTACGACGGCAAGGGCGGCGTGCTGACCTACGATCCGACTATCGAGGCTTACACGCTCGAAAACAACGCCTATCTGCACGAGGCCGAGACCAAAAAGGAGGTTTACGGCGATAAGATCATCGTAAATCGCCAAAAGGGCACCTACGAAGTAAAAAGCGGCGGCGGCGAGAAAAAGCCCGTGCGTCTGATCTTTCAGGTCGAAGATCAAAACAAATGATCTATCCTAGCAGCGCGCAGTTTATCACCTCCGCCGCAAATATCGCGGGTGCGCCCGAGTTTGCGATGAGCGAAGTGGCGTTTTTGGGGCGCTCCAACGTCGGCAAAAGCAGCCTGATAAACGTGCTTACCGGGCGCAAAAATCTAGCCAAATCAAGCTCGACGCCGGGCAAAACGCAGCTGATAAATTTTTTCGAGGTTAAATTTAAACAAAAGCTTGCCGCAGACTCGGACGGCTCGCAAAATGAAACGCCGCTTGATCTAGCAAGCAAAGAGGCTTTAAGCTCGGCTGCAAATTGCGCGCAAGATCACGCGGAGGCTGCGGCGTCTGAGCGAAATTTAAAGCAGAACTCTATTTTAAATTTAAAAAGCGTTTCGGCGGATTTTAGATCGGATCGCGAGACAGATCTTGCGGCAGGTTTTGCGCCGAATTCAGTGCAAAGCCCCGAATTAAATTTTACAGGTAGATCCGCGCTAAGCTTAGCGGCCAACCCCGCCTTTTCTGATCTTGCGAGCTTGGGAGAAAATATCTCTTTGATCTTCGTGGATCTGCCCGGGTTCGGGTATGCTAAGGTCTCTAAAAAACTGCATTATATCTGGCAAAAAAATCTCGACGAGTTCATCAAAGAGCGCCTAAATATCAAGCTTTTCGTCCATCTCATCGACGCGAGGCAGTTTGATCTTACGATAGATAAAAATTTGCAAAACTATCTCGCTAGTTTTCTGCGCGGCGATCAAAAGGTCGTGAGGCTCTACACCAAAGCCGACAAGCTTAACCAAAGCGAGCGCGCAAAGCTTTTGAGGCACGATCCGCAGGCCGTTTTGGTCTCGACGCTAAAGGGCGGCGGGCTTGCGAAAGCGCGCGAAATCATCGTGCGAGGGGCGTTTGGATTATGAAATTTCTAAATTTAAATACGTTAAATTTTGCGGCGCAGAATTTCAAAATAATTAAATTCAGCGGATATAAAATGCACCGCCAAGATCGCGCAAAGATTAGGGAAAATTTTAGATGATACGGCTAAAAAAGGCGCGTCTTTGCGACATTTCGCGTATGCAAGAACTCGTAAAAGAGGAGGTTCAAAACGGCGTGATCTTGCCGCTTGAAAGCGATGAGATAGCTGCCAATATCCGCTCATACGTGCTGGCGTTCGGCTGCGATTCTAAGGCGGATACGAGCTTTGATTCCAAAGAGAATTCCGATTCAAATTTAGCCGAGAATTCCGATTTAAATTTAGCGCATGGCTCGGATTTAAATTTAATCCAAAGCTCCGCCGAAAATTTTGCCGAAATTACTTCTGAAAATTCCGTCGAAGATGCCGCGGGTAATTTTGCGCCGCAACTAGCTACGTCTCAAAATAGCGCGCCACGAAATAGCGCGCTGCAAGCTGTATCTCAAATGGGTCGCGCGCAAGCAGACAAAGAGCAAATTTTACGGAGCGAATATTCGCAAAGCGCGGGCGTTTTTCAGAATGATTTTTCGCAGCCTTGCGAATCGCAGTGTCTAAAAGAAGCCGAAATTTTAGCGGGCTTTGCTTCGCTTAAAATTTTTAACGCAGATCTTGCCGAGGTGCGCTCGCTCATCGTCGCTCCGCAGTTTCGCAGGCGGGGCATTGCCAGAGCTATCGTAAATGAGCTGCTAGACGAGGCGAAATTTTACGGGCTAAAAAGCGTATTTACGCTCACCTATCAAAAGGAATTTTTCGAGCGTCTGGGTTTTACCGAAATCCCAAAAGACGAGCTGCCCGCGCAAAAAATTTGGGCCGATTGTATTAAATGCAAAAAGTTTCCGGTATGCAACGAAATCGCACTTATCTATACCTTATAGCGGACACGCTTTTTAGCGCGGGAGTTCTTTTCTACCTGCTTCTAAGTGCGGTGTATAGAGGCTTGCCGCCGCTGATCGGATTTTTTTTCACGGCGATGGTGGTGCAAAAATACGAAAACGACGTGAAATTTAAAAAGTTCGGCTTTACCTGGTTTTTCTCTATTTTTTATCTGTTTTGCGCCGAGCAGATCCACGGATTTAACCTATTTAGCGTGGCTATCGCGTATTGTATATTTTATTTCGTGGTCTATGAAAACTCATTTAAATATATTAAATTTAGAAATTTTTTGATCTGCTTTTACGTGATGATTAGCTATGTTTTGGTCTTTGTGGTGAGCAACGCGATCTCTGCGATCAAAAAGAGCGAGTACCTGCCACTAAGCGGCGAGTATTTAAATTACATCGTGATTGAAATTTTGCTTGCTCTGCTCTTTTTTAAGGGGCGGCTGGTATGAGGCTGAAGTTCGTATTCGTATTTGTGATACTATTTTTTAGCATGCTTTTGGTTAGAATTTATTATCTTTCGATCAAATCAAACGAATTCTACGAGCAGGTCGCTAAAAACAATGTCATCTCCACCGAATACATCCCGCCGGTGCGCGGTCAAATTTTAGATGACAAAGGCCGCCCGCTCGCGATAAACAATCTCGGCTTTTCGCTATCGATCGCGCCGCATCTAAAAGACGGCGCGCTGCAAAGCGAGCTAAATAATATCTCGCGCTACTTTAAAGATCTCAACGTCACCGCGATGAGCAAGAGCTACAAGGACGCGAATTCCGCTTATAATCAAGACTTTATCGAAGTCGTGCCGTTTTTGGATTACAACGCCACGATAGAGCATTTTGCGAGCTTAAGCCTGCACGAAAATATTAAAATTTCGCCCGCTTCGCAGCGCTTCTACCCTTACGGCGCGCTCGCTTCGCACATCATCGGCTATGTGGGCCGCGCCAATAAAAAAGATATCCAAAGCAACCCCCTAAGCGCACTTACCGGATACAACGGCAGAAGCGGCGTCGAGGGGTATTATAACGAGCTTTTGCAGGGCAGCAAGGGCGAGCGCAAGACGAAGGTTACGGCGCTAAATCAGGTCGTAGAGGAGATCTCGATGCAAGAGCCCAGCAGTAGCGAAATCTCCCTTACCATCGATCTTGAGCTGCAAAAATACCTCGAGGAAATTTTTAAAGACAAGGACGGCGTAGCGATCGTGATGGATCTGCGCGACGGCGCTATCATCGCGGCGGGCAGCTTCCCCGAGTACGATCTAAACACCTTCGTGGGCGGAATTTCGCAGGCGCAGTGGGACGAGCTGATAAAAGATCCGCGCCATCCGTTTACGAATAAGCTCGTAAACGGCCTCTATCCGCCGGGCTCTGTAATCAAGATGGCAGTGGGGATGAGCTTTTTAAACAGCGGCAAGATCAACGAGAATTGGAGCGTGTTTTGCAGCGGCGCGATAGAGCTAGGGGGGCGTAAATTTCGCTGCTGGAAGAGCTGGGGTCACGGCCGCGTGAGCTTAGTAGAGGCGATTAAAGGCAGCTGCGACGTATATTTTTACGAAGGCTCGCTGCTGGTGGGGATCGACTATATGTCCGCGTATCTGCAGCGTCTGGGTTTCGGTAGTAAAACAGGCGTCGATCTACCCAATGAGTTTGTAGGCACGATGCCTAATAAGGCCTGGAAAATGCAGAAATTTAAGCGCGCGTGGTATCAGGGCGAGACGGTCAATGCCTCGATCGGCCAGGGCGACGTGCTCGTCACCCCTATGCAGGTGGCGAAAAACACCGCGCAGATCGCCTCGGGCAAGGCTATCACGCCGCATTTTTTAAAAAGCATCGACGGTAAGCCGGTGGAATTTACCCCTACCGAGCTTTTCACGCCGAAAGAAAAGGCGCAGCTGCCGCTTGTGCGACGCGGGATGTATGAGGTCGGTAACAACCCCGACGGAGGCACCGCCTACAAGCTCATCCATACCGCGGTAGTGCCTCTAGCGGTCAAGACGGGCACCGCACAGGTCGTGGGTATCTCGCAGACCGCCAAAAAGCGAATGAAAGAGGCTGATATGGACTACTTCCACCGCTCGCACGCCTGGATGACTAGCTTTGGGCCGTACGACAAGCCGCAATACGCCGTAACCGTGCTCGTAGAACACGGCGGCGGAGGCGGAAGCGCGGCAGGTCCCGTGATAATGCAAATCTACGAAAAGCTCGTCCAGATGGGCTACATCGACGCCAACGCAACGACTATCAAAGACAGCGCAAAGAAAACGAAGTAGAGCGGAATTTAAAATTATAAAATTTTAGAATTTTAGAATTTTAGAATTTTAGAATTTTAGAATTTTAGAATTTT
>NZ_CALIBF010000025.1 GCF_938045465.1 uncultured Campylobacter sp.
CTGCTGCGCTGCGCGATGAGATCGCAAAGCTTAGGAAGCTGTAAATCGCAAGACTCGAAACGCCCTGAAATTTCGTAGTGAAATTTGCGCGTTAAATTTCATCTGGTAGAGCGTGAAATTTACGCGCGTAACGCAATGTGAAATTCACAGCAGCTCGCGCCTCTATTCCGCAACGCGCTCCGTGCCCATCTTTGCATCTTGCGACTTTTATTGCTTTTCCGTGTGTCCATATTTACAGCCATCTTTACGCGTTTGTCGGGCTATGCTTAAATTCCGCGCCGAAGCGGAATTTCGCCCAATTTCTTACGTAAACATCCGTAAAATTCTAAGCAATTTTTTCCGTCCGAAACCACGCGAATAAAAACGCCGTAGGCACCGCAAAATCCATCATCAAGGATATTTGCAAGCTCTCATCCCGTTTAAATTTAGCAGAATTTATCATCTTTTGGAATATATGTGCTTCGGTTGAAAAAATAGCACGCTGCGAAAACGATCAAGCAAACAGACGATATATTCGAGCCGTTTAAAAGTAAGTCTATTATCCTCTCATTATTTTTAGCGATCAATGTCACTATTATGAGCGCTAGCGGATACAAAATCAAAGCCGCGCTAGCTAAATTTTCAATAGTAAAAACCACTAAAGAAATTCGCTGATTTTTTATGAAAAGCTTGCTATATTCTTTCATAGAATTACTTTTTAAATAACCTATAGTTAATAGAATAGACGAAAATAACATTACTAAAACAATAACAACGCCGCGCAATATAGCAATAGCGCTCACAAATGTGACAATGATAAATAAAAACGCCAAAAATATTGCGCTCGCACGCCTAATCAATCTATGTATGTCATATCGCCTTTTTAAATTTTTTGGAATATTGGCAAATTTCTCGTTTAGTTCATCCTCTTTAAATTCGGCTTCTCGCACCGACAAATCAAGCTTCGTTTGAGAGCCGCAGATATGGATCCTTGGAGGATATGAGCCTTTATTATAAAAATAGCATAAAAGAAAAACTAATATGCAAATCGGAGCTATAAAGACTCCGTATAAAGTGCCGGCGCCGCTTAACTCATCTCGCGAACCTCCCATTGCCGAAGATAGAAATAGCAAAGTGGGAAATAAAACCAAGACTAAGCTAGCCGTATTCTCAAAAGTAAAAATCATCAAACTGGCATCTTGATTTTTTATGAAAAAGTTGCTGTATTTTTTTGTCTTATAGCACTTTAAACAAAATGTCGTCAAGCAGATGGATAAAATGACCGCCACACAAAACAAAAGAAGCTCGGGCATCTGAATATCCACGTAAGAAATAAGTCGCGAAGCTACCGATGTAATGCCGAACAAAAGTGCTAAAAACACCATACTAGAGCACCTAATTAGCCTATGTTTGTCGTATCGCTTCTTTAAATTCTCCGGTATTGCGGCGAATTTTTTGTCTAACTCTTTCATCTCGGCTTGAAATTTTTCGCTCACGGCTCGCTCCTTTTAAGCGTTTAAATTTTAGAGATTATATTGAATTCGGCGCCGCGTCTTTTTGATGCCGCACCTTGCGGTTAAATTTTAAAATTTACCGCGTTATATTCGCGAAGAGCCGAAAAATTTCAAACTCGGCAAAGCATTAAAATTCCCGTCCGCCTTTAAATTTAGCATTTTACCGCAGCTAGCAAAGCTCTAAATTTTCCACGCGCAGCGGTCTTTCGCCCTCGAAAATCACCCCGATGCCGAAAGGCTCGCAAATATCAAGCGCGCCCTCGGCAAACCTCAACAGCCACTGCGTATCGCGTGCGTAAAACGTGCATTGCGGCAGCTCAAACGGCAGATCGCAAACGGGCACGTCAAGCAGCCCGAGCTCATCCTCGCCCAAACGATACTCGCGTCTAAGCTCGTCTCGCAGGAAGACAAGAGCGTCTTTTATGTGCCGATCGATGTCCCAGGCGTCGCTGCGCGAGCAAGACCCCTCATCGTCCACATCCGCCGTATCTGCAGACACGAGACAAAATGGCACCTCGCTAGAGCTTTCGCTTTTTAGCTCCGCATACCAAATAAAGCCCTCCTCCGTCGCGACTTTTTCAAGTTCGCCAAATTTCCAAGCCATTTTTTGCATTTTATTTCCGCCTCATATTTTCGCTCGTCTTTTAAAATTTTGATGCCGCGCCCGTTTTTGTGCGCCGTGTTTAAATCCGCACCGAAATAGAATTTTGCCCGCTTCTTAGACGAATGATCGCAAAGCGCTAGGCGATTTTTTCTGTCCGAAGCCACGCGAACAAAAACGCCGCTGGCGCCGCAAAGTCCATCAGCACGGATATGCGCGAGCCGTCGCCTGAGATGACGGACAGTATGCCGCCCGCAAACGCAATCCCCACGGCGATCAGAAATAGCGCGTTTTGCGTGTCTTTATACAGCCCGTAGTAGAGCCTAGCGATGAAAAACAAAACCGCCAGCGCGCCGATAATCGTGAGGGCGCGATTCGGAGATGCCTTTCGCCGCGCGGTAAAGAAGGATGAGCGAGCCCAGACCCAGGCACGCCCTGATGCTAAAAAGCCCCTCGCCGCCTGGTAGGTGCTCCGTAAGCACAGAAATCAGCATAAGCGCCGCCGATATGATGCCGAAGCGCCTTGCGTCTGCGAGCTTGCCTTGATTGAAGGGGTTTCGCA
>NZ_CALIBF010000026.1 GCF_938045465.1 uncultured Campylobacter sp.
TTTGACGAACCGTTTTGTTGCCGTCAAAAGTTGCGCTAGTAAGCTGCCCTGTCGCCCGTAAAATTTTATCTAACGTTGCCCGCTCGTTAAAGCCTTATTGATGCGGTTTTGCCAGCTATGCCTAGTTTTTTGATAAACTATACCTGCTCTTAAAACCTTATCAGCGCCGTTTTATTTCCCTCTAAAAGCCATTTGCCTAAAATAAAATTCCGCTCCGCCGCGTAGTGAAATTTTACCTGCGCCAGCTTTGGAATTTTACTTTCAGCCGCTCTTAAATCTTTTTCGCACCGATAAGATTTAGCTCGCGTCATTTTAAATTTTGCCCCATTCCTAGGCCGCGGTTTTTATCCATGCTTCTTTTTTAATCCCGCCCATATTTGCACCTAAAATAAGAGTTGTGTTACTTTATGAAATTAAATTTTTAACTTAACATTATTTTAAGCTCAATAAAAGAGAAAATTTGAAAGAATTTCGTTTGAAATTTCGCCTTGAGGGGTCTGCTATGAGCTGCGCTTTAAAAGAGCTGGACGTCTTGCTAGTCGAGGATGATACTAAATTACTAGCCTCGCTGCATAAGGCGTTTGAGGGTATTTTTAACAACGTTTACAATGCCCAAAACGGGCTTGAAGGTGTAAAAAAATTCAAAAAATTTAGCCCTAATCTCGTCATTACCGACATTCTAATGCCGATCGAGGATGGGCTTGAGATGATACGTCAGATTAAGCAGATCTTTCCGCATGCCCCAATCGTGGTGCTTAGTGGCTTCAGTAGGGAGGAGCAGCTAAAAGGCGTTATGGAGATTGGCGTCGAGCGGTATTACTTTAAACCGGTAGATATCGCCGCATTCGTGCTAGAGATAAGTGCACTGATGAAGTCTAAGCTGGACTCTGTACGAGTCGTAAATATGGGCGCAGACTACGTATTTGACGGGCTTCGCCGTATTTTGCTGAAGGATGGCGAGCAGATCGTGCTTACTAAAAAGGAGCTTTCTTTTGTTTCGCTGCTAGCCAGTCGCGTGGGCGAGCTGGTGCTTTACGAGGAGATCAAGCGTTATGTTTGGACCGAAGGAGCCGTGAGCGATACGGCGCTTCGCACCTTCGTCAAGCGTATCCGCGATAAAGTGGGAGGCGAAATCATAAAAAACGTCCTGAGCCTGGGATACAAGATCGAGCCTGAGCCTGCTTAAATTCCGTCGCGTTTTTGCCGCTTTGTAATTTATGGAATTGCACTCGTAAAATTTTGCGTTTAAATTATGCCGCGATGAATGCGGAGCGAGGTAGAATTCCGCGCTCAAAGCGCCGCAGATTAAAATTTTACGCTCATCCAACTTACTAAATTTGACTTGATAAAATTTAGCCTCTCAAGCTTTTCAAAAACTTCTTTGCTTAAAAGCCCAAACTAAAAATTTCTTGCTAAAATATCGCAAAATTCCGCGTTCTGCGAATCGCTCTAAAGGATTTGTTTTGAAAAATTTGCCCTCTAAAAATCTCTTTGTCTACACTAGCTCGCGTGCGCTACGCGCGGCGCTGCAAAGCGAGAGCGGCGGCGTGCTGGCGCCTAGGATTACTTTGGCGGAATTCTACGAAAAGGCGCTTTTTGTGCCGGATCTTGTCGCTTGCGGCGAGATAGACCGCGCGCTTTTTATGAAGCAGGCGGTAAACGAGAGCAAGCGCGCGGACGAAAGGCTTAAATTCCCTAACGAGCTTTACGAGTTTATGCGCAACCGCGAGTATCTTTTCGGCTTTTTCAAGGAGCTTGCGACGGAGCGCGTGAGTATCGATGCGCTCGATCTTAGCGACACCTATGCGTGGTATGCCGAGCATTTTGAAATTCTGCGAGAGCTAGCGGGGGCGTATGCAAGGATTCTGCGCGAGCATGGATTTTACGACGAGATCACGCTGCCCGCGCTTTATAAGCTAAACGAATCCTATCTGCGCGGATTTGAGCGGATAGAAATCAACATCGACGGCAATCCTAGCGCATTTGAGTTCGAGATTTTTAAGCGCGCTGCAGAGCTTAGCGAGGTTGTGTTGAGCTTTAGAGCCACGACTTTAAATTCCAAGCCTGTGCGCGCGGTAGAGGAGCTTTGCGGCATAAGCCTAGAGCCAGGTTTTGCATACCGCGTAAATCTTGGTACGGGTGAAATTTTAAGCCGCGAGCCACTAAGCGTGGGCGGAGCGGTTGTGTGTAGAGGCTTTGAGCTGCGAAGCTTGCAGGCGAGCTATGTTTTTGAAAAAATTTCATCCTTTGTGCGCGCGGGCATTGCGCCGGAGCGCATCGCGGTGATTTTGCCCGACGAGAGTTTTGCCGGCACGCTGCGGCTTTATGACGAGCGCATCGCAAAGGCT
>NZ_CALIBF010000027.1 GCF_938045465.1 uncultured Campylobacter sp.
GCCGAGCAAACTATAACTAGCCAAGCGCGCCAAAATTCAGAGCCGAGCCGCCCAAGCCGCGCGTCATAGCGACATTTAAGCCGCTAGGCGCCCCGCAGTTCTCACACCCCTTCGCGAACCCGCACCTCGTCCTCGACCTCTTGCAAAAACCGCTCCACGAGCTTGCTCTCATCGAGTTTGGCGACCACTTCGCCGTGGCGCATCACGATGCCGCGCCCGTTGCCGAACGCGATCGCCACGTCTGCGCCCTTCGCCTCGCCGATCGCATTTACGACGCAGCCCATGACGCTGATATTTAGCGGCGTTTTGATGTGCGCAGTTTTTTCTTCGACGATTTTGATCGCGCTTAGCAGGTCGCTCTGCAAACGCCCGCAGGTAGGACACGAAATGATATTGACGCCGCTTTTTTGCACGCCCGCGTCCTGCAGGATCGCGCGCGCGACGCGGATCTCCTCCTCAAGCTCGCCGGTGATGCTCACGCGCATCGTATCGCCGATCCCCTCCATCAGAAGCGTACCAAGCGCGATTGCGCTCTTGATGCTCGCGTGAAATTTCGTTCCCGCCTCGGTCACGCCCAGATGGAAAGGATACTCGCATAGCGGGCGCAGCGCGCGATACGCAGCCACCGTACTCGGCGCGTCCGAAGTCTTAAGCGAGATCGCGATATCGCTAAAGTCCTCATCCTGCAGCAGCGCGGCGTTATACAGCGCGCTTTGCACCATCGCCTCCACGCTGCGGCCGTATTTTTGCTCAAACTGCTCTTCGAGTGAGCCCAAATTTACGCCGATGCGGATAGGCAGGCTGCGAGCTTTACACGCGCGCACGACCTCTTTGATACGGTCCTTGCCGCCGATATTGCCCGGGTTTATGCGGATAGCATCGACAAACTCCGCAACCTGCAGCGCCAAGCGAAAATTAAAATGGATGTCCGCTACGATGGGGAGCGGCGAGCTTTTTTTGATCCGCGCGAGCGCGTCCGCGTCCTGCTTATCAAGCACCGCGCAGCGCACGATGTCGCAGCCCGCGAAATACAGGCGGTTTATCTGCTCTAGCGTGCCCTCCACGTCCTTCGTTTTAGAAAAGCTCATCGACTGCACGGAGATGGGCGCGCCGCCGCCGATTTTGACGGAGCCGACGGAGATTTGGCGGGTCGGATAGCGATTTTTCAAATTTAAGCCTTTAGAATTTTTTGCGCTATTTTATTCAAAATGGGGTTAAAATTTAATAATTCGCGCTCGCTAGCCGCCGCAGAATTTCACCCGCTGAATTTTGCTTTTGCGCTTACGAAAAATTTCATTTCGCCGAGAAATTTGAGCGAATAGAGTTCTATAAAATTCTGCCATCTAATAAAATTCTAAAAATTCCGGCGACAAATGAAACTCTACAAAATTTGATGGCAAGCGAAATTTAATAAACCACGCAGCCAAGCAAAATTCTGTGAATTTAGCAGGCGGGCGAAGTCCTGCGACGTAAAATTACAAAATTAAGCTCTTGAAATTTCGGTGAAATTTTATCCGCAGTATCGTCGCAGTGCCCGCTCGCGCAAAACGAGTGCAGTCTGGTTTATCCTGGCAGCGCGACATGTAGCCGTGAAATTCAAAGCCCGTAGATGAAATATGAAAATTCTATCTTTAATTGCAGCATTAGGGCATTGTTTCGCACGACGACAAAGCCGAAAAAACATCAGCCGTTCGTGTTTTTTGCAATGCAAGCGCCATTCTTACAGAGACAGCAAAATTAACCCGCCTACGCATATAAATTGCGCCGGCGTGCCGCCTAGGCTAGCGCACCAGCTCCATATTCACCTTGACCCTGCTCATCTTGTCCTGCAGCATATCCATCACCGACTCATTGCGCGACGAAGCGTCATCCGTCGGGGCTTCGTGCTGCTGCCACTTGCTTTTCGGCGCGGCAGGGCCCCACTGCGACGAAAATATCAGCCCTCGCTTTTTCTCAGTCTCAGGCGCAGGCTCATAAGGCTGTGGAGCGGGCTTCGCCCAACGCTCATCATAACGCATCGCGGCACCTTGTCCTAACGCATTACCCCGCTTTGGCGACGACATCTTACCAAACGCGCTACCGCCAGAGCGCCCTATCACACGGCTAGAGCGAGCAGATGTGGGAAGATAGGGCGCGCGGGCATTTTGACGCGCCGTATATTTCGTGGCACTCGAATGAGATGCAGCTGTATGTCCCATAGCGCTAGAACGAGTTGCACTATAGACGCGGAGAGCTTGCGGCTGTGCAATTCGAGTCGTCGTTAATTTGCGAGCTTGTGCGTCTACGATTTTGTCAGTCTGCCCATCTGCGCCTCCGTGAGCTTGCGCGCTTGCGCTTCTCCGCATATCTGCACCTCTGTAAGTTTGCGCAGTATCGCGGGCGTTTGGCACCTCATCCTCATAGATGCGGGTCTTTGGCAAACGCATCAGCGTCGCGACTAGGCTCTTGCTAGCTCCATTCTGGCTGTTTGATTGATTAGCCGGGCGCTTAGATGCTTTATTTCTCACAGGATGCGATGCAGAATTTTGCCCGGGATTTTTAGTGAAATTTTTCGCACTTTTTCGCGTGGAATTTTTAGCAAAATTCCTAGATACACGCGTATTTTTTGTGAGCTTGGATTTTGAAAGGCTTTTAGCATTTGCAGATTTTTTAGCATGCGGCTCGGTAGAGGATTTCACCGAAGTATTTTTACTCGGATGATCTTTGGCTCGCAGATTTTGAGATGAAATTTTAGATTTATGGTTTTGCTGCGCAGCAAAAACGCTAGAGAAGCTCGTCAAAATGAACGCAATTAAAAAAATACGAGCTAAATTTTTCATCGTTTTCCTTTCCATGGATTTTAGGCGAAATTTAGCAAAGCTTAGATTAAGCCGCGTTAAATTTAATGAGTGAGGCTATGAAATTTCAGCTCTAATTCCAAGCCGTATCGCCAAACAAAAGGCTAAGCTTCAAAAATTCCGCAGCTAGGATTCTGTTTGGCAATAGAATTTTATCACACTAAAAATATGACGCCACGAAAAAATTTTATCTTGTAAGCGTTTAGGTGGGATAGCTGAAAATTTTAAAGTTTTAGAATTCTGCGCTTAAATTTTGAGTGGTAAGTCAGAATTTAAGGTAAAAAGCAAGCTCAGATAAAGTTTTTAAATTTAAAGGATAATGCGGCAAAACCGTAAATTTGCGGTGAGATACGAAATTTATAAGATCATGCAGTGACTAAAAATCACACCGCTTAATCGCTAATTCATAATAAATCGCCGCGCCTTAGACATATCCAAAACGCGGCACATCTCATTTTACGGCGCATAGCAAAAATATCGCCGCGCATAAAGCATTTCGCGGCACTGTAAAAATCTCGCAGCGCCGTTTCAATGGCATGGGAGCGCCGAATGACGCTCCTATGGGACTACATCATTCCGCCCATGCCACCCATTCCGCCCATATCAGGCATTGGAGGCATTGCAGGTTTCTCCTCTTTAATCTCGCTGACGGTCGCTTCGGTCGTTAGAAGCAGGCTTGCGACGGAGACCGCATTTTGAAGCGCTATGCGCTCGACTTTGACCGGATCGATGATACCTGCTTCAAACATATTGACATACTCGCCGTTTGCGGCGTTGAAGCCGAATTTTTTATCTGAGCCTTGCTCGACCTTATTAGCTACGACGCCCGCGTCAAATCCCGCATTCTCGGCGATCTGGCGAAGCGGAGCGAAAAGCGCACGCTTAACGATGTCCGCGCCAATAAGCTCGTCGCCGCTTAGAGCTAGCTTTACGCTAAGTCCAGCTCTGATTAGCGCAGCGCCGCCGCCGATTACGATACCCTCGTCTACGGCTGCTTTGGTTGCGTTTAGAGCGTCGTCCACGCGATCTTTTTTCTCTTTCATCTCGGTTTCGGTCGCAGCGCCCACCTTGATGACCGCAACGCCGCCGCTAAGCTTAGCCATACGCTCTTGAAGTTTCTCTTTGTCGTAATCGCTTGTAGTCTCGGCGATTTGAGCCTTGATCTGCAAAACGCGCGCGTCGATATCTTTTTTCTTGCCCGCGCCGCCTACGATAGTGGTGTTATCTTTGTCGATCACGATGCGCTCGGCTTGTCCGAGATCGGCCATAGAAGCGCTTTCTAGCGTTCTGCCAAGCTCCTCGCTGATGACGGTGCCACCCGTTAAAATCGCGATATCTTCAAGCATCGCCTTTCTGCGATCGCCAAATCCTGGGGCTTTGACCGCAGAGATGTTTAACACGCCGCGAAGTTTATTTACGACCAAGGTCGCAAGCGCCTCGCCCTCGATATCCTCGGCGATGATTAGAAGCGGTTTGCCGCTTTTTTGAACCTGCTCCAAAACCGGAAGTAGATCTTTTAAATTTGTAATTTTTTTGTCAAATAGAAGCACTAGTGGAGAAGCTAGCTCGACTAGCATTTTCTCGGCATTTGTAATGAAATATGGGCTTAGATAGCCGCGGTCAAACTGCATTCCCTCGACTACGTTTAACTCATCGTTGATAGATTTCGCCTCTTCAACGGTGATGACACCGTCCTTGCCGACTCTTTCCATAGCGTCTGCGATCAGATCGCCCACCGCGCTGTCGTTATTGGCAGAGATCGTAGCAACCTGAGCGATCTCTTTTTTGCCGCTTACTTTTTTAGATGATTTTTTTAGCTCCTCAATAACCGCAGCGCTAAATTTATCCATACCGCGCTTAACTTCGATCGGATTTGCGCCCGCAGTTACGTTGCGTAGGCCCTCTTTAAAGATCGCGTGAGCTAGCACGGTCGCGGTCGTAGTACCATCTCCTGCTTGATCGTTGGTTTTGCTCGCTACTTCACGCACCAAAGAAGCGCCCATATTCTCTAGCGTATCTTTTAGCTCAATCTCTTTAGCCACGCTCACGCCGTCTTTTGTGATCGCCGGAGCGCCGAAGCTCTTTTGGATTAAGACATTACGACCGCGGGGTCCCATTGTAACTTTTACAGCGTCGTTTAGCTTCCTAACGCCCGCGTAAAGCTTGTTTCTTGCGTCGTCTGAAAAAATAATCTCTTTTGCCATTTTCAATCCTTTTTATTTAATTATGCCTAAAACATCTTCTAAATTTAAGATAAGAAATTTCTTATCATCTAAGCTAATCTCGCTACCTGCGTATTTTGCAAACGCTACAGTATCGCCATTTTTGACGCCTTCACATTCGCTGCCGACAGCTACGATTTTGCCGGTCGAAGGCTTCTCTTTTGAAGCATTGTCGGGGATGATGATGCCCGAAGCGGTCTTTTTTGTTTCCTCCTCGCGCTCTATTAGAACGCGCTTGCCAAGTGGTTGAAATTTCATTTCAGTCCTTTCTTTGATTTGTGATTTCTAAAATTGGCACTCAATGTGTTTGAGTGCTAAGATTATATGCAAAATTTAAAATCTTGTCAATAGTTTATGAAAAATTTTTATAAAACTTTAGTGATTTAAACTCAAGTATTGAGATTTCAAACGTTAAATTTTAAGGGCTATAATACCCTCAAATTTTAAATTTTTAAGGGGACGAAATGAAAATTTTCGGCATAATCGCAGGAATTTTAATTCTGCTTATCGTAGGCGCGGGCTGCCTATTTTTCAGCGATTTTGGCAACAATCTTGCTAAGCCTTATATAGAAAATTTGATCAAAGAAAAAAGCGGCCTTGACGTGAAGCTCGATAAATTCGATCTAAATTTCGGCGATTTGGACATCAGCGCCAACGTAAATGATGCTGCGAGCGTAAACGTAAAGGGCAAATACTCGCTTTTTGCGCGCTCTTTCGATCTTAGCTACGACGCAAACGCGCACGATCTAGCCAAGCTCGGCATAAAAACGAGCGAAGAGCTAAGCCTCAAAGGGCAAATTTTAGGCGATCTTGACAAATTCGGCATCAACGGCAGCGGGCGGATTTTTGATAGCAACGTAAAATTTTTAGCAAATTTAAAAGATCTCAAGCCGCTTGATCTGCAAATCGACGCTAAAGCTCTAAACGTCGAAAAAGCCCTTTCCGTGGCTTCGCTACCGATCTACGCCAAAGGAAATATCGACATTCTCTCGGACATCAAGGCTAGCGGCGGCGGCGCAGATGGCAACGCGAGCATCAAAAGCTCAAATTTGATCCTAAACGAATCTGCGTTTAAAGATATGAATATCTCCATCCCAAAGGGCGTGCAGATCACGCTAAACTCGGACATCACGGCGCAAAATGACGTCCTGCGAGCAGCAAGCAAGATTGATTCGACGCTAGGCAAGATCAGCGCCGAAAAATCGGAATTTGATCTGAAAAACAAAACTTTAAATTCCGATTTTAATCTGAACTTGCCCGATCTAGCGAAACTCGAAAGCCTTATCGGGCGCAAAATTTCTGGCGACGTTAAAGCAAACGGAAATTTAAAGACCGATTTTTCTACGCTTGAGCTTTCAAACTCGCAAATTTCGGCGTTTAAAGACGCGCTTAAAGCGGATGCGGAGGCTAAATACGATCTGAAAAACAAAAACGGCGAGCTGTCCGCAAAGCTAAACGCAAACGATCTAGCCGCGCTGCAAAACGTCCTGGGAGTGAAGCTGCAAGGCAAGGCAAACGGCGAGCTTAGCGCGGCTCTAGCGCAAAATGAGCTTAAAAATCTAAACTTAAATCTAAACGCGATGGGCGGCAACCTGAATGCGAGCGGAAATTTGAGCGATCTAAAGCTTAAAGCGAGCAATCTAAATCTGGCCGTGCTTTCGGCTCTGTTTTACGGCAGCGCGATCGGAAACGGCACGATAAACGGCGATGCGAAGTTAAGCTTAAAAGACGGCATCAACGGCACGGCGCAAATTTCGCTCGCTAACGGCGTGATTTTTAAGAAATTTTTAGACGGCGCGACGGGCAAGAACTTCCCGAGCGATCTAAAAGCGGACGCGCAGGCGCAGACAAATATCAAAAACTCAGTCGCGACCTTTAGCGTAAGCGCAAACTCCGATCTGGCGCAGCTTCAGAGCTTAAACGGCACCTACGAGCTTAAAAACAAAGCGCTTAAAGCAAACTACGCGCTGCTGATCCCGAGCTTGCAGCGACTAGAGTTTTTTCTAAATCGCAGACTAAACGGCAAAATTGCTGCGACGGGCGAGCTTTCGCATGACGGCAAGAGCCTGTTTGCGACCATAAATTCTAAGGTCGCGGGCGGTGAGCTGAACGGACAGATCGCGGGCGATGAGACAAGCTTTAAAATCCAAAATTTCATCGTCAAAGAGCTTACGACGCTTCTAAATATCGATCACGTCTACGACGGCACGGGCAACGCAAATCTTACGTATAATACGAGCTCGCACAGCGGCAAATTCGACGCGATCATCAACAACGGCCGCCTTCCTAGCGGCGGATTGATCGATAAAATCGGTAAAATTTTAGGGCGCGATCTAGGCGGCGAGGTCTATAACGACGCCAAAGTAAACGGCACGATCAAGCAGAATTTAATCAATTTCAACGCCGATATGAGCGCGCAAAAAAGCAAGCTAAACGTCACCGGTGGCACGCTGGATAGCAAAACGGGCGCGATTTCGGTGCCGGTTAAAGCAAATATCGAAAAGACCGATCTTGAAATAAACATCACCGGCACGATTAAGGAGCCAAAATACGACGTGCGATCGGACTACCTCAAGGGCAAACTCGACAAGCAGATCGGAAAGGGTATCGACAAACTTTTCGGCGTAAAAAAGGACGATAACAGCAGCAAAAACGACGCGAAAAAGGAAAAATCTGACGCGATTAAAGGGCTGATAAATGGGCTATTTTAGCCCATTTGCTCCCATTTAGCGCTTAAAATTTATGGATACTGCTAAACGAGCGCGAAATTTAAAATTTTAAAATTTTGAAACCTCGAGCAGTTTAAATTTTA
>NZ_CALIBF010000028.1 GCF_938045465.1 uncultured Campylobacter sp.
AGATTGGACTTTGTTTGGAGTCGTCCCGCCGTATCGACAATGACGATATCGATACGGCGCGCCTTCGCCGCCTGCAAAAATCAAAAACAAAATAAGCAGAAAAATCAGGGATTTAAAGTATTTGTTGATAAACCCGAGCACGGCGCCGATCGGCGCAAAGATGTTTTTTAGAAATTGCATTTCATTCCTTCGATAAAAAGTGATTTCGCGTTTTTGCTCTGCAAAATAAGCTGTAGCGCCAGCTGGCTCTGCTCGCACTCAATGCCTTCAAAAACGGCGATGTCGGCGAGCTTACCGGCCCTCAGCTCGCCCAAATTTAGCCCCAGCGCGGCTGCTGCGTTTCTCGTCGCGCCTAAAATCAGCGCTCGCGCTAGTTCCGCCAAACCTAGCTCGTCGTGCATCATTAAATTTGCACGCAGCTCGTCTAAAAAGCTTAGGCTAAAATTTGAGCTAAGCCCATCGGTAGCGATGTTGTAATTAAGCCCGCTTGCGAGCAGCTTTTTAAAGCTCAGCCTCTTTTTGCTAAGCAGGCGGTTGGAGCGCGCGCAGTGCGTGATCGAGTGGAGCTTCGGATCAAAGATGCTAAAATCATCCACCCAAACGCAATGCGTAAAAAGCGTGCGAAGCCCGCTAAAATGCGCTACAAAGCTACGGGGCGAGTAAAAAGGCGCGGGCGTTGGGTTAAATTTAGAAAGCCAGGTTTTAAGCTTACCGCGCCCCGTGCGCAGCCACTGCCGCTCATACGCACTCTCCATAAAATGCGTGCTTATAGCAAGTCCGTTTTCGCGGGCAAGCTTCGTCGCAAACTCCGTAATCTGCGGGTGCGTCGAATACGGCGAGTGTACCGACACGGCGGGGATGAAAAGCGAGCTTGCAAACGCCTTTGAGCGCTCAAAACGCTGCTTAAATTTCAAAATATTCTCCGCCGTAGCGTCCTTGCTCGCGCCTAAAATTTCATTGAAAAACACGGTTCTAATGCCGCTTTGCGCGCAAGCTTCAGCCTCGCCGCCGAAGCTTGAAATTTCACCGATCGTACCCACGCCGCTTCGCATCATCGCGGCGATCTGCTCCGCGATTAGCCGTCCGCGCGCCGTGGCGTCCAGCTGCTGCCTTGAGGCGATGACGCTGCCTAGCCAGTCCAAAAAATCGCCGTAATGCAGCGTGCCTTTGTTTGCGCTAAATTCCAAATGCACGTGCGGATTTATAAACGCAGGCATCGCTATATCGCCGCTAAAGTCTAAAATTTCGGCTTGCGGGTATTTGCGCGCCGCACTCGCAAAGGCGCAGACCTCGATTATCTTCTCGTCAAAGACGATCGCGCCATCTTTTAAAATTTTAAAATTCTCATCGCAGACAAGAACCCACTTCGCCTTTAAAATTCTCATCGTTTTCCTTATCTAAAACAGCGCGTGATTTTAGCATAAAATTCTCTTCCGTGCTAAATTTAGAGATAAAATTTTAGCGACCGGGCTTGAACGGGCAAATTTGGCGCCATAGTAAAAAATAAGCTCGCTTTGGTTATAATTTTTGCTTAAATTTCAAAACAAGGACGCAAAAATGAAAATTATGGTGATTCAAGGACCGAATATCAATATGCTCGGTATGCGCGAACCCGCTATTTACGGGGTTATGAAGATGGAGGATATCCATAAGCAGATGAAGGCGGTCGCCGATCAGAGCGGCAACGAGATCGAGTTTTTTCAGAGCAATTTCGAAGGCGAGATCGTCGATAAGATCCAAGAGTGCTTCGGCACCTGCGACGGTATCATCATCAATCCTGCCGCCTACACGCACACTTCGCTCGCTATCCGCGATGCGCTCGCCGCAGTCAGCCTACCTGTGATCGAGGTGCATATCTCAAACATCGCTCGCAGAGAGGAGCTTAGACAAAAAAGTCTAATAGCGCCCGTAACAGCGGGTCAGATCATCGGATTCGGCCCTGTGGGATACCATCTGGCAATGATCGGAATGATTCAAATTTTTGAGCAGATCAAGGCAGCCAGAGCCGAGCAGAAAGCCAAATAAGTTTGGGATTAAATTTGAAAAATTTTATCCTAAAGGACGAAAACGCCGTTTACCACGAGTGCGGATACAGCTGCGACAATGCGATATTTTTGAGTCTTTCGGGGCGCAAATTTTTCCTCACCGATGCGCGTTATAGCATCGAGGCGCGCGAGCTTTGCAAAGATACCGAGGTTATCGAGGTCGAGCGAAATTTGATAAAAGACGCACGGCTGTTTTTGCGAAAGGCTGGCGTAAAGGAGCTTAGCTACAACCCGTACGATTTTAGCGCGGGTGAGTGGGAGGCGCTGAGCAAGGGGCTTGGGATAAGATTTAAGGCGCGGGCGAATTTTGCGCAAATTTCGCGCATAGTAAAATCAGAAGACGAGATAAAAATTTTAAAACGCGCGGCGCAGCTGGGCGCGGAGAGATTTGACGAATTTGCCGCGTTCGTGCGCGCTAGCGGCGAAGGGATGAGCGAAGAGGAGCTGTTTTTTAATGCCGAGCTTATCTTTAAGAAAAAGGGTGAGCTTGCGCTTAGCTTTTCGCCTATCGTCGCGATCAACGAAAACGCCGCCAAGGCGCACGCTCTGCCGAGTAAAAAGCGGCTGCGGCAGGGCGATTTGCTCCTGCTTGACGCGGGGGTTAAATTTAATCGCTACTGCTCGGATAGGACGCGCACGGCGTGCTTTGACGAAAATTTTAACTTCGGCAAGGAGCAAAATTTTAAAAACGCCAAACGACAAGAAATTTACGAAATCGTAAAAGAGGCTCAGGCTCTTGCGATCGCGGCGGTTATGCCCGGTAAAAAGGCGCGCGAGATCGACGCGGCGGCTAGGGATTTTATCGCGAGGCATGGTTACGGCGAAGCGTTTTTCCACAGCACCGGACACGGCGTCGGAGTCGATATCCACGAGCTTCCGTTTATCTCAAAGCGCGGAGAGACCGTGCTAAAAGAGGGAATGGTCTTTAGCGTGGAGCCGGGGATCTATCTGCCTGGCGAGTTTGGCGTGCGCATCGAGGACGTCGTGGTCGTGCGCGAAAACGGAGCTGAAATTTTATGAGAGTAGCCAGGTGAACGTGCGGCTTAAGAAAAATGGATTTTACGAGTGCGCGGACGCGCTGTGCGTCGTAAAAAGCGCCGTTTTCCCGATGAGGCGCCGCGAGCGCGGAAATTTTAAAAATTTATACCTACTTGGACTCGGCGGGAATTTAGGAGATGTCAGGCGGCGCTTCGAGCGATTTTATCGCGTTTTACAGAGCGATACGCGCTTTTTCGTAGCGCAAAATTCCTTGATTTTAAAAAACAGACCGTTTGGTTTTTTAGATCAGCCCGATTTTTTAAACGCCGTGATGCTAGTGCAAAGCTCCCTAGCGCCGCTTGCGCTGCTTAAGATTATGCAGCGCGCAGAGCTACGATTTGGGCGCAAAAGAAGCTTCAAAAACGCGCCGCGCACGCTGGACGTGGATATTTTATATGCAAGCGCGAAGGTGCGTGCCTGCGAGCGGCTGATGCTGCCGCATCCAGGTGCTTGCGAGCGTATAAGCGTGATTTTGCCACTTGGAGAGATGAAATTTAAAAGAGGACTGATATGCAAACTAAAATCGTAAATTTTTTAAGCGCCAAGGGCGGAGTCGGCAAGAGCGTGATTGCAGCAAATTTCGCCGAAATTCTAAGCGAGCAGGGCTACCGCACGGCGATCATAGAAGCGCCAAATTTAAACAATCAAGAGATCATCTTAAACGCTTTGCAAAGAAAGAGGATTTCGCTACCAAGCGCCGTCGCGGTAAAAATTTCTCAAAATTTAACTCTCGTCTCGCCCGCGGTTGCTTCACAAAATTCTGTAAATAGCGCGAATTCTGCAGCGCAAAATTCTATCAAAAATGCAGGCTCTAGCGCGGACGATTGCGTCATGCAAAATTCTACGGATAGCGCGCAAGGCTCGCAAGACGACGAAAGTCTCAGCTCGCACAATTACGCGCAAAAACTCACGAGCTCTGATGGCAAAAACAACTCAGAAAATTCCGCCGCTTCAAATTCAATAGCAAACGCTGCAAAAAATTCTACGAATTGTGCAGCCAAAAAGCCGCAAAATTGCGAAGATGGATGGAATTTTACAGAATCAGAAAGCCTAGAGAATTTTAAAAGCGATGATTTCACCAAACAAAATTCAATCCATGGCGAGAATTCTCAAAATTCTGCAAGTAAAGATGAAATGAAAAATTCCGCCCGCTCATCAAATCCCGAAGAAGCCGGAAATTCCGCGAGTGCAAAAGCTCACGAAAGCCCCGCTCGCTTCGCAAGCGAGCTAAAAGAGGCGGGAATCTTCGATTTTATTTTGATCGATGCGGGGCTTGAGTATCTTGGAGATTTTTTGAGCATCGGCGACGAAAATATCGTGCTGTGTGCGAACGAGCCCTGCTCGATCAGCAATACCTACGCGCTTTTAAAGACGCTTGGAGCGAGCAAAAAAGAGGTTTTGTTTTTGCTAAATTTCACCGCAAGCGAGGATGATGCCGTGATGATCTACGACAATCTAAAGTCGGTTGCGCACCGCAATATAAGCGAGCTGGGCTTTAAACTGCTAGGCTTTGTGCCGTTTTGCAAACAAGTAGCCGTCTGCTCACAAAATCGCGCGCTTTTTAACTCACACTATCCGTTTTCGCCCGCTACTATCGCGCTTAAGCAGAGCGTCTCGCGATTTTTGAGCAAGCAGGGCTGCGAGCCGATCGATATGAGCGCTTACCGCGGCGTCGGCGGATTCTTACGAAAACTTAGCAACCTAGTATGATTTACGATGAGATTTTAAATCGCGCAAATTCTACTATTTTAAACGGAATTTTAAAAATTTAATGCTATTCTTAAAGCTAAAATTTTAAATAATATACATAAAAGATAGATTAATCATGCAGTTGAAAGAAATTTTAAAAGACATCAAAATCGCCCGCGACAATCTCAAAAACGTGGGCAAAAGCGCCACGATCTTCGGCTCGGCACGCTTTAGCGAGGATAATCGCTATGTAAAAGACGCGCAAAAGCTCTGCGAGGGGCTCGCTGATTTAGGATACTCGATCATCACCGGAGGCGGTGGCGGCATTATGCAAGGCGCCAACCGAGGCGCATTTGCGAGGGCGAGGACGCACAGCGTGGGCTTTAACATCATGCTGCCGTTTGAGCAAAAAAGCAACGGCTTTTTGACGCAGGGCGCGAAATTTTCGGCATTTGCACCGCGCAAAGGCGCTCTCATCGAAAACAGCGAAATTTTCGTCATCTTTCCGGGCGGCTTTGGGACGCTGGATGAGTTTTTTGAAATTTTAGTGCTGGTGCAGACGGGCTTCAAGCGCGCACGGATCTATCTTTACGACGAGGAATTCTACGCGCCTTTGATGGAGTTTTTCCGCACTTCACTGCTAAAATCTGGCGCGATAAACGAAGAGGATATACAAAATTTCATGCTCTGCGACAGCGTGGATGAAATTTTGACGGACGTGCGACGTAAGGAGAACGAATGAAAATTTTAGTCGCAATGAGCGGCGGCGTGGATAGCTCGATGTGCGCGAAGCTGCTGAAGGACGCGGGCCACGAGGTGCAGGGCTGCTATATGAAGCTGCACGCAAAGCCCGGCTATCATGAGGCAAACATCGCCAAAGTTCGCAAGGTTGGCGAGTTTTTGGGTATAAAAATCCACATTTTGGATCTGCAGGAGGATTTTAATCGCGACGTTTACGAGCCCTTCGTGCAGGCCTATATCGGCGGTCTTACGCCGAATCCGTGCGCGCTGTGTAACCGCCGCATAAAGCTCGGCAAGCTCTTGGAATTTGCGCGCGAGCAGGGCTTTGAGCGCCTAGCTACGGGGCATTACGTCCGCATCGAGGACGGGCTTTTAAAAGCCGCGACCGATCTTAGCAAAGATCAGAGCTATTTTTTAGCAAACATCGATCCCGCCGCGCTTAAGTTTATGCTCTTTCCGCTTGGAGGGATGTATAAAAAGGACGTCAAAGAGGCCGCGCGCGCCTATGCGGAGCTTTCGCAGATCGCTTCTGCGAGCGAAAGCAGCGAGATCTGCTTTGTGGACACCACCTATATCGACGTTTTGAACCGCCACACGGGTACCAAAATGCCCGGCATCGTGCGCGACCGCGCGGGCAACGCCGTGGGCACCCACGAGGGCTATATGCACTACACGATCGGCAAGCGCCGCGGTTTTACGGTGCACGGCGCGCATGAGCCGCACTTCGTGCTAAGCATCGACTCGAGCAAAAACGAGATCGTCGTGGGCGGCAAGGACGAGCTGGCGACCTACGAGTTCGACACCGAAAATTTCAACGCCTTTTTAAGCAGGGATGAAATTTTAAATATGCCTGGTCTCGGCGTTAAGATCCGCTACCGCAGCGCCAAACTCCCCGTTAAAATTTCGCCGCGCGAAGGAGGCGGGGTGCATGCCGTGCTATCCGCGCCCGCAGCAGGCATCGCTCCGGCACAGCTCGCGGTTTTCTACGACGAGCGCGACCGCGTAGTGGCAAGCGGATTTATAAAATAAAGTTCCTCGCATCCTATGCTCGCTTTTGGCGCCGCTTAGGGCTCATCTGTTCGTAAAATGACACTTTGATCGCGCCGCTTGGTTCGCGCTTGCTTTGTTAAATTTCATATCGAAAAAGAGATTTACGCTTTTGAATCCGCGCCTTTAAATTTTATCTTGCAAGCCTGAGCACACAAATATTATGAGTGTAGCTTTACGATTGAGGCTTTTAAATTTACGCTCTGTCGCTGTGTTACCTACACTGCTAGCGAAATTTACGAAAGTTGCGGCGCTAAAATAAAATTTACGGCGACGTCTTATCCAAGCGCGACGCGACGCGAAAATCGCGACCGATACAAAATATTTCGCACGCCGTCGCGACGACGCGAAATGAAATTTGCGCGCTCCCTCTTAAAGCGATTTGCAATGAAATTCTAAACCTGTGCTAGAGCCCACGAAGATGTTTAAATTTTATAAATTTATGCCGAAATAAAATCAAATTTAAAATTTAGCAGCACTTTCCATGCTCGAATTGTGCTCAAATCGCGGCTAAAATTCCACCCGCGTCTTTACCTCAAAAAGCAGCTCGCCGTCTACCGCCTCAAGCCCGCCGCTCTTTATCATCTCGCGAATTTTACTCGTGCCAAGGCTACTTTTTTGAAGCAAAATTTCAACCAAGTCTAGATCCCTAATCTCATAAATGCACCGATCTATCAGCTGCGAAGAGCCCAGATCGTCGAAGTAGAAAAATCGCCCACCGTTTGAATAGATCCAGCCGTATAGCCCGCCGTGCACGCCGCCGACCCTGCGCCACTCATGCGGCAGCTCGAGCGCGAAAAGCCCGCTTTTGCGAGCGACCAGCCTACGACTGCTACGGCCGCCGCCCCAAACTTCGGCGCCTTCTAAAAAATATATCCGCTCGCCGCTTTGAAATACGCTGCCGCTAAGCGCGCGAACTTCGCCCTCAAAGGGGTTGTCTGCCGCGCGCTTTTGCTTTCCGTCATTCTCGTCAAAATAATAGATGCCGCCAGGGGAGGCAAAAAGCAGATGGTTTGAGTGCGCGAGCTGCCTATTTAGCGGAGTATAGGGCGCGGCGGCGAGGTCAAATTTTAAATCATTCGCAAAAACGTCGCCGCTTTTCGCATCCCACAAAAAATAGTCCAACCACTGCCTCAAAAGTTCGTAATGCCCGCCGTTATCGCGCGCGTCAAGGCGCAGGTTTTTAAAATACACGTTCGTGCCGTCCGCGGTATAAACGCCGCTAGCCCTTCCGTCAGAGCCTTTTATAGCCTGCAAGTTCGCGGCATCGGCGCCCGGCAAAATCTCTCCTTTATAAAACGCGCGAGAGCCCTGCGCAGCGTAATACACGCCCGCGATTTGGCGCAGATCCGTAGCGTCCATTCGTTTAAATTTATAAACGTAGCTTTGCGGCTTGGGCGCATTCCAAAAAATATGCGCCAAGGTTTCATAAGTAAGCTTAAGCGCCCCCAGCGCGTCGTTAGGTACCGCCTCGCCGTCGCAAAAATAACTGATCCGCCCGTCGCTTACGTATCCGAACGCCACGGCTTTCGTGCGCGCGGGCTCCAGCTCGCTCATCGCGATGTTTCCGCAATATACGGCGTTTTTATCCGCGGCGACGTTGGAGCGGTAGCCGGAGCCGAAATCCAAAACCCGAAAGCTCGCCGCGTCCGCGCCCGGTATCACAAAATAGCCCGCACCCACCACGAGGGCGTAAATTTCATCTCCTTTTTTGTAAAAATCGCTGTATTTGATCTGCTCGTCGTCCCGCGGCGAGTAGTCGTCTGCGGAATTTATAACCGCAAACAGAGCGAGCGCGCTAAAAGCCGCAAATACAAATGTCGCGCCAAGCACGATCTTGCGCCAAAGTGGCATGCCTCGAGGCGCGTCTCGCACCGGCTTACGATCTGCTTCTGCCTTGCGCGCCCTAGCTTTGCGCTTCTTTTGCGAGCGCTCATCCTTTGGCTCTTGCGTAAAATCCTCATACATCTTTTGCCTCAAATTTAATCTCGCCGCAGATTGCGCGGCACTTGAAATTGTACAAAAGCGCGGCTAAATTTATGAAATTTAACGCTACGGACAAATTCTAATTCAACTCTTTGCGACGCTAATTTATTTTGCGAATACCACAAAATCTCTGGCAAATTTTAATTCAAAGCGCTTCGTAGCCGCACGGAATCGGCGCCGTAACGCTTGCAAACACAAAATCCTCATCGCCCGTATTTTTCATACCGTGACACTCTCCGCTTTTGGAAATGATTAGATCGCCCGCACAGATCGGCACCTCCTCGCCCTTGCTCGGATAAAACACGCCGCGTCCGCTTAAGCAGATCCACACGTCATCGCCACCGGGGTGAATATGCGGCGCTACGACCTGGCCGCGTTTGACGATCCAAACCGCGCCGCAAGTGGCCTCCGTAGTAAAAAATGTCGTTTTTACGGCTCGCTCGTCGCTACAAATAGCATCTTTTATATGAAAAATTCTTTGCATTTTCTCTCCTTTAAGTTCACCGCATCCGGTGCGGTTTCGGCGGAATTTTAGCATTCTTTTCGTGCAGCGAAAGTGAAATTTCAAGCGCCAAACTCACAACGCAACCTTAAATAAAAATTCTAAATTCTCGTTTTGCTATACGATTTTTTTGGAAGATTGAAGATCGCATCTGAAAGTAAGAAGGCGCATAAACATGGTATTTGCGGATAGAATTTCGGCTTTAATTTAAGACGAAATTTTAAAAATTCTTCTAAATTTAAAGCCGGCCTACGAGATAAATTTATTAAATTTGATATGAGCTTTGCTTACGCGCTTTTGCTACCCAGATTAAAGCCAAATCGTAGCTTTTATCAAAAACCTCGCATGGCGTAGACTTTACGGCAAGCGCCAAGTCGGTTTATAAATAGATGCTACCTCCGGCTTGTTTTAGCAGATACGCATTTTTGCGCCTCGAATTTTTGCATATTTTACGATAATATTTTATGGTGCATTATACACTGATCGCGGAACAAGCAGTGCCCAAAGAGATAGTGCTAGAATTTTGCGCTATCTCTTAAATTTTAAAACTATTTTATCTTGCTTGGATCCAGCGCGATCTCGTCGTTTTTGATCACGCCGATACCCTTATTTAGTACGTTTTGCGCGATCTGTTTGGCTTCTGCTAGCGAGTGCATCGCGAAGGTGCCGCACTGAAATTTATTCAGCTCGGGGATCTCTGCTTGAGAGCCCACGCCCAAAATATCCTTCATACTCGCGCTCCACGCCGCTGCGACGGCACTCTCGCTAGGCGTGCCGATCACGCTCATATAAAATCCCGTGCGGCACCCCATCGGCGAGATGTCGATGATCTCGACGTCCGCGCTATTTAGGTGCTCGCGCATAAAGCCCGCGAAAAGATGCTCCAGCGTGTGGGTGCCGCGCTCGCTCATGATCTCTAAATTCGGGCGGCAAAACCGCAGATCATAGACGCTAATTTTATCGCCGCTTTTGGTGCGCATGCTCTTTGCGAGCCGCACGCCCGGGGCATTCATGCGAGTATGATCGACCTTGAAACTATCTAACAATGGCATATTTTCTCCTTAAATTCAGATCGCGGCGATTTTAACATAAAATTTCGCACTTTCAGGCGCACAGACGAAATTTTGGCTACAATTACGTTTATTTTAAGGAGAATTAATGCCCTACATAAACGTTAAAATCACCAAAGAACGTGGCGGCTTAAGTCGCGAACAAAAAGCAAAGCTCGTCAAGAATCTCACCGACGCCCTCGTAGCCGTGCTGGGTAGGGGCGAGAAAACCACGGTCGTGACGATAGACGAAATATCCACTGACGACTACGCGATCGGCGGACGACTAGTAAGCGAAATCAGAAAGCGGCAGAGCTAAGCTCGCGCACCAGATTAAGTTTGAAAAGCGAAATTTTAGAATTTTAAAATTTTCACGCAAAATTCTATGCGGCAGGCTCCGCTTCTAAGGGAATAAAATTTGTGACAATCCCCGCTTGCAAGATGAAATTTTACGCTAAATTCCATACTGTAAAATTCCAAAAACCAACCGAGCGGAAATTTTAAGGCGGATCTAATGGTGAAATTCTTTGAAAAATAGACAAGATAGAATTTATGCAAGTTTTAAAAATTTTACCAGATAAAATTTAATCCTCGCAAAGTTTAAAATTTCGTAAAAATAAATAGACGATTTATTAGCGAATTAGCGTTCCCAAATTAGCTTTTTGCCGAAAGTTAGAGTATTATCGGTCATTTTCATCCAATCGATTCTGATCGTAAAAAAATCGGTCTGCATCGCGCGCGCAAACGGGAAGCGCTTAAGATATAGCGAGGTTTCGCGCTCATCCGCGCTACGGATATGGCCGCAAATCTGCACGCCTTTAATCCTGCCTACAAATTTCGTATCCAGCGCGACTGTAGCCGCAACTCCGCGGTTGGCAAAGACTGCTTTGATATGCTCGGAGTCGCTCGCACTTGCGATGATGAGCTCCTTATTTTGCGGATCGTAGGCATAAAATGCATTGCAGCAATATGGCAGATTATTGCGCAAAACTCCGAGAGATAGGAGTTTCATCCTGCCTAAAAACTCGTCGAATTTATCCTGAGCGGCACACATTTTAAGCCTCCTTTTTGCTAAATTATACAATGATTTTCTTTTATTAGCTATAATCGCGAGCCAAAATTAGGAGAATTTTTATGGAAAATTATAAAAAAGTAAAAGAGATGTTTTTGATGCAGCAAGCCCTAAATGACGAAACAAATGGCGTGGGCTGGGAGGACGGCTATACAAAAAACGGCAAACTTATCAACTGGAAGCGCTGCATTTACATGGAATGCGCAGAGCTCATCGATAGCTTTGCGTGGAAGCATTGGAAAAATATCTCTGCAGCGCCGGACGTGAATAATATCGTCATCGAGATCGTTGATATTTGGCACTTTGTAATGAGCTATATTTTAGAGCAATATTACGGTAGCAAAGACATCGATCACATCGTAAGCGACGTCACAGCAGTAAGCGGATTTGCGGAGTTTAGCTCCTACGCCTACGATGTGCGCGAATACAGCATCTACGAAATCGTAAACGACATCGAGCTCATAATCCACGAAACGAGCGGCTTTGAGCTGCAAATCGGCGAGCTGCTGACCGATTTTTTTCGCGTCGCGATTAAATGCGGAGTGAGCTTAGACATACTTTTTGCCAAATATATCGGCAAAAACGTGCTAAATAAATTCCGCCAAAATAACGGCTACAAAGAAGGCGGCTACCGCAAAATCTGGGGAGACCTTGAGGATAACGAGGTGCTAATAGAGGTGCTATCAAAAGGCGCGGTAAGCGCAAACGAAATTTACGAGCAATTGCAAAAGATCTACGACGCGACGAAGTGAAGTCGTGGGTTTGCGCGCGAGATTTACCTTTGAAATTTTGAAATTTCATCTATAAAATTTCGGCATGCAAATTTTAAAAAAGGGCTTTGATTTGGAATTCTGCAATTTTGTGCCTGAAATTTTACGCAGTGCCAGCTTATTTATAAGTGGCAAAATTCCGCGCAGCAAGCAAATAAATATTCACAACAGGTAAAAACCAAGCTAGGATGCGGTCTCCATTTACGCACTATAAATGAGCAAATTAAACACGGGTGGGCGAGCGATCAAAGCATAAATTTAGTATTATAATGCGAGATGAGCCGGTTAAAGTAAGCGAATGAGCCAAGCGAGCGGATCAATGAGGCGCGTTTCGTGCGGCAGTCAAAATAAATCTCAGCTCAAATTCCGTCGCAAAAGTCGCTAAAATAACGCAAATAGGAGCATATATGGGTAGAATTTTTAATTTGGCAAAGCAGGATTTTTTTACGCGCAAGTTCATTTTGCTCTCGCTATTGCCGCTTGTGTGCTCGCTCATAATCTTAGGTACGCTCGCATTTTTCGGCGGCAAAGAGCTTTTTGACGCGCTTTCGCAGGGCGCGCAAAGCGGCGATTTTAGCTTCTTGGACGAGCAGCGCTTCCCAATAATTGCAAAAATTCTAAGTTTTGCTGCTACGAAGTGGATTATCGGCGCGATTTTTTCGGTGTTTGCCAGCTTCGCGGTGCTGATGCTTAGCGTGTTTTGCGCGCTTATCATCGCAGCCTTTCTGACACCCGCAGTCACTAAAGAGATCAACGCGCGCCACTACCGCCTAATCCGCGCGGACGAAGCGAGCACGGCGCGAGTGCTAAAGCTGATGAGCGTTGAAATTTTAAAATTTTTAGCGATTTTATTTATCTGTTCGGTGCTTTTGTTCGTGCCGGTAATAAATTTATTCATAATCAACGTGCCGTTTTTTTATATCTATTACAAGCTGGTTCTAATCGACGTCGCTTCAAATGCGTTAAGCGCGAAAAGCTTCGAGCGCTCTTATAAAATGGGTGGCGGATATAAATTTGCCCTAAGCGCTTTTATTTTTTATCTGCTGTGTTTGATCCCGCTGGTAGGATTATTTTTCCAGCTATTTTTCATCATCTTTTTGACGCACGTAGTGCTGATAGACGAAAGCGCCCGCAATAAAAATCGCTAAAGATTAACTAAAATCAATGAAAAATTTTGAAATTTTCATAAAATAGTGCGAAATTTTTTAAGAAAGGATTTCTATGAAATCAGGTGATATTTACATTTGCAATATATGTTCGCTAAAAAGCAGCGACGATGAAAATGCGGTCTTTATCAAGGCGCATAAAAACGGCGAGACGGTGCATATCTGCACATCCTGCATGCCTAGCGTCATCCACGGCTCAGGCATGGTCGTAAAAAGCAACTCCGAGATCGAAGAAGAGCTTCAAGACGCTACAAACTAGCTGCTAGCACGACTTACCGCGGCGCGTTTTAATTTGTTTATTAATCTGCGCGCCGCAAAATTCCAAAATTCCGTCTGCGAGGTTTTCCGCCAAAATACTGCACAGCAAAATTCCACGCTTAAAATTATAAAATTTTACGCAGCAAATTCTGTGCACTAAGCTTATCCCACATAAGAATTTTCGCGTTATAAGCTTGACGCTAAAATTCCTTGAGCTGAAACTAAAGTCTGAGAAATTTTAAAATCCGTGCAGCCGCTTGATCTCTGCGCTGATAGGCTTTTTTTGGCCTGATTTGGTCACGCTTACGTAGGTTGCGATCGCGCTGGTTACGTGCAAGCACTCGCGAAATCCGTCCTCACCAAGCCGCAGCGCTGCGACCTCGATCTGCACGCGGATAGAGGTATTTCCCACGCTTAGGACTTTTGCGTAGCAGCTGATGACATCGCCGATAAATACGGGCTGCTTGAAAGTTACCTCCTGCATCGAGATCGTCACGACCCGCTCGGGCGCTATCTCGCGCGCCGCCGTCGCGCCCGCTAAATCGATCTGCGCTAGTATCCAGCCGCCGAAAATATTGCCCGAGCTATTCGTATCCTTAGGCAGCGCTACGACCTTGATGCGCGGCTCGCCGAAATCGTCTAAGTCTAAATCGCTCATTTTTACTCCTTAAATTTAAAAATCTCGCATTTTAACCGCGCAAATTTAACACTTTTTCGATACAATCGGCAAAAATCTATGTCGAAATTTTAAAATTTTAAGTGGATGCGAGGATAGAATTTTGCTCGCGAAGCAGACACATTCCGCTCGCAAAAAGACGATAAAAACGACAAAAAGGATACGCGATGAACGATTTTGCAAAACTTAGCGAGATGGCAGCCGCCGCCAAAGCGCGACTAAACGCCCTCTACGACGAGCCGCACGCCGAGCTGATCGCGCGCGGGCTAGAAATTTGCGGCTTTGAGTCTGGCGATACTGCGTGCATCGCCGTGCTGCGCCGCATCGTGGATCTCAAAGAGGATCCGCTGCTGCAAGAATTTCGCCGCTTGGGCTACGATGAGGCGCGCCAGCGCGAGCTAAAGAGCAAAATGTATGATTTCACGCGCAAAATACATGAGGGCATGCACGAAGCGCTCATCGCCGAAGCGAGCGCACAGGGGATTTTGCAGCCCTTTTATCTGGAGCTTTTAAAGGGCGTGCACCGCATCGGGCTCGTGATAAGCGATATGCAAAAAAGCTGGCAAGCCCTAATCATCGAAGGCACGAACAAGCGCTTACAGCAGGAATTTAGCTCGCTTGCGCAGGCGAAGGAATTTTTACTGCAAGAGGAGCTGTTTATGCGCACGCCTCACGGCGAGATCTGCGAGCGCTGCTACGGCGCGATAGTGCAGCGCGAGGGCAAATCCCAAATGGTGCCCTACGCCGTGGCATTTGCGGATGAGACGGCAAAGCTACAGAGCGAATTTAGCGATCTTTTGGAGCGCCTGGTGACGCTTGCCGAAGATGAGAGCGAGCTAGCTTACGTCGCGTATCTAAGCAAGCTCAAACAGGCCTTTTGCGAAAAGGACGCTAGCGCGGTGATCAGCGCGTGGCGGGATGCGGAGATCGCGTGGATGGATATAAAAACGCCGCTTCAGATCGGTCATCCGCTTGAGTACTATGAGGATGCCTACACGCACGCAGTCGCGCTGGAATGGGACGTCAGGCTTGCAGGCGCGTATGAGTTTAGCGCGGAGGAATTTAAAGCGCGCGTAAGCGAGAGTTTTGAGCGCGCGTATGAAAAAATCGGCGCAAACAATGCCGTCATGCACTCGCTCGTGCTCTCAAACATCGCCAAGACCCAGCTTTATGTCTGCGCGCCGCTGATCTACTACGGAGCCGATCTTAACGGGCTCTTTTCGGCGCAGGTCGTACCCAACGACGAGTTCGTAAGCACCAACTGCGGCAAGAAAATTTTCGCCTTCGTAAATTTCGTCTATGAAAGCGCCAAGGCTAGACCTTTTATGCGGCTAAGCAGCGAAATTTTCGACCTCGACTATCTAAATTTCGGACGCGAAATTTTATTTAAAAAGCCGCAAATTTGGCGCCGCGTCTATGAAATATCGACGATCGGGCATGAGTTCGGGCATATATTTTTCATCGACGCTGACACCGAGGCGCGCATGAACCGCTCGGGGCTTTTTAAGCTCATCGAGGAGTACAAGGCGACTACGGGCGGGCTCGTGAGCTTCTTTTTCCACGAGGAGGCGGAGTTTTGCCTGCCGGTGCTGGATGAGCTGATCCGCCGTGCCGTGGGGCTCATCGCGTGGCAGCGGGTGGAGGAGCTCAAGCCCTACTACTGCGAGGCTCTGATACATCTGAGCTTGCTTTTTGCATCGGGCGTTTTGAAATTTGACGGCATGCGGCTGGCGGTTAAATTTGACCGCGCAGGCTATGAGAGCTTCAAAGCCGCGTGCTTGCAAAACTACGAGGAGCTGGCGCGGCTTTATTGCGACAAAAAGGACGCGGCGGAATTTTTATCGCGCTTCGCGGAGCTTAGCGGCGGCGTATATCTGCCGCGCGAGGCGCAAGTGCGAGAGTTTGTGGAGTTTTACTACTCGCGCTACGAAGCGATCGGCAACGAAACGGATCCTAGCAATGAACGAGCAAAGTGGCTTTAAAATTTCAGCTCCAAACCGCGCCTTAGAATAATGGAAAGCGAGTAAAATTCCGCGGAATTTTAAAGGGGAAGCATGAGATATTTTAAAAATTTACTCTCTGATTTGCGAAACGGCAGGCTCGCGCTGCACCCGATTTTGCTTGCGGCGACGTTTTGCATAGTGAAAATTTCGTGGCCTTATTTAATAGGACCTACGGGCGATGATGGCTCGGGCGGGACAATCTTCGGTAACTTCATATTTTGGGACCTTGCAGCATGCACGTGTTTCATAGCGCTGGGCGCACATCTTGTCTATGTGGCGGGGCGTGGCAGCAAAAACAGCCAAAGTAGTAGCTGCGAAAACAGCGACTACGAAGGCGCGATGCAACCCCGTGGGCTGCGCTATTTAGCCGTGCTACGCGCTATCTTATGTGCCCTATGTATCATCGCTTGCGTGGTGGGCTATCTTACCGCGGATGTAAATCACCAAAAATTAGGCGTTCTAAATTGGTTTTTTCCGGCCGCGCTAGC
>NZ_CALIBF010000029.1 GCF_938045465.1 uncultured Campylobacter sp.
TACGACGCAAAGACCGTATTAAAAATTTAAAGCTTGTCGTAAATTTAAAATTTTACCGCGCGACTGCGGTAAAATTTAGTGCAGGCAAAATTTCAAAAATCATAAAATTTCAAGAAATTCTTTGAAGATATATTTGCTCTCCGTAGGCCCCGCGCTGGCTTCGGGGTGGTGCTGCACCGAAAATACGGGGTACTCCTTGTAGCGCACGCCCTCGATCGTGCCGTCGAAAAGATTTCGGTGCGTGATCTCGCAGATCTGCGCGATCGTCTCGGGGACGTTGTAGTTGTGGTTTTGCGCGGTGATCTCGATCGATTTGGTGCGCAGGTTTTGCACGGGGTGGTTTGCGCCATGCTGGCCAAATTTCAGCTTGTAGGTCTCATACCCCATCGCGTTGCTTAGCAGCTGATGACCCAGGCAAATTCCAAAAATCGGCACGCGCGCTTCGACCATCTTTTTGATCTGCGCGATCTCCTCTTTAAGCATGCGAGGCTCGCCCGGGCCGTTTGATAAAAACACGCCGTCGATCTGCCCCTCTTTAAGCTTAGCAATCAGGCTCTCTGCCGTAACGTCATGCGGAAAAACCTCGACGCTGAGCCCCAGATCGCAAAGCTCGTTTAGGATGTTTCGCTTTACGCCGTAATCGATCACGGCTATCTTTTTGCCGCAGCTTGCGGGCTGAGCGTAGCTTCCGCGCTCGGCATTCCAGCGCCCAGAGGTGTGCTTATACGGCGCCTTCGTGCTTACGATGCTTACGTAGTTGATCTCCTCTATGCGCGCAGACTCGCTAAGCGCCTTTTTAAGAGCCGTCTTATCGCTGATCTCGGTAGAGACGAAGGCGCGCAAGCTGCCCTGATCGCGCAGCATCTTGGTTAAAAATCTAGTGTCGATGTCGTAAACGCCGAATTTTCCGTTTTGCAGAAAGTAATCCTCCAAGCTCATCTGCGAGCGGAAATTTGAAGGCTCGTTGTTAAAATTTCTTACGAAAATTCCGCTGGCGTGGATTTTGGAGCTTTCTTTGTCGTTTTCGTTGATACCTACGATACCGATTTCAGGCATAGTGAAAATAATAAACTGCCCCGCGTAGCTCGGATCAGAGATGATCTCTTCATAGCCGGTGGCAGAGGTGTTAAACACGAGCTCGCCGAATGCGCTACCGCCCTTGCCGAACGCCTTGGCTTGCAGATAGATGCCGTTTTCTATGTAGATATACGCGTTCATTACAGCATGCCCCGTTTTCTTAGCTCCTCTTCGTAGAGCTTTTCAAACACAAGCTCGTATTCTTCGGTGCCGGGGATCAGTTTTTGCTTGTAGCCCTCGATCTTTTCATAGACCGCATCCTCAATCTTTTGATAATTTTTAAGATATTCGTCGATCGCGTTATAAATTATCGTCTTTAGCCTGTTTTCGGAGACTTTGTAATCGACCAAATTTTTCTTCCAAACGGTTTCTAAAATTTTATGCGATATGGTGCCGTAGCGATCCTCGAAATTTAGCTCGAAATTCTCGTCGTTTGCGATGTGGCGTTTGATGAGCCAAAACATATCTTTTTTATTCACGCTCATCTCATCTAGCTCGCTTATGCGCTCATCTATCAGCTCGTTTGCGCGCTCGTCTATCGCTCTTTCTTTTTGCAGATCGGCCCTTATGATTTCGTCCGCTTCCTTGGCGACGGGTTCTATGCCCGCACCGAGCGTAACGCAGCCCGAGTTTAGCAGATCCAGCGCTATTTTATGCGCGATATATGGCACGTGTGGTAGTCGTATTCGCATGATCGTTCCTTTAAATTCAGTTCTATGAGCGGTCGCGCCGCCCGCAACGGGTGAAATTTTAAAATTTCACCGGGTTTATAAAATTATCGTGTCGCTTCTTTCGGGACTTGTGGAGATGAAACCCACCTTCGCGCCGCTTAGCTCCTCTATTTTGCGGATATAATTTTGCGCGTTTTGCGGCAGATCCTCAAATTTTGAAATTCCTTTGACGCTGTCCCAGCCCGGCATCTGCTCATAAACCGGCTCGGCTGCTTCCAAATCGATCGGAAAATAATCGATCTCCTCGCCCTTGTAGCGATATGCGCGGCAAATTTTAATGCTCTCAAAGCCGTCTAAGACGTCAAGCTTCATAAGCGCGAGCTTGTCGATGCCGCTAAGGCGCACGGCGTATTTCGTAGCCACTCCGTCGAACCAACCGCAGCGGCGCGCCCTGCCCGTCGTGGTGCCGTACTCTTTGCCGATCTCGCGCATCGCCTCGCCTTGCGGGCCTTTATCCTCGGTAGGAAACGCGCCGTTGCCCACGCGGGTGGTGTAGGCTTTTAAAATTCCCATCACCGTGCCGATATCTTTCGGCGCAAGCCCGAGCCCGCTGCAAGCCCCGCCCGCGATGGTAGTCGAGCTCGTGACGTAAGGATAGGTGCCGTGATCGATATCAAGCAGGCTTCCTTGTGCGCCCTCTACGATCACGCGCTTGTCGTAATCAAGCGCCTTCCACAGCATGTGCGTGGTGTCGGCGATGTATGGCTCGAGCGCGCTTTTATAGCGCTTTAGCTCCTCGTAAATTTCAATCTTGCTAGGAATTTTAACCCCCGCTTTTTCAAAAACGCTCTCATGCGAAGCAAAATCCCGCGATAGCGCCTCGGCAAGCCTTTCGGGCTCCAAAAGCTCCGCTACGCGGTGTCCCGTGCGCGCGATCTTATCGGCATACGCAGGCCCTATGCCCTTGCCGGTGGTGCCGATCGCAAGCTCGCCCTTGCTCTTTTCGCGCGCCTGATCGATTAGCGAGTGGTGCTGTAAATTTAAAAACGCCTTCTCGCTTATGAAAAATCTGCCCTTTAAATTTTCAAACTGCGCCATCTCGGTAATCAGCACGTCGGGGTTGATCACGACGCCGTTTCCGATGATGTTGATGATATTTTTGTGAAGCACGCCGCTGGGTACCAGATGCAGCGCAAATTTCTCGCCGTTTATGACGATGGTGTGGCCTGCGTTGTGCCCGCCGCTGCTGCGACATACGAAATCGTAATTCGCGCTTATCATATCTACGATCTTGCCCTTGCCCTCATCGCCCCACTGGGCGCCGATGACCACGTCAACTTTACTCATTTTTCATCCTTTTGCATAATTTTTTCTATCAAAGCATCCACTAGCAGCGCAAAGCCGCTGGATTTTAGCCCGTCTATCTCGTAATTTCCGCCGTTGCAATACACCGCGCCCGCGTCTAAAAATCTAAAAAATAGCGCGTCGTAGTAGCGCATTTTAGAGTAATACAGCAGCGAAACGCAGATACGCTCGTAATCCACGCCTAGGTTTAAAATTTCATCCAAGCAGGGCTTTAGCTCTTCAGGCACCTGCGCGCGCAGAGCCTGCACGTCCTTTAGCGACGTGGCGCGAGCCGTAGCATCTAGCCAAGGCAAATTTTGCTCAAGCAGCGTCTCAATCTTGCCCTTTTCAAAAATTTCAAGCGGCAGGTTTAGAATTTCGCAAATTTTTTTCGGAATTTCGATATTGCTTAGCTGAAGCGCGGGCATAAGATCAAATTCTTTAAAAAATTCCTGCGCGATTTTGATCGCAAGCGGCAAATTTTTCTCCCCGATCAGCTCCGCGCCGATCTGATAAAACTCGTCGCTTGGGTATTTAAAGGTCGGCTGCACATAAAATAGCCTCCTTAGCTTATCGTCTTTCAGCCGCTTGCGCACGATACGCACGACGTCCACGGTGCTGTCTGCGCGAAGAGCGAGCTCGTGATTCGTGGGATCGGAGAGCTTAAGAAGCTTTTGCGGCGCGACGCTTAGGTGCTGATGATATGAAAAATATGGCGTTAAAATTTCGCTAAAGCCGTTTTTAACGAGGATTTCGCTCGCTTTATTTTCCAGCTCGCGCTTGAGCTGCGCGCTCTTTCCGAAATACAGCCTCGAGCCGTTGGGTATCTCGTGATCGAAATCGGCGCTAACGCTATCTATCATGCTGCCTCCAAATCGCTTATGAACTGATCCAGTCGCGCCCTAAAGCCCGAGATGAAGCTTACTAAAGCGCGATAATCAAGCGAAAGAATATCTAAAATTTGCTTACGTATTTCTGTATTTAGCGCAAATTTCTCGCTGCCCGCGCTTTGAGTTTTATTTAAAATTTCGCCGAATTTCGCTCTATAGCTTTCAAACTCGCCGGGGCTAAGCTCGCCCGCATCGGCGCGCGAAACGAAGCTTAAGGCAAGCTCCTTGTAATCAAGCGCGTTTAAAAAGCTGATAAACTCATCTTTGTCGATAGCTGCGAGCTTCGGCGTGTCTTTAAAGCGCGCGATAAAGGCGTCTATCTCTTTGCGATCCAGAGCCTTGGCGATAAAATTTCCCTGCAGATAGTTAAATTTCAAATTATTTAAAAGCCGCAGCGACAGCGCGTTTTCGACCCCTTGAGCGCCGAGAGCGAATCCAAACTCCCGCTTTAGCTTGCCTGTGATCTCCACCATCGTTCGGATAGCATTTTTTTTCTTGCCTATGTCAAGACAGAGCTCGCGGTCGATTTTAACGACATCGAAAGGCTGGGCATTCAGGAATGGGATATTGCTTTTATTTGCACTATTAAGAGCAAATTTAACCCCAAGATCTGCATAACGCCCACGCGCAGGGGCGAATTCCTTAAAATTTTGCTCGCTAAAATCGGTTATCTCAAACATCAACTCGCCTTTTGCATTAGCTCTGTCTCGCAAGCTGTGAGCTACGAAATCGTAAAATTCGTCGTTTGTAAGCACGGCTAGACTTACGTTTATAGAGCAGTTTGCGCCCGTTTGAGCGTTAAATTCCATCATCTTTGAAAACGCAAATTTTGAGATCGGCAACTCAAATCGCGGCTCGCTTAATATCTGTGCAAAATCCTGCGGGGCAAGAACTCCGCGCTTTCCGCGATCCCAGCGTAAAAGCAGCTCATATCCATAAATCTGTGCGCCGCTAATGATCGGCTGATAGAGCACGAAAAACTCCCCCTCTTCGATCGCTGCAGCAATCCCTTCCTCGCTAGGCCCGTCTGCTTCGGCGCGCTCAAAGATGCAGTAGCGGTTTTTACCACTCGTTTTAGCGCGATACATCGCTCTATCCGCGCGCGATAAAAGTCCTGGAAAATCGATCTTTTCGCTGCCATCGTAAAACGCTGCGCCAACGCTGATGCTTGCGCTAATTTCGTTGCCTTTGAGGTTAAATTTCATCTTTGAAATTCCAAGCAGGCGATCTAATAGCACATGCGCGGCATCCTTGCTTTGCAGATCGCCGATAATGGCGCCAAACTCATCACCGCCTAGGCGCGCTAAAATATCGCCTTTACGCAGCAGTCCGCTCATCGCCTTTGAGATCGCTTGTAAAAACATATCGCCGACCTCGTGCCCGTAGGTGTCGTTGATCGCCTTAAAGCCGTCAAAATCGATGAAAAGCACCGCCATAAGCTTGGAATTTTCGCCCGAGTTTGCCGTAAATCTCTGCGCAGCCTTCATAAAATATACTCTATTCGGAAGCCCGGTAAGCGCGTCGTGGTGGGCGATCTTGGCTAGCTCGCTCTCTTTTTGCTTTATCTGCGAAATTTCGGTAAACATCAATATGAAATTTGAGGTAAGCGAAAAATCATCCTTTATCGCAATTGCTGTAAATAGCGCAGGAAAGGTGCCACCACCTCTTTTTAGTCCGTAAATTTCATCTTTGTAAGAGGTCTGTTTGCCGACGAGATTTTTTCTAATCCTCTCCATCACGTCTGCCCCGCCCTCCATAGGAGCGAAGAAATTTGGAATTTTGCCGATAGTTTGGCTTTCGCTATAGCCGGTGATTTCATAAAAGGCGTTATTAGCGCGCAGCACTCGACCGCTCTCATCTGTGATTAAGATCGCCTCTAGCGAGCGCGAAAAGACGTTGGCGTTTAAATTTAACTCCAGCTCCGTCTGTTTGCGCGAGCTGATATCTTCGAGCGTAGTTTTTACAAGGCGCGAGCGAGAGCCGTGCTTTTCGGTGACGTAGCCTTGCATACTGATCCAAGTATAGGCATTAGCGGCGTTTCGCAGACGGAATTCGCAGCTAAAATCGCTCCTAAGCCCGGCGGTGCATTCGCGGATCATTTTATTGAAATTCTCTAAATCCGCGAAGTAAATTTCATAACTAAACTCCCCGAAGCTCATCGCAGTATTTAGCCTTTTGCCGCGATATTTTAAAATTTTAAAGTAATTTTTATCAAACGACAGCGTCTGCGCATCAAGATCGATTAAGCAGGTACAAAAATTCCTAGTCTCGATTACGGTGCGGTAAAAGTCCAAATCCTCCTGCAAGCCGCGGATCGCCTTAACATCGTCGTCGATATTTTGAAAATAAAACGCAGCTCTGGCGGCGGATTTTTTGACATAGATACTCACTTCGTAGCTATAGCGGATATTATCATTATGACGAATTTTATAGCTTTGAGAAAAGCTTAGCTCTTCTGAAGGCATATCGGCTAAGCGGTTTAAAATTTCGTTTTTAGCCTCGTTCGCGTCCTTTTCATCCAGCAAATCCCATAGCCTTATCTCGCCGCTTAAAAACTGCGCCGCTTCGTAACCCCAAAGCTCTTTTATATTTTTACTAGCATCTACGATCTTGCCCGAAGTGTAGTCAAACACGAGTATAACGATAGGCGCGTGATTTAAATACTCATATTTTTGCTTAGTTTCATCGTAAAATCTGCGATATTTTGACGCATCCAGCACCACAAAAAGGGTTGAAATTTTACTTCCGTCGCGGATATAAGATTTTTTAACATAAAGATCTTTGACGCCATTTTTGGTCTCTTGGCGGGTTACGACATAGTTTTCTTTGACATAGTTTGCGCGCTGGGTTTGATAGGCGTGATCGTAAAACGAGCCTGCTTGCAGCGCGAATATATTCCGCCCCACGACATCATCGCCGTAAAGCTCGCGTGCGCCGTTGCTAGCGCTTTCGATCGTGCCTGCGACGTTATCGATGCTAAGCACTGAAAGGGAGCTGTATTTTAGCGCATCTTTAAAGCTGAGGCTAAAATCGCCGTGGCGCAGATTAGACTTCAAAACCTCGTCTATGGATTTAGAAATTTCTAAGACGGAGCTTAGCGGATTTAGCGCTTCTATATCGCGAATTTTGGAGTGATAATCCCCTTGGCGCAGCGCGTTTTGAACTGCCGCAAGCGGGATAAAAACGCGCTTTTTTAAAAACGTAAAATTTGAAATTAGAAGGATTAAATAAGCTAAAATCGCTGCTGCTAGCGCTACGACGATAAAATCGTCCGCGCCCAAAAAATAGCCGGCTCGTTCGCGAGCCATTACGAAATTATCTCCAAATTTTGCAAGATAGGCAAAGCCTAGCCCCGATTCGTCTTCGAAGCTTACCACTTCGCCTAGGCGTGAAAAATCAAAATCCTGCCCCAATATATCGGTTGCGCTGCCAGGAGCGTTAAAAAATTTGCCTTCGGCGTTAAAGACCAAAATATCTCCCAGCGAAGAGAGCCTGGCAATCGGCCTAGCGGTGTTGGCAAAACCTAGCAGATATGAATCCGCATTTACGCGCTTGATCAAAAAATACCGCCACGCCCCATCCATCATCATATAGCGCGATACCCATTCATCCTTTTTTAGCTCGCTTGCGATATCCGCAAGCCGTATCTCGCCAAGATCCGAAATACGCGCATCCGATGAAAAATACGCCAAGCTCTCCTGCTCCGCGCCGCGGGCGCGCAGATAAAAAATAGCGTCAAATCTATGAGAAGATTTTACGACGTTGCGGATCAAATCCGCGTAAAGCTCGCTTTGCGCAGCCTCGTGCCTTGCGTCCAGAGAAAGGATAGTTTCTTTTAGTATTTCAAGCTCGCTAAAGAGCGACTCGTCAGTATTTTTAAGTAAAGTAATCGCCGTGCGCGTCCGCAAATCAAGCTGCGTAGCGATCCTAGTGCGCAAAAAGCTAATCTCGCAAACTACTACAAGCGTAAGCAGCGCAGCGCCTAGAATCAAGGCGGCGTTAAATCTTTCGGTAACGAAGTCTTTTTTGTTTTTCATGCCAAATTCCAAATTTTGCAGGATTTTAGCAAATTTCGTTTTAAAGCCTATTTAAGCTTTGATTTTTGCTCCGCGCGTGCTCAAAAAATGCATAATCAAAAGCACCGCGAAGCTAAAGAGCAGCATCAGCGCCGAATACGCGTGAGCCTGCGCAAAATCGAGCGTCTCAGTCGCTTCATAAATCGCAATGGAGGTGACCTTGGTCTGCTCGCTCACACTGCCGCCGATCATCAGCACGACGCCAAACTCGCCCATCGTGTGCGCAAAGCAGATCACCAAGGCGCTAAGCAACGAGTGGCGAATCGCAGGCAATGCGACGCGGAAAAGTTTGGAGAAATAGTTCTTATCCAGCGAATCGCACGCCCAAAAAAGTGAGCGCGGAAGCGAGCGAAAGCCCGAAACAAGCGGCGAAAACATAAACGGCAGCGAGTAGATACAGCTCGCGATCACGAGCCCGCTGAAATTAAATACGAGCCGAAGCCCGAAGTGTTTGTCAAAAAACTCCCCTAGCACCGAATACGGCGATAGAAAAACGAGCAGGTAAAAGCCTAGCACCGAAGGCGGAAGCACGAGCGGAAGCGAGATGATCGATTCGATCACGCTTTTGCCTCGGAAATTTTTTCTCGCCATAAAAAACGCGAGCGGCACGCAGATGATAAACAACGCAAATGTCGTTAAGCTGGCAAGCTTTAATGAAACGAGAAACGGCGTGTAATCGAGCCCCTTTAGAATTTCAAACATTTATCCTCCGAGCCGAGCCGCTGGGCCCAAACTATAAAATCTTAAAAGCCTAGCCCTACTTTAAAATTTAGAGGCAAAGCTAGATAGAATTTACGCAAACCTCATAGTCATAAGGCTTTGCAAAATGAAATTTTAAAAATTTCGCGCAAGCTAAAGCGAGCGGAATTTATAAAAGTGCTTGGCTAATAAATTCCTTCAAGCGTGCAAATCCTGCTGAGCTTTTAAGCTCTACCCAAGCCGGCAAATTTTTAAGGTCACGAATTTTGCTGAGCTAAATTTCAAAAAGCTTAGCTTAGCTTTAAAACTTGAGCGGGCAGGATTTATCTGAGCGCAAATTTCACGAAAAATATGGCTAAACTACGCCCTCCGAACAACTTGGCGGAATTAGATTGAGCCCGACAAAACAAAATTTTAAAATTTCGCATAAACCTAAAAAACCGGGTTAATAAAACCTTGCCACAGCTTGCAAATTAAGCGAGTTTAGCACGCAAGCTTTGAGCCGTTAAAGCTTTTAAAATTTCAAAGCCACAAAATCCAGGCAAAATTCCAAATCTAAAAATTTAAGTTTTTGCGAAGCTTTACATTAAATTTTTACCAAGATCGCACGATAGAGTTCGCGCAACTCCTGCCAAAAAAGTAAGCTAAAAGCCGCCAAATTTAAAAATAAACCCACCACGCCAATTAATAAATTCAAAGAAGGAATTTAACGGCGCCTGTCTGCGCAAAATCTAAAATTTAAAGCTTAATTTCCCCACGCTATCTAGTCTCGCATTGCGGTTTACTCTAGCCTGCGTTTAAATTTTGTGTTTCATGAAAATCTAAGCGCGATGCGAATGAAATTTTAAAATCTCACCGTATTTTGCGGGCAAATCTAGCTAAAATTTCGCAAAATCCCTCGTCTAAATTCCATAAAAGCCTGTATTTAAATCTCTAATCTAGTTGAAGTTTCCTACTTAGGTGCACCTAAAAGCTTGTCTGCAAGTTTAAATTTTACGCAGAGTGATATTAAAGGCTTTGGCGCCCGCTTTGACCTCGTCGCCTACTTGCAAGCCCTCGGCTTCTGCATTGCTTAGCACCACTTCGCATAGCTGGCTGCCGATCGCTACGACGGCTACTTTGACCCCGTCGCGTGCTTGCAAATCGACAATCTTGCCCGCGAAAGAAAACTTCTGTGAGCCGCTAGTTTTAAGAAAAATTTCCTCCGGCGTACCGGTGCGGACGATCCTGCCGTCCTTCATCTCATAAACTCGCTTGCAAAGTCTATAAATCTCGCTTACGTCGTGGCTTACCAAAATCACGGTCTGATGAAACTGCTCGTGGATCTTTAGCAAATACTCTTGGATTTTTTCGCGCATCGTAAAATCAAGCGCCGAAAGCGGCTCGTCAAGTAGCAAAATTTCAGGCTCTTGCATCAGTGCGCGAGCAAGTGCTACGCGCTGCTTCTGTCCGCCGCTAAGACCCTCTACGCCAGATTTTGCAAACTCGCTAAGCTCTAAAATTTCAAGCAGCATCGCAGCTTTTTGCGGATCGTTTCTGGCAAAAAGCAGATTGCCTGTCACGCTCATATTCTCAAAAAGTGCGTAGTCTTGAAACAAAAAGCCGATCCTGCGCTTGCCCGCACTTAAGAATTCATTGCCTTCTTGTAGCACGAGATCGCCGTCTTTTATGCTACCACTATCTGCGCGCAAAAATCCAGCCAAAATGCGCAGCAGTGTAGTCTTACCGCTGCCGCTGCGCCCATATAGGCACACAAACGAGCCTTTGTTAATCTCTAAGCGAGCATCAATCGAGAAATCATCACTGATTTTTTTCTTACAATCAATCGTTATCATATTTTTCTATATATATCGCAGTGGCACTAATGTATGCGAAAACCTCGTCGCCCTCGCGTAAAGCAAGCTCCTGCGCAGAATGCGCGCTAATGAGCACATCAAAGCTTATCTTGCCTTCAAACCTGAGCGTGCATAGAATTTCACCTAAGCTTAGGCTCATAATCTTGCCGTGAATTTCATTTTCGCTAGATACGCCACTTAGGGCCTCGCGAGATAAAAGCACGTCGGTGCTTTTAAAGCCCACGTAAACTTCGCTACCCACCCTAAGCTCGCTACTTAGCTGCAGAAATACGCCACGTAGCTTGATGCCGCCCGCGATAAATCCTACAGAATGGATGCCGTCTTTTTGTAAAATTTCGTTGATTCTCGCTCTAATCATTAAAACTCGTATCCGTATTTAGCAAAGATCGCCCTGCCCTTATCGCTTAGGATAAAATCATAAAACGCCTTGGCTTCGGCATTGTCTTTGGCGCGGTTTAGCACGACCATGCCTTGAGCTATCGGCTCC
>NZ_CALIBF010000030.1 GCF_938045465.1 uncultured Campylobacter sp.
CGCTGCAAAAGCTCCGAAATCAGCGTAATCGACGGCGAGGATATGTATTTAATGCGCCTAGTTATTGAATAAAAGAGGGCGTTTTTCAGGGGCATAACTTCCCATGTTTAAAATTCGAACTCCTTACCATAAGCGAAATTTCATTTCCACCCAACTCGGATATTTTTATCTATTTTAATTTTTGCAAAAACATATCATCCTGCTGATTTCATTTGAAGTCACGATAATATGTAAAATTCTTCTAATAAAAACCATTAATAAAACAACAAATGCGTTAAAAATACATGAAATTATTCATATGATTATGCGTGAATTTTGTATTAGATTTTTACTTGAAAATTATAGTTTTCAATATAAAATATCTAAGATTATGGGGATTATGGCGCTTTTCAACACTATTTATCGTATATCGACTTAAAGAAACTCAAATTTGTTTTGCCTATCTTCATTTAGCTTTTAAATTTAAAGTCGATTGCTCTAGATATGGACACATTGTGCGGGATAAAATAAAAATTTCATAATTTAACTAGCGCAAAAGCTAAATTGCCCTGCATTTACTCACAGATTCCTAATTTGCCCTCTTTTAGAATTTAACTTTTTAGGCAAAATAGATTAATTCCATTCAAATTTTACTTGCGCCCTCCCCTTGTATTGCTCTTAGCAAATTTTTTCTTGCGCTCGATGCGAATTTCAAAATTTAGCAATACGCAGTTTATAAATTTATCTAAATTTCAAATCCCGCAAGTATAACCTACGCCATAAATTTTAAAAATCCAAAGGTAAAAAATGAATCGCAACACTTTAGACGCCATAAAATTCCGCGGCATAACCTCTAGGGTTTTATCGATCTGCTGCTACCTGATCATTTGGGCTTGTTGCGAGTTTTTGCACGATATTACGATGAGAGGATTTTTCGCCGCCGCGGCCGCAATCGTCGCCGTGATTTTTACTTCGATGAGCTTTAAGCTGTCGGCAACCAAAATGATCTCGGATATCTCTGATAGTAAGGTCTTTAGGGCGTATTTGATTAACTTTATCGCCCGAGTGCTTTGGGCTATCGTATTTATTTCGCTTTTACCACATTCTATGAATAATAATATTGTGAGCTTAGAGACTCTAAATTATACCTTACATGAGCGAGGCGGCTCTTTCGTGGAGGCATTCTATTGCATTTTAGCGGCTATGGCCATAGGACTTAATCACTCTATAGAGATTAAAGAGACGCAATTTGTTACCATTTGGTATGTAACGATTACAGCGTTTAAGATTGTCAGCACCATAGCCCCGGCAATAGTATATTGCTACTTAGGAGAAGCCACTAAGAGTAAAATTTTTTATGCTTACGCGTGGTTATATTTTATATCTTTAGTACTTGTAGAAATCATTAATTCGTTTATTAAACTACCGGAAATGAGTAGTGCAACCACAGCGTACATTGTACTCGCTATAATCCTTTTATCTGAAATTTTAGAACTTATCGCCTGGATTAGGATTAAAGGCATTTCGGGCGCAGAGCTTTGGAATAAAAACTTATGGACGACGCCTGCAAAATAAATCAAAAAACTAATCGGTATCGCTGGGTACCGGGCAGTATCCGGTTAGCCTAGAGGAGACGGGTAAAAATTTTTACTAGCAAAATTCTGCGTAAAATCGCAAAATTCCGCCTTGCAAAAATATTTGAAATCCCCCACGACAAAATCAAATTTATATAAAAATTTATCTGGATTTTATGCCGATCAGCTATAATTCCGCTATTCTAATCCCGCATATTTTGCGGAATTTTCAAGGAGAAAAAATGCTTAAACTTCACTCAATCCTTCTTGGTGCAGCGCTTTGCGCTAGCCTGGCTTTTGCAGATCGCACGATTACCGATCAGCTCGGTCGCAAGGTCACAATCCCGGATCAAGTAAATCGTATCGTCGTGCTACACCACGAAGCGCTCAATGTCTTAAACGAAATCAACGCCCAAGATAAGGTCGTAGGCATCCTAAAAAGCTGGGAGCAGCGCCTAGGCAAAGAGTATAATCGTTTGGCACCTAATTTTAAAAACCTACCTAATCCAGGCGATATCAAAGATGTCAATTACGAAGCTCTGCTTAGTCTAAAGCCCGATGCGGTCGTAGTAGTAAACTACTTCCCTAAAGAATATATCGCTAAAATGGAGGAGTTAAAAATCCCAGTCGTAGGCATTTCGTTTTTTAGCTCTGCACAAGAGGAAAAAGCTAAGCTAAATCCGACCTTTAAAGATGAGCGCGATAGCTTCGCTGCTTACGATGAGGGCTTTTACGAGGGGGTTAAAATTCTAGGCGAACTAAGCAATCACGAAAAGGATGCCGCTGAACTAATAGATTTCGTTAAAAAATCGCAAGCTGATTTAAATGCCAAATTTAGCAATTTTATCGTAGATAAAAGACCTAGAGTTTATATGGCAAATCCTGATCTTACGACCTACGGTAGCGGCAAATATACTGGCGTAATGTTAGCAAGAGCGGGTGCGACGAACGTCGCCGCTGCAGATATAAAGGGCTACAAGCAGGTTTCGCCGGAGCAAATTTTAGCATGGAATCCGCAGATTATCTTAGTGCAAAACCGCTATCCTCAAGTACCTGCCGAACTTAAGGCAAACCCTGCGCTAAAAGGTCTTAGCGCCGTGAAAGAGGATAGAATTTATCTAATGCCCGAATTCGTTAAGGCATGGGGTCATCCGACTGCCGAAGCAATGGCGCTTGGTGAGGAATGGCTTGCGATGAAACTTTATCCGCAAAATTTTAAGGACGCAAACTTTGATAAAAAAGTAGAGGAATTCTACGAGAAATTTTACCGCGTCAAATATCAAAAATAATGCTAAACGTAATCCTGCTTCTTTTTTGGGTAGTGCTGGCGCTAATCTCGCTCGCTAGTGGGCAGTTTCATATACCGTTAGAAGAAATTTTTAAAATTCTCTTTAGCGGAGGCGGCGATGAAGCCGCCAAAAGTGTGATGCTAGATGTTAGAATTCCGCGCATTCTACTCTCCAGCCTTTGCGGTGGAGCGCTTGCTATCGCGGGTTTGAGCTTGCAGGCGGTATTTAAAAACCCGCTCGTTGGCCCGCACATCGTAGGCGTTAGCACCGCAGCGGCATTCGGCGGCGCGCTTTGTATCTTGCTAGGATTGAGCGGCTTATGGCTTGCGGGTTTTGCATTTTGCTTCGGGCTTGCGGCACTATTTTTGCTCTATCTTTTGGCGAAATTCGTAGCACGCGCCGATATTTTCTCGCTCATTTTAGCAGGTATAGTCATTAACGGCGTATTTGCCGCACTTACGAGCTTGGTGCAGTATCTGGCAGACGATGAGGAAGTGCTGCCTAATATCGTCTTTTGGCTGTTAGGAAGCTTCGTAAGCGCAGGATATGATAAAGTAATTTTGATGTGCGCGATCGCCCTGCCCGCTTCTGCAGTCTTAATCGCGCTGAGATGGCGGTTTAATCTACTCAGCCTAAATGATGATGATTTGCGCGTGCTAGGCGTGGACGTTAAGTTTCTGCGCTGCACTATCCTAGCGCTTTGCACCGCTCTGATCGCCGTACAAGTTAGCGTCAGCGGAAATATCGGCTGGGTAGGTCTTGTAGTGCCGCACGCCACCAGGCTCATCGCGGGCAGCGACCACGTGAAGCTAATGCCTGCCTGCTTCATCGCAGGAGCGATCTTTATGCTGGCAATCGACGATCTATCTCGCTCGCTAAGTAGCGCCGAAATTCCTTTAGGAATTCTATCCGCTCTCATCGGAAGCCCGATCTTTGCCCTACTTCTAAAAAGGAGTGCCAAAAATGCAAAATCTAATTGAGGTAAAAAATGCTGGCTTTTACTACGAGGCGGAAAAATTCTGCTTTCGCAACTTAAACTTCGAGCTTGCCAGTTCTCAAACATTAGCGATTTTGGGCTTAAACGGGCAAGGCAAAAGTACGCTAATGTCGTGTATGATGGGGATTTTGCAGCCTAAAGAAGGCGAGATCGTGCGCAAGGCAAAATTTGCTTTCTTGCCTCAAAGCTTTAACGTCGCGTTTGATTACAGCGTGCTTGACATCGTACTGATGGGGCGGGTACGCGAGATCTCGCTCTTTTCAAAACCGGGCAAAAAGGATATTCAAATCTGCCTTGACGCTCTGGATACGCTAGGCGTCGCCCATCTGCAAAAGCGCAGCTTTAACGCCCTCAGCGGCGGGCAGAGGCAGCTCGTGCTCTTTGCTAGAGCCCTAGCTAGCGGCAGCGACGTGCTGTTTTTGGACGAGCCTGCCAGCGCGCTTGATATCAAAAACCAAGACCGCGTGCTAAGCCTCATCGCAAATCTACGCTCAAATAGCGATGCGAGCATAGTTTTTACCACTCATCAGCCTAACCACGCCCTTGCAGTCGCCGATCGCACACTGATCTTGCGAAATGATCTTAGCTACAACTACGGCGTAAGTAACGAAATTTTAACCGAAGCCGCGCTTAGCTCGCTCTACGGCGTACAGATCAAAACGGCGAAATTTGACGTTGCGGGCGAGCAAATCCCCAGCATCACGCAAATTTTCAGCGCGCAGGTGAAGTAGCGGCGCGACAAAGTAACTCATCAATCGGCGCGAAATTTTAAATCGCGGGATTTTGTTTTGAGTGAAATTTAAATCGTAGAATTTTGTCTTGAAATGCCGTCTTGAAATTCTGATTAAAATTTTATATCGAGGTTTTGCCATAGAATTCCAGTCTAAATTCCATAGTGAAATTTTACCGCGGAATTCCGAGTAGAAATCTTCATAGCGAAATTCTACCTGTGGCTTGCTGACTTTCAAAGCGTGCTATGAAAGTATGCTATCGCTTGAGATTTTGAAATTCCACCGCGAAATTCTACCCTGCAAATCCATAGATGGAATTTCGTTTTAAAATCCCGTGGCGGAATTTTATTCTCGCTCTGGTAGAATTCCTGAAATTCTGAAATTCCGCAGCCTACAAGCTTGCCCCGACGAAATTTTGAAATTTTAAATTTATCTGTTTAATTCCTGCTTTACATCGATTTATGTATACTTCGGGATAAATTTTAAAAAGGCTTATTATGCAAAATCTCGTATCTCAAGCAAGAAAAGAGGGAATGATCAGCACTGGAATCGATCTATTTTTAGCGGCGGTACTCGTGGCTTTAGTTGCACTCGATGTTGCCACGGGCGGCATACTGGGGCTTAGCACCAACAAGACGGCTACCTATATCACTGGCGGAATTATTTTTACTCTTTTGTGTGTTTCGGTATTTTTCAGGCTAAGAGCGCTCCGCAAAATTTCAATGCTTAGCGGCATAAAAGCGGCGGCGCTTTACCGCAACTGCGTAATTGTCTGCATCTGTGTCATTGCCATAACAAGCATTTTTTTATCGATTCCTTTATCGATCTCACACAAGCATTTGGCAATGATATTGTGCATTTTGATAGCGTTTGCAGGCGCAATCTACATGATCGTAGCGTGGTTTTGCATAAATTTTGCTCTAGCACGTGTAAGCGGCGTGGGGATCTTTGAGACATATGTGTGGCTCTGCGTCATCCTTTTTCCATTAAATGCACTATACAATTTGATATTCCCCATAACCCTCACAATAACTAGCATCGTGCACCTGCTAGCCTGGAGCAAGATAGAAAAGATAAGCGTAAACATTTAGAATTTCGCAAATATCTTGTCGCGATAGAATTCCGATCTTGTCGGTTTAATTTATATTTTATGCTTGTTTATATATACTTCGGGTCAAATTTTTAAAAAGGGTTTATATATGCAATTCATTGTATCTCAGGCAAGAAAAGAGGGGATGATCAGCACCGGCATCGATCTGTTTTTGGCGGCATTACCCGTGGTTTTTATCGTGGTAGGCTATGTCTCTTTCAGCGAGCCATGGCGCCTTGACGACGAGATGATAAATTATATCGCTAGCGGAATTTTGATTGCTTTTATTTGTGTTTCGGCATTTTTCAGATTGCAGGCGCTCCGAAAAATTTCAGCGCTTAGCGGCATAAAAGCAGCGACACTTTATCGCAACTACATAATAATCTGCGTCTGCTTTTTTGCGCTAGCGCTCGTGCTCAATTACCTTTATCCGAGGGAGCCTGACGCAGACGGCGGGCAGAGTGATAATCCATTTGCGGCGATATTTGGACTAGCGCTTTTCGCAGGCGTTATTTACATAATCGTCGCATGGTTTCGCATAAATTTTTCTTTGGCGCGCGTAAGCGGCGTGAGTACCTTTCGGACTTATGTGTGGCTCTGTGTGGGACTTTTTGTGCTAAATATACTATGCAATGCAGCGATTATTGCTATAGCTATTTCCTCCGAGCCGCGGACCGAGCAGGTCTCGGCTTTAGCTATTGCTGTCGTAATGCTTAAACTGCTCCTGCCGTTTGCCGCTCTCATAATAACTGGCATCGTGCACCTACTAGCCTGGAGCAAGATAGAAAAGATAAGCGCGGAGGTTTGAAATTTCGCGAACCTCTCGTCACGATGAAATTTCGCTCTTTCCGGTTTGATTAGCGTTTTACATCTGCTTTTTGCATATTGAAATAAATTTTTAAAAGGAGTTATACGATGTGCAAGACACCGTATCTCAGGCAAGAAAAAATGGGATGATCAGCACCGGCATCGATCTGTTTTTAGCGGCGTTACCGGTGGTTTTGATGGCGATAGACTTTGTTTTTGAGGGCATACCGGGGTATCCATATAATATCGTGATCATAGGTGGAATTTTTATCGCTTTTATTTGCTTCTCGGTGATTTATAGGCTAAGAGCGCTCCGCAAAATTTCAACTCTTAGCGGCATAAAAGCGGCGGCGCTTTACCGCAACTGCATAATTGTTTTCATCTGCATCTCGGTGTTTTCATTATTTCATCCGATAAGTTCTTGTAGAGAAGAGATGGTTAGAGAGACAACAGGAGAGACAATATGGAATTTAGCGGTACCCGCAGCCGCAATCTACATAATCGTAGCGTGGCTTCGCATAAATTTTTCGCTTGCGCGCGTAAGCGGCGTGATGACCTTTCGGATCTACGTGTGGCTCTGCGTGGGGTTTTTAGCGCTAAATATACTGTGCGGCGCGGGACCCTTCGGCTTGGCTAATTCCAAGCCGCAAACTGACGATGCGGTTGCGGCTTTAGTCATCACATCGTTGAAGGAATTTTTGCCGTTTGCCGCCCTCATAATAACCGGCATCGTGCATCTGCTAGCTTGGAGCAAGATAGAAAAGCTCGCCTAAGCCGAAGCGCTTTCGTTTTGCGGCGACCACGCCTTTTGCAAGTCTAAACCGCAACGTCCAAAGCCGCGCTGTTATATAGCAATGTCAAGCGCGCCGCCGCAGCAGCAAAGCCGCAAGATAGCGCGTAAATTTAGAAAATTCAAAGGATAAAAATGAAAGAAATTTCAAAGCAAGATCTACTTCGCAAGGCGAAATTCCGCGGAGTTTTAGGTGCCGTGATTTTGCTAGGCATCGGCGTAAGCGGCACGGTGGGCGTAAGCAGCATAGACGAGGACGCGGTCGCGATTTTTAGAGTTTTAGCGCTGCTAGCGACACTAGCGATATTTTACGACTGCTTCGTTTGCCTAGAAAAGGCGCTAGGCGTGCGCTTCGTTAAGACCTATAGACTGATAGAAAGTATCCCGATCGTCGCGATTTTGTGCTACTGCGCCATGGTAGTAGCGCTAAAAGAGGGCGCGATGCTAGGTCTACTCTACACCCTGCTCTACGTCCTTTCGACGTGCGCAGCGGTGATAATCTGGGGCGTATTAAACTGCCGCCTAGCCACACTTAGCGGCGTGGATTTATTTAAAATCTACGGCATAGTGGTGTCCGTGACGTGGCCCTGCGAAGCGGCATTGGGCGCGCTAGCTAAAATAGGCGTAATCCTCGCTCTGCCGTATCTAATCGCAGCGTCGCTGGTAACGGCATTTTCGGGGATTTTGCTAATCATAGCGTGGATAAAATTCAACCCCGCAAGGTTATGCGGCGCGGAAAATTCTAGTGAGTTTGACGGCGCCAAGCTAGGTGCGGACGGCGAAAAACCGAGCATTTACAGCAAACTCGCCGCTTTTAAGAAATCGGACGCGGACGATGCGAAAAAGCCCGCTTCCAAGGCGAGCGCAGATACCGCAAAAATGCCTGCTTCAGAAGTCAGCGCCGATGTCCGCCAGTGCCGTTCCGTGCGGAACAAGCGCTGCGATTGCCGCCAGCCGCGCATCGAGCTGCATAACCGCCCTCCTTGTCGTTTCACGCGCGGGGCACATCCCCGCGTAATAAATGTAAATATAAGAAAGGAGTGTAACCTCTCCGTTACACTCC